>JAAUSC010000035.1 GCA_012031965.1 Scytonema sp. RU_4_4
TAATATTTTGTATCTTCTCGAACATTACTATATAAGTCAGATTGATAGAATTAACAAAAAATTGTCGAAATACGAAGGTAGTTTGAACTTTGGAGGATCTTTTCAACGTAAAGCCAGCTATTTTCCCTAAAAAAAAATTGTTTTTTACTGCCAAAACATAACTGCAAGTTTTGAGCAGTACAGCAATTTATAAAAAGCCGCGCCACCCCCCTATTTGGTCAATTTTGTTACCCGTGCAGGTGAAATACTTAAACCTGCATTCTATGGGGATCTTTATTGAGGCAGGTCAAAACAGTAGGGAAGATATTGAATAAACACCAGAAGGGAGTAACTCGCTCACAATTATCTCGCTCTACCCAGTACAACTCCATCTTGCACCAGTTGCTTTCTTGCAATTTTTGTAATTTTTGTAAGATGGGCACTGTTTACCCTATGGCTGACGCCACGGCTGCGCCTAACGGGGAAGACCTCCGGTCTCGCTGCGCTAACACCAGTCGCCTACGGAGGGAAACCCTCCTGCAGCGCTGGATTCACCATTCGCTCAAACCCTTATTTTTACGTTGTGTGCCGTTCCCACCCGATAGCCCTCCGGGGAAGACCTCCGGTCTCGCTGCGAAGGGAGCCAGTCGCCTGCGGAGGAGCCAGTGCGGTCTTGGGGTCTCCCCAAGTAGAGCATCTGGCGTTGGAGACCCTCCCGCAGCGCTGGACTCACCGTAAGGCGTGGCGTCAGCCATAGGGTTTTGAAAATGGGTGCAAGATCTCAGGTACAACCTGAATTCACAACAACCTCACGAAAATTACCTTTCTTTAGACGGATATATTACCCATTGGCTGTATGTACTAGCTAGTTGTTGAACTGAAACAATCACCTAATAAGAAAGCATCCTCCTTGAAAACATGCTTTATTTGTTAAATCCGACTTCCCATTGTGTCAGTTCAAACCTGTAGAGGAAAGGTGCGCTTGTGAAGTTGTTGGTAGTCGCTCCTGCGCATACGCTCTATTGATACCTGCGTAAAGGTGATAATGGCTTCCCCGTTTTTGTATTGAGGGAACTCTAGTAAAGAGTGCGAACTCATGCTTTTTGCTTGAAAATACGGATGAATTGCCAACTATGACTACCATCAAAACTCACACTTAACGCATAATAGATAATCTGAGGTAAAGACATTACCTTTAGGTGGGTGTATACTGCTTACTTTCCATGGACTAACAATTTTGTAAACGTGCTATTCAACTGTTTGTAATATGAGTAACGACGTAGATCTGATCAAACGTCTTGGCCCCAGTGCAATGGATCAGATCATGCTATACCTAGCTTTTAGCGCTATGCGAACAAGTGGGCATAGGCATGGGGCATTTTTAGATGCAGCAGCAACGGCTGCAAAGTGTGCGATTTACATGACCTATTTGGAGCAGGGACAAAACCTGCGGATGACAGGTCATTTGCACCACCTCGAACCGAAGCGAGTAAAAATCATTGTTGAGGAAGTTAGACAAGCGCTAACTGAGGGTAAATTGCTGAAGATGCTGGGTTCTCAGGAACCGCGCTATCTCATTCAGTTACCCTATGTATGGATGGAAAAATACCCTTGGCGACCAGGGCGATCGCGCGTTCCAGGGACAAATCTAACATCAGAAGAGAAAAGGCAAATTGAGCAAAAACTACCCTCTAACCTGCCAGATGCTCAATTAATCACCTCTTTTGAGTTTTTAGAGTTAATTGAATTCCTGCACAAGCGCTCTCAAGAAGATTTGCCTCCAGAACATCGTATGGAATTGAGTGAAGCATTGGCGGAGCATATCAAACGCCGTCTGCTCTACTCTGGTACGGTGACACGCATTGATTCACCTTGGGGAATGCCCTTCTACGCTCTGACGCGTCCTTTTTATGCCCCAGCTGATGAGCAAGAGCGTACTTACATCATGGTGGAAGATACTGCTCGATATTTCCGGATGATGAGAGATTGGGCAGAACGCAGACCAAATACAATGCGTGTTTTGGAAGAACTAGATATCCCACCAGAGCAATTTGAGAAAGCTATGGAAGAATTGGATGAAATCATCCGTGCTTGGGCAGATAAATATCACCAAGACGGAGGAGTTCCAATGATTCTACAAATGGTGTTCGGTAAGAAAGAAGACTAAAAGCCAATTAACAGTTAACAGTTAGCAGTATGTTGACTGAATAACTGATAACTGATAACTGATAACTGTTAGTAGAGCTTATTTGCTGCTTGGATTTGTTGGACTTTGAGTCGGTGCAGCCGGAGTTTGAGAAGGCGCAGATGGCGCTGGAGTAGACTCAAAAGTTGGTCGAAATTCCGTAGGTTGCCTATTTGACGGTACAAAAGAAGGCAGAAAGCCACTTATTCTGTCGCTGGCGTCGATACAAGTTTCCATTGCTTGAGTAGAGGCAAAATCGACTTCAGCACGCAAACCTACGACACATTGAGCAAAACGCACAGGTAACAAACTACGACCACAATAATTTAAAACCTCTGGGCTAACTGCTTCCCGAGTATACTTGTTGATGCCAACAACGCAACTCGCTACCTCTTCAGGACGCCGTGCTTGCCTACAAGTTGTCAGCGCATCTGATGCGGCAATTTGTGTTTGTCGCCCAATTTTAATCACGCAGGTAGACAGATCCCCAGGACGTAGTGCAGCAGCACAAGCTTGTGATGCTGCATCCGCAGCTATACCCACACTCAAAAGTCGTCCAGCACAAACACGAAAATCATTCCTGTATGTGGCAGTCACAGCCATACTAGATGAAGTCATCGCAAACCATCCAGCCACTGCGAAAACTGGTGCGGCTAGCCCAGCAGAAGCTCTGAAAATAACTGCTTTTAAGGCGTCTGCGCTTCTTTCAAGACGCTGTACAGTCTGTTTAGCTCTTTGCCCAAGCCTATGGGTATCTTTGCTTTTTTTGTTGCCTAACATTATTTTCCGTTCTCCAAACACCCAAGGGTATGCTACCTCATGATAAAAGCCCGCTTTGATGCTTGCAATACTACAGATGTGGGGAGATTCTAGAATGAATCCATGAATTGGAGAAAAAGATAGAACAAAGCGATTGCATCGTATAGCAATCCGGAATCATTTGTAAGAAAATACAGAGCCTCAGAAACCCGGTATCTGGGAGATACCGGGTTTTTTTATCTCACGAATCATTTAGGAAGGCGCTATATCAAGTTACGTTCTCGTGTTGGGCAAGTCTGAGGACATCGCCCATTTCAGTTCTCTTGGAAATTAGCAAGAAGTTTTGGCTCGGATGTAAAGCTTCGTAGTGGATCTTGAATTGCTTCTCACTTCGCTCGTTGCAACTGTGCAACCCTTGGATCGATAATTTTTTGCCCCAAACTGTCAAACTTAATTGCCAAAGAAACTTTATTTCCCGAACCAAAAATGTGAGTAATTTCTCCAACGCCAAAGATTTTGTGCAGAACTTTTTCGCCGACTTGCCAAGTTTCAGCAGTTCCTTGCTTTCGGTAACTTCCACGCTGCGATGAACTCCCATCAGCACCTTTTGTATAAGCAATGCTTTTATGTCGAGTCATTAATAATTCTTCGGGTAATTCGTCGAGAAATTGCGATCGCATGGCTGGTTCCCTTGAACCGTAAAGGCGGCGTTCGCGGGCGTGGGTTATGTACAATCGTTCTTGAGCGCGAGTAATTCCTACATAACACAGGCGGCGTTCTTCTTCCAAAGCGGCTGGATCGTTCATTGAACGATAATTGGGAAATAGCCCTTGTTCCATCCCCACCAAGAACACGACCGGAAACTCTAGCCCTTTTGAGGCGTGTAAAGTCAACAGTGAAACTGCTGTTTCTCCTTCTTTTAAATTGTCTAAATCAGAACTCAGTGCCGTATTAGCAAGGAAAGCTTGCAGGTTCACATCATCGTTCTCTTCTTCAAATTGCAGCACTGCGTTGAATAATTCTTGGACGTTTTGCAATCTGTCTTCTGCTTCATCTGTACTCTGTGTTTGCAAGTCTTTGATGTATCCAGAGTCTTCCAACACTCCTTGCACAAGTTCAGAAACTGGAACCGTTTCTATTTGTTCTTGCCAATTCCGAATCATCTGAGCAAAGCCATTGACAGCTTTTGCAGAACGTCCAGCCAATGAATTGACTGCTGTCTCATCACTCAGTATTTCCCACAAAGTTGTGCCTAATTCTCTCGCAGCATTATTCAACGCGTCGATGGTCGCTTTACCAATACCACGCCGGGGAGTATTAATCACTCGTGATAAACTGAGTGTATCGGCTGGGTTGGCGATCGCCCGTAAGTAAGCCAAAATATCTTTAATTTCTTTGCGATCGTAAAACTTGATTCCTCCCACAACTGTGTAGGGAATTCCCAATCGCACCAGTAATTCTTCAAACGGTCGAGATTGGGCATTCGTACGATAAAGTATGGCAAAACTTCCCCAATTTATCTCTGGATGCTGGTTTTCCAAAGAACGAATTTGGTTGATCACAAAATCTGCTTCCGCAATTTCATCATCTGCTTTGTAACAAAAAATCTCCTCACCTGCACCCCTTGTTGCTTTGAGGATTTTATCAATACGTTGGGTGTTGTTTTCAATCAGTTCGTTTGCTGCTTGTAGAATATTTTCGCAAGAGCGATAATTCTCCTCCAACTTCACCATTGTGCGGGTATCTTCATCCGGTAAACCGTCACCAAAATCTTGCTGAAAGTCCAACAAAATGGTAAAGTCCGCCATTCTAAAAGAATAGATAGATTGATCAGCATCACCTACCACAAAAACAGAACGATTTGTCCAGTCCCAATCACTCTTTTTAGTTTCGTTATTCGTTGTCAAAAGGCGGATGAGTTCGTATTGAGTGCGGTTAGTATCTTGATATTCATCTACCAGAATGTGACGAAACTTGTTATGCCAATAACCTAAGACTTGCTCGTTCTGCTGAAATAATCTCACAGGAACGAGGATGAGATCATCAAAGTCGAGGGCGTTGTTCTCTGCAAGTCGGCTTTGATAGTGATTGTAAACTTCTGCAATCACCCGTCCGCGATAATTGGGTTGTTCTATTTCAAATTCTTTGGGTGATAAGCCTTGGTTTTTGGCATTACTGATGGCGTAGCGGACAGAACGGGGTTCAAACTTTTTATTATCCAGGCTAAGCTGTTTGGTAACGATTTCTTTTACAAGACTTTGGGCATCGGACTCGTCAAAAATGGAAAAATTCCGTGTCCACTGGCGTCCTTTTTCGTCTTGGTATTTATCGATATCAAAGCGGAGAACGCGAGAAAGGAGACTGTGGAAAGTACCACACCACATCTCTTTAATATAAGTTTTCCAGACTTTCGATCTCAACTTAGTTTGGTCATATTCGGGCAACAAATCAAACCGCTCATTGTATTCTGTTATTGCCAATCGTTCAGCAAATAACTTTTGAATACGTTCTTTCATTTCCCGTGCAGCTTTGTTCGTGAAGGTGACCGCTAGGATATTTTCTGGATCGACACGGTGTTGCAAAATAAGATTAGCAATGCGATAAGTCAGCGCTCGTGTTTTGCCGGAACCCGCACCAGCAACAACGAGCAGGGGACCGCAGTGATGTTCAACAGCACGGCGTTGACTGGGGTTGAGATGACTGAGGAAGTCTGTGGTTGTTGTCATGAGTGTGAGGGAGCAGCACGTATCGCTTAGAGTCAGATTATATAGATAGTAGCTATTGCTAAGGCTACACTATCCTAACGAAACTCAGTCAATATATATATTTAAGGATATAGAATGGCACTGAACTTGGTCAGAAAGCAACGAAACATCAGGAAAAGCCATCAGCATTAAGAAAGTTACTCAAGTTGCTTTCAATATTAACTAAATGCGCCGACTGCGAATCCCTGCCAGAATTCCTGAACCAACTGACAACAGCACTAAAGCCCAAATGACTTCTTTGGGAATGTTCTTCAACACTCCAAAAGCTTGTAGTAAAAGAACAGCAGCCAAAATGACCAGCAGAATACCAGCGATGTACAAGAAAATAGTGACGCCAAGGTTAGGGGGTCGATTCATGAGCTTTACTCCTCACTGTAAGTAACAACTCGCAGTCCTTATTGTGGCATGGGACGCGAACCACTTATCCCTGTATGGTACACTCAACTATAGAATTCACTACTTGAGTGTTTGCACATCGGGATAGTATGAACTTTCCTAGTCATGAACACTTACAAACCATTACCAATTAAAATCAAAGGTGCCCAATAAAAGGGATGACTCAGACGATTAGCGACTTTTGCTGATAGCTTCTCGCGTGTAGATTTAAGAATTCCTCTATTTTGGTCTTGAGTTATCTCTGAATAGTCGCCTGTCATCATCGCGACTTACGCCTGATGTAAAGATTCAGCCTTACTCATTTTCCCTTGATTTAAAAATGTGTAAAAGCATTCATTAAAGCTTGTGTTCCGCCATCACTGACAGACCATAAAGATGTGATCGCAGTTCTTGCTCCTGTATGCTGTACTTGATAGAAGAGTTTGGACGGGGAATAAATTCCTCTACGGGCTTATCCCCATAAATAGAATGATGTTGTTGGTCAATTCGTGTGCGGTGATACCCCTCATAAGCTCGTTTCCAGCCTGAGGCTGGAAATGCAGGCGACGAGGCTCTAGTCGGTTGATGTAAATTTTCTTAAAATAGGTAGACGGTTTTGTCAGGCGGTTTGTCAGTAAATGTCTGGCTTTGTCCAGATAATAGTCTACTAGGACATTGCTCTTTTCAATCTAAGTACTGGAGGCGGAGCCTCTTAGTAGTGCATTCCCTGGCTGAGCCAGGGAACAAGAAGCTTGGGGGGTGTGATCCCTCATTTATTTGCCAACAACATCATATAATTTAGGAGCTTGCGCCCTCCGATTTCCGGTCAAACTGCGGTTAGGATAACAATTATCTGTAAAAAATTCATTTGAAAGTTATTTTTCTAAAATTTTGCAAATCCTTCATCACAAAGCCGATGGCGGGATTTGAACCCGCGACCGCTCGATTACGAATCGAGTGCTCTACCACTGAGCCACATCGGCACACTTTTTTGAAGATTATAGCTTATGACAGAACAAAATAACAAAAATCGTATGAAATCAGAACAATACGCCCGTCTTAGAGCAGAAGCAGCAGCCCCCTATCGGGGCTTACGGCAATTTATCTACATAGCTTGTGGTGCTTCTGGTTTTATCGGCGTACTCATCTTTCTTTCTGGGCTACTTGCAGGACGTGATGTTGAAAGCGCTTTGCCAAACTTAGCACTTCAAATAGGAGTCGTCGCGTTAATGGTTTTTCTTTGGCGTTGGGATTCGCGTAGACGCTGACTAAATTGTTAATTCTCTAAATATTTCCTGGAAATCTACCAAACCAAACACAAGATATTTAGTTGCAGCTTAAGTTTCTCCTGTTCCTCCTGTATGTCCTCCTTGAGTACGTCTAATTCTTTTCATTGCCATTTCTAAACTTAACTTCATGCGTTTAAAAGCTTTGGCAAGATTACCAATCTCATCATTAGAAATCTGATCAAAATCAACTTCTAGATGCCCTGTGCTAACTTCTTCAGCTACACGAGTTATACGCTTGAGGGGAATAATAACTTGTCGCTGCAAAAAGACATTGACTAGAAAAATGACCACTATAAAAACAGCAGATACAATTCCCACTATCAGTAGAGAAGATTGATAGGCTTTTTCGATGACTTTGCTCGCTGGTAGTGAAACAAATTGAGCCGCTACAATTTCATTCAAGTGCCATCCAAAGCCACCAACTGCGCCGAAACGCTCAATCATAGTTTTTGGTGCAGCCTCAGGAGTGCTATGACACTGAAGACAACTTTGTTGCTTAATTGCTAACGGACGAGCAATGTAAAATATTTCGCCCCCTGGGAGTGAGCGAAATCCACTCACCTGTTTTAAATCTTTTTCTTTTCGGAAACGCTCAAAAACTTTCGTCTCAAAAGGATCCGCTTTATCCCGAAGATTGGTAGGATTTACCGCTGCTTCTTTATAGAAGAAGTCGCGATATTCTTGTCTTTTTCGTAGAATTTCAAAGACTTCTCGTGCTGAATATGCAGATACAACTTGAGGCAAAAACTTTTCTTCCAGTTTATCAGCGAGTTCTGGATAGATTTGGGTAAGTGTGTACTCACGGAGAGAAGTCATTGTATCGATGAGTGTTAAAGCTCTTAAGGCAATTTCATTTGTAGCATTCTGTCTGAGTAAAGCAGAAAGAGCCAACCCACTTACGCTCAAACCTACTACAAGAATGACAAGGAGCAGAACTGTAAATTTTTGTCTCAATTTTAAGTTTTTAAACATAACGCCAGAGCATGTGAAGATAAAAGTACAAGGAGCAAATCATTGAACTCATGTCTTATCGATTGCATAGACAGACTCAAAGAAAATGACTGGTAACGTAGATTAGTTACAAAATAAATCTACAGCATCCCAGATTCTGTACATAAGTTTTTAAAAACAATCAATCAATAGAAATTTTGCCATATTTATTAATCAATTAAGACTTTTTTAGTCTTTCTTTTTCAAAGAGTATCTTTTTCTCAACTTGAAAAAATTTCCCTTCGTTACATGAAATTGTTGGATAAATTTTCTCCCTCAGTTTTATAATTAAAACATAACCCATCTTATCGTGATTTTTTGAAACAAATATTAAGATACTATCAATTAGCTAATAGCCTGCTTGTTGAGTTGAGTCAGATGACTGTTAATAGTGACAGAATAAGATTAGGGGACAAATCAGTTCAAAATATACCCTACGGGCACTCTACGCAGAGGGTGCAACATCTTCCTCAGGAAGCACAAAATCTTGAATCTCTGCCTTATCCCTTTTATCTTCTCCATCTGTCAATTTCCCGCTTTATCCTAACCCAGCTTTAATACCGTGCCAAAATAAATAGCATAATGAAGTCATTAATCTAATGGTCTGGAATCCAGGACAGGCGTTGTTTGGGGGACGCTACATCATCGAAAGAAAGTTAGGCGAAGGTGGAATTGGTATCACCTATCTCGCCAAAAATGAACGAAATGAACTGCGGGTCATTAAAACCCTTAGAGAAGACATTCTTAATCACGATACCTGGAAACCGCATCAAACTAAATTAAAGCAAGACTTCCGCGATGAAGCCGTTCGGCTTGCCGTCTGTCGTCATCCTCACATAGTGCAAATAGAAAATATTTTTGATGAAGGCAATTTGCCTTGCATGGTAATAGAGTACATTGAGGGTGAAGACTTAGGCAACCGCCTTCAGCGTATGGGAGTGTTATCAGAAGTTGAAGCACTTTTGTACATGCGGCAAATTGGTGACGCATTGAAGGTCATTCATAGTAAAGGTTTGCTGCATCGGGATATCAAACCACGTAACATTATGATCCGTGCTGGCAAATCAGAAGCTGTGCTGATTGACTTTGGTATTGCCAGAGAATTTATTCCCAATATTATCCAAAGGCATACAGTGTATCGTACTCCTGGTTTTGCTCCCCCAGAACAGTATGAATTGGAAGCACCACGGGGAGAATATATTGATGTGTATGCACTAGCTGCTACCTTGTATAGTTTAGTGACTGGAGTCACACCAAGAAGTGCTGAGGATAGACGACGGGGTAGCATTCCCCTAGAACCACCGAAGTCTCTTAATCCTAATATTAGTGATGAGGTCAATCAAGCAATTATGAGGGGTATGAATTTGCAATCTCATCTGCGCCCCCAGTCCGTACAGGAGTGGCTGGATTTATTAGACGACGTTAAACTCAGCGAAACCCCTCCCACACAGGTGCTCACACCTCACGCATCATCTCCCACTAATCACTCTCCACCCCACAAGCCACAACGACCCACAGCACCAGCACCTGTTGCAACTTTTCAAAGATGGCAATGCGTACGTACCCTCAGAGGTCATTCCAGTATGGTTGTTGCTGTTGCTATTAGCTCAGATGGACGGGCGATCGCCAGTGGTAGCAATGATAATACAATTAAACTATGGCGACTAGAAACTGGTAAACTCCTGCGTACCCTTGGTGGTTGGTTTTCTGGTCATTCCAGTATTGTTCATACTGTCGCTTTTAGCCCCGATGGACAGTTGCTTGCTAGTGGGAGCTGGGATGAAACCATTAAACTGTGGCAAGTGAGTAGAGGAAAAGAAATTCGTACATTGACTAGCGATGGCAACTGGATCAATTCTGTAGCCTTTAGTCCAATACTCCCGAACCTCTTTTATCAACAACAGAAAGCTTACATGCGAGGATGGATGTTAGCAAGTGGTAGTGCAGATAGCACAATCAAGCTTTGGCAAGTCAACACAGGCATAGAAATCAACACTTTCACAGGTCATTTGGACTCGGTATGGTCAGTTGCTTTTAGTCCGGATGGACAACTTCTAGCGAGTGGTAGCGCTGACAGTACAATCAAGCTTTGGCAAGTGAATACAGGTAAAGAAATTCACAGCTTAATAGGTCATTCCTTCTTTGTTAAATCTGTTACCTTCAGTCCGGATGGACGACTTTTGGCAAGTGGCAGTGATGATAGTACAATCAAGCTTTGGCAAGTCAGCACAGGAGAAGAAATTCGCAGCTTCACGGGTCATTCCGATGCGGTATGTTCAGTGGCTTTTAGCCCGAATGCACAGTTTCTTGCTAGCGGTAGTTGGGACAAAACTATTAAAATCTGGCAGATAAGTACAGGTACTGAACTCTGCACTCTTCATGGTCATTCCAATTACGTCAGGTCAGTTGCCTTTAGTCCAGATGGGCAAACCATTGTGAGTGGTAGTGATGACGATACTATCAAAATTTGGCGGCGCCAGCCCTGATTTCGGCAATGCACGTATTTCTTTGTATTAATTATTGCAGCAATATACTGACATGATGAGGTAAGCATATAGCGCTTCTGGTGTTGCGTGTAATACACAAGTGTAGAGACGTAGCCCTAGTGGGAACGGCCACGCCTTACTCACATGCACTTTCACATTATTCGTGTTGGTGTATGTGATTCAAATGAGAACCGCTATATCTTCACGGGCTTCCATGCATCCGCCCCTTTTTATGATGAGGAAGAGGATGGAGGAAGGCGCTCGCAATTCCTTCATTGAGGAACTTCTTAATTTAGGCAGGAATAACTTGAACAATCAGTGACCGTTTATCAAGCGACTGGACTTTACTCACTCCAGTGAGATCAGTAACAATCCGGTCTAACAGTTTTCCCGCATAATCGCGATTTTGACGTTCCCGACCTCGTAAACGAATGACAAACTTTACTGAATCGCCTTTACTCAACCACTGAACGGCTTGATTGATACGTAAATCGTAATCAGCCGCGCCTACGTTTGGACGAAGCCGAACTTCCTTGACTGTGGGTCTAGCACTTTGGCTTTGACGTTTTTTCTTTTGATATTGAAGCTTGCCATAGTTAAGAATCTTTGCAACTGGAGCGTCTTTGCCTTCCGAGACTAGAACTAGGTCAAGCTCTACGCTCTGTGCTAGCTGTAGAGCTTCATAGGTGTCGGTCAGACCACGATTGTTATTCTCATGATCAATCAAGAATACTTGAGGATACTTGATTTGCGAGTTAATGAGTTGCTTTTGAATTACGATAATAACTTCCTCTTAATTGTTTAACACTTTACTTTGCGCGTAATGTCAAGGTAACATAATTGGCTCTGGTTGCGCTTGGTTTTGTCTTGCCAAGAACTGCCAAATCCTTGTCCAGACCTGAAACTATTTGATAATGAGAAGATTCGTTTTTGTTTTTCTGTAAATTCACCTCATACCAGAAGACAAGGATGAGAGCAGACATGGGAATTCATC
This sequence comes from Scytonema sp. RU_4_4, assembly GCA_012031965.1. GTDB lineage: Bacteria > Cyanobacteriota > Cyanobacteriia > Cyanobacteriales > Nostocaceae > Brasilonema. The sequence goes on from JAAUSC010000035.1 coordinate 11,823, forward strand.
TTAATCACTGTTTAGACGCTTAATACAGAAAGTAAGATACCGTTCTGCTGACGGACAATCGTAATTAGCGATTGAATTGAGCATGTTAATCATCTTTAAACTTAAACTCGCGTCTATAGCTCTTTTTCGTAAATCCTTAAGCTGTTCGGGTGTGGCTGGAGGCGGTTCGCGCCTTTCCTTTGGGTACACATTTTTACTCTCAAAGCTTAATCCTATCTTTAATATCAATTCCTTTGTGCCGCTTGTTGTGGTATTGTCCTAGCCCATACTTATTATTGTTGTGGTCATCAATGGCTAGCTGGTGTGTTTTGACCCAATCTCCTATCGCCTGTCTGTTGCATCCTGAAACTTGACTTAGAGTCGTTACCTCAATGTACCAATTATCATGGTACGAGAAAATGATGATGGAACGCAAACCTCATTGACTATACCTAACCACTCTTATATTAAAGGTTCAACATTGAGATCCATATGTACTCAAGCAAGTATCTCGCGAGAGGAATTTTTAACTGCCTATGAGCAAATTTGAAACATTGTAAAATTACCTTGACAGTAAATCATAACCCTCCCTAGAACTCAATCTCTCCTTAGCACCTAGTGCGGTTCAATCCTTATAACTCTCTAGATAGACTCAATATTTCTCAAAAATTGAAACAATGAGGAGAGTCACCCTGATTTTGGCAATCTCTTCTTAACTGACACGCTTTTATACAAAGCAAGCAGATAGGATGCTTGTCTAAGTTAGGCAATTAATTTTAATTGTGTTTTAACTTTGAATTGCATATGGGCTTTGGTATAGGAGATTTATTCTGGATTTTCCTCCTTCTTTCTTCGCTACAACCCTTGTGGCAAAGACGTCAGATAGAGTTTCGGCGCTTTCGTGCTTTACAAGAATTTCAGCAACAACGCAAAAGCCGAGTCATTTTGCTCATTCACCGCCAAGAGTCTATCAGCTTTTTGGGAATTCCTGTATCGCGTTATATCACCATTGAAGACTCAGAACAGATTCTGCGGGCAATTCGCCTCACTCCACCAGATGTCCCCATTGACTTGATTTTACACACTCCCGGTGGTTTGGTTTTAGCAACAGAACAAATAGCTAGAGCTTTAATTCGTCATCCTTCCAAAGTGAGCGTCTTTGTCCCCCACTACGCCATGAGTGGGGGTACAATGCTTGCCCTAGCTGCTGATGAAATCATTATGGATGCTAACGCGGTTCTTGGACCTGTTGATCCACAACTGGGTAACTTCCCTGCAGCTAGCATCCTGAAAGTCGTTGAACAAAAGCCCATTGGTGAAGTTGACGACCAGACTTTGATTATGGCAGATCTCTCGCGCAAAGCCATCGACCAAGTACAGCGCTTTGTACGGACTCTGCTGAAAGATACAGTACCTAAACAAAAAGTCCAGCCAGAGAACATTGAGAATATAATCAATGCGCTCACAACTGGGCGCGTAACTCACGACTACCCAATCACCATTGAAGAAGCAACGGAAATGGGGTTACCTGTCACAGTTGGACTACCCAATGTTATTTACGACCTTATGGATTTATACCCACAACCACAAGGCGGACGCCCCACCGTACAGTACATTCCTATGCCTTACGATGACCGCCGCCCTATTTTACCGACTCCTAAGGGTAGACCCTTAGAAGAACCTAACCCAAGTCAGATGAGTTAAGGCAATTCACTAATTTCTCGGTGTTGGTGTAGGCGTTGCTGTCGGTGATACTCCAGGTGTAGACGTAGGAGTCACTGTAGGTAACGCCTCTGGTGTAGACGTAGGCGTTGCTGTAGGTAGCACCTCTGGTGTAGATGTAGGCGTTGTGGTTGGTTTTGCTGTTGGGGTCGTTCTAGGTGTAGACGTAGGCGTTTTAGTTGGTTTTGCTGTTGGTGTTGGCTGAGCTGTCGGTGAGGTTGTTGGTTTTGGTGACGGCTTTGTTGTTGGCGCAGATGTTGGCTCTTTCTTGATTTCCTGTGCTTCTTCGTTGAGTTTTTGTCTGAGTGCTAAGTCAGCAATTCCAGTTTCTTTTAAACCTAGTTTTTTCTGATATTGCTTAACTGCTGCTTCTGTTTGAGGACCGTAATATTGATTACCGGGCAAAAGAGGATTGGGCTTAGTTACCAAGTTTAAATTTGTTTGCAAAACTTCAACTATTTTGCAGCAGAATCTTGAGTTTTTGCTCCTGCTGTCCCGTCAGCAGGTTTTATTTTATACCCTTTTTGAAATTCTTGAATTGCTTTTTTAGCATCTGCTGCTGTCAAAGGTGTATCTGATACCTTGACGTTGTAGCCTAATCCCCGCAACACAGCACGAAATTGCTGTGGTGTATAGATTCGTGCAGCAAAAGCGACATCTGAAATTACGACACTAGCTGTTATTAGACAGGCAGTCGCAACAGTAACGTTTGATTTTCCAAACCCACACCACATAACTACAACTCCTCTTAGTCAAATCCACTGGAATATTGATGTTGACAGATGCATTTTAAGTTTCAGTAACGTCTTTTTTCTGCTTTATTAATGATTTTTGATAAGTTTAAGTGATATTGGTTACTTTTTAAAATTTTCGTAAAAATATTTTTTGTCATCCATCTATAGATAGACTTTTAAAGGCAGTAGGTATAGGTTGACAAGACCCAAAACCACGTAATTTAGAAATGTTGTAGAAATGTTGTATTCAAAATCTGTACCTTACTTAATTGAAAAGCCAATGGCTAACGTAAAACTCTTAACAAAGCGAAATATATGGTTTGAGCGATTGATGGCAATTATTGCCTCTGTGAATTTATGCCTAGCTTTATTTGATTTAAGTTATGTTCCTTGGCGAGACTTTTACATACGACATTTTCCCCAAATGACTCAGATATATGACCCAATTAAAAGTATTGAACCCCATCGAGAAACAGAAAACTATTTGGAAACAGTAGACGAACTGACAGAACAGGTGAGTCAAACAGGGTTGCAATCACCTCAGGTGGCAAAAAAACTAGAAGAACTCAGCCGTCTTAGTACTGAGATGATTAATAGCAACCCATTTGCGGCTGCTAACAAAAGTGGTACCTTGGAAAAAATCAAAAATCGAATGCGCAATCGCGTAGGCGCAAAATCTTCCTCCAAGCAAGCCTTTTCTGTATTCTGGAGTCAGGCGTATCTCTCAAAACGTGGTTGGAACCAAGAAATTGATTTTTTCGACGAGAGAATTCGTCCTCTAATAATCGTCAACTACTACCGAAGTATTGGAGAAAATGGCGAATTTCTTGATAAGTTTTGGAGAATTGACTTACCATTTGTGATTTTATTTGGTGTAGAGTTACTAGCGCGTAGCTTCTATATCAAACGTCAGCACCCTGGTTTTAGCTTTTTCAATGCGATTTTCTGGCGCTGGTATGACCTGTTTTTACTGCTACCATTTTGGCGATCTTTACGAATCATACCTGTTGTGATTCGCCTAGACCATGCACAAATATTGAATCTTCATCCACTACGCCAGCAAATTCATCAAGGAATTATCGCGAATTTTGCCGAAGAAATCACAGAAATTGTCGTCGTTCGGGTCATTAACCAAATTCAAGGGTCAATTCAACGGGGTGAACTGAAACATTGGCTGTCACAAAATGAAAACGTGCGCTCCTATATAGATATCAACAATATCAATGAAGTAGAAGCAATTGGAGCCATTTTAGTAAAAACAATTGTTTACCAAGTGCTGCCAAAAATCCAACCCGAAGTCGCTGCCGTTTTGCGCCACAATATTGAAAGCATTATCAGACAAGCTCCCATTTATCGTAACCTGCAAAGCTTACCCGGTCTAAATGCGATGCAAACTCAACTGAGTGAGCAACTAGCAACCCAAATCACAACTCACCTTTATAGTGCGGTTGTGAGCGCAACAGAAGACCCTGTTGGAGCAAAACTTTCTAGTCAACTTGTGCAACGCTTTAGCGAAGCCCTGGGAACACAAATGCAGGAAAAACACGTTCTCTTAGAAATTCAGAATTTACTCATTGACTTTTTAGAGGAAATCAAGCTCAATTACGTCCAACGCCTGTCACAAGAGGATATGTGGAAAGTTCTAGAGCAAACCAAGCAGCTACGAACACAGCTGTCAGTTCAGCCTGTACTAGACAAAAACTCTACCGTGCTGATGCGTAGAGAAAGAAGTTGATTGTTAGTTTGCGAGAGCAGTTGAAAATGCACAAGAGGAGGAATTTTCATCACCTTGTGGGGTGAATTTGCCAGAAGCCTTGATTTCAAATCAGTTTTTGCTTCTCCCTCTAAAAAAATACGCTAAACTTAGATCAAAGGCGAACCTAAACAGGTTCGCCTGAAGACTTCTTGGAAGATATCCCTATCGCAGGAAGTGGGTAATAACCCACTTTTTTTGTTGGAATAGCCGCATGACTCACCCTCTCGTCCCACAAATTATTGAATTGGCGACACCAGTGGCAGAAAAACTGGGATTGGAAGTTGTTGGCGTGGTTTTTCACACCAACCAACGTCCGCCAGTTTTGCGCTTAGACATTCGCAATCTTCAACAGGACACTGGGTTAGATGACTGTGAGCGAATGAGTCGTGCTATTGAAGCTACCTTAGATGCGGCGGAAATCATTCCAGATGCTTATGTGTTGGAAGTGTCCAGTCCTGGTATTTCGCGACAATTGACAACCGACCGAGAGTTTATTTCCTTCAAAGGATTTCCTGTTATTGTCCAGACTGCTCCATCTTATGAAGGACAGCAAGAGTGGATTGGTCAATTGATTCGCCGGGATGAGACAGCAGTTTATTTAAATCAAAAAGGTCGTGTCGTTCAAATTCCTCGCTCCCTAATTACTAGGGTAGAGCTGGATGAGCAGTGATAGAAAAGCTATCAGCATTCAACGTGTGTGAGTACCGAGTGATGAAGAGTCACTGTGTCCTTGGAAGGTTTATCCGTTAAAGCAAGCGGCGCGACTGAGCCAAGTTTTAGACAATTCTACAAATCACTCATGACACTCTCCGGGAAGCTGTCCTCCGGGGTCTACAGCACTTAGCACCGTCTTTATGCTGACCATTTTTTGCATAGCCATATAAGGAGATTTGTTTATGTCAATGGTTACTTTACCAGGATTAAAAGATTTAATTGAAAATATAAGTCGTGAACGTAATTTACCTCGTGTTGCAGTTCAATCAGCTATAAGAGAAGCACTATTGAAAGGTTACGAACGTTATCGTCGTGCCCAAAACTTGGAGCGAAGACAGTTCGATGAAGATTATTTTGATAATTTTGATGTCCAACTAGACGTTGAAGACGAAGGTTTTCGTGTTGTTGCTACCAAAACTATCGTGGAAGCTGTGAGCAACTCGGATCATGAGATTGCGCTCCAACAAGTTCAAGAGATGGGAGGAGACGAAGCGCAATTAGGACAGGAAGTCGTGCTGGATGTGACGCCCGATCAAGGAGAATTTGGTCGTATGGCAGCAATGCAAACCAAGCAGGTATTAGCGCAAAAACTGCGGGATCAACAGCGCCAGATGGTACAAGAAGAGTTCCAAGACCTAGAAGGAACGGTTTTACAAGCAAGAGTTCTGCGGTTTGAAAGACAATCGGTCATTATGGCTGTCAACAGTGGTTTTGGTCAGCCAGAGGTAGAAGCCGAATTGCCCAAGCGTGAACAACTGCCTAATGATAATTATCGGGCAAATGCCACCTTTAAGATCTATCTCAAAAAAGTTTCTCAAGGTCAGCAACGAGGACCTCAGTTACTGGTATCACGATCTGATGCTGGTTTGGTGGTTTATTTGTTTGCCAACGAAGTGCCAGAAATTGAGGATGAAGTCGTGCGGATTGTCGCTGTAGCGCGGGAGGCAAATCCCCCTTCGCGTCATGTTGGACCTCGGACGAAAATTGCTGTCGATACTCTTGATCGCGACGTAGACCCCGTTGGTGCTTGTATTGGAGCGCGGGGATCACGGATTCAAGTTGTCGTCAACGAATTGCGTGGCGAAAAAATAGATGTGATTCGCTGGTCTCCAGACCCCGCGACTTACATTGCTAACGCTCTGAGTCCTGCACGAGTTGATGAAGTTCGTCTGATGGACCCTGAAACCAGACAAACTCACGTACTGGTAGCAGAAGATCAATTAAGTCTGGCGATCGGTAAAGAAGGACAAAATGTTCGTTTGGCAGCTCGTCTGACAGGTTGGAAAATTGATATTAAAGATAAAGCTAAGTATGACCACGCAGCAGAAGATGCTAAGTTTGCAGATGTGAGAGCACAATACACATCCGAAGTAGATGATTCCGACGATGAGGACTTAGAGGATAAGAATCAGGAAGATTTGTTTGGGGATAAAAATTTTGACGAAAATGAAGAAGAGTTAAACTATCAGTAAGAATAGTCCTGAATACCAAGTTCTCAGGAACTTTTTGTCTGGGGAGGTTCCATACCAGTCCCCAGCTTACGCTCACCGCAGCGCTGAGTGTTTTGTTGTAAATACACTCTTCGGCTTTCCGTAAGGATGGTGCTTGATAGCGCTGATGAGAAATGCTAGTCCACAAGGGTGGAGAAATCCTCCGTATGCCCTCCGGGTACACTTCGTCTTCGCGCAGCGTGCCGTAGGCATATAAAGCAGCGTCTCCCAAACAGACTCATACCATTTCATGAAATTGGTGATACAAATCTTTATCTCTCCGGCTCTTGAGTTCTCCTGCTCCAGATCGGTCTAATTGTATCAACCTTAAAGTGAAACGTCTGACGTGAGTGTGCAAGCGCAGAGCATAGTTTGGAGCTTCGCTTTGTGTTTACGGATAACTCTTAGAATGCGACTGGCTCCTCAGAATTCAAAACCCAGCACTTATGAAACCACATTATCGGCGTTGTATTAGTTGTCGAAAAATTGGATTAAAACAAGAGTTCTGGCGAATTGTCCGCGTGTTTCCTTCAGGACAGGTACAATTAGATGAGGGCATGGGGCGTTCTGCCTATATTTGTCCGCAACAGAGCTGTTTTTTGGCGGCTCAGAAAAAAAATAGATTAGGGCGAGCCCTACGTGCATCAGTGCCAGAAGCACTGTACCACACATTGTTGCAGCGCTTATACCAAAGCAGTAGCCAAAAACAAACTTAATAAAAGCTACGTTGTAGCGGTCATTCCTAAAGGAATTGTGCTGACAGCCGAACAAATTGTGCTATCAACACACTCTGTTTTATCGCTCATGTAGTGCCAAAATAGTAAAAGGGTGTCGTTAGCATTGCTCTTGGTTATCCAAAGGGGCGAAGCAAGACTCCTAATAAGTTTTAATCGATGTGTCGTGGAAGACTCAGAATCAACAAAACAACACAATACAGAATGGCAACCTGGTAGCGCCCAAGCGCAGTTCGGCGTCAACCATCATTCCTGGTGGGGATGCCAGCAATAAACCGAAACATCTCTCTTTCCTGAATGGAGGCACCGGCATTCACTAGCAGTGGCAACCTAACACAGTAATCGAAGGATGGAGATGTCGCCAACCAGGCAACCATCCGCTAAAACTGTAAATTAAAGGGGAAGAGTGGATGAACAACGGCAAAGTTAGAATTTACGAATTATCAAAGGAATTGAATTTGGATAACAAAGAGCTATTAGCAATTTGCGACCAGCTCAATATTGCGGTCAAAAGCCATAGCAGCACGATTACAGAATCCGAGGCGGAACGCATTCGGACTCAAGCAGAAAAAGTAGCTCAGACAAGTGTGACGCCGAAAATGGGGAATGGCACCAATAGCCATAGACCACATTCATCACAAGCTGGTACCCGAAACCGACCTGCTGCACCTAATAAACAACAAATTTTGGAGATTCGCAAACCTACAGTTTTGAAAAACCCCATCTCTAACGCCCCAGAGGCGTCGGTTGCTACCAATATAGTTGCTTCTGAAGTCAATCCTCCTTCACCCCCTAAGTCCTTAGCCCCCCCTGTCTCACCCATGAAGCCGACGGCACCAATTCGACCTGTACCCCGGAATCAGTCTGAGACCACACCTGAACAACCAGCAGTGACAGACGCGGATAAAGATATAGCACCCAATACAAACCAGTCGGTTGAAAAAGTAGCAGCGGAAAAACCGGACAAACCGCCAAAACCAAAACCGGACAAACCGCCAAAACCACAACTGACTGCCCCGCCCACAAGACCTGCTGAGGAGAAGCCGGATTCTCCAGCAGCAGATCCCCAACCGACTGTGAGCGAGAAACCGATTTTAAAACGCGATCGCGACCAAAAACGTGATGCTCCTGAAGGGAAACTGACTCGGAGTGATGGCGCAGAGCGTTCATCCCACAGAGGTGATGCTCCTGAAGGGAGAGCCACTCGGGGTGAACGCGACCAAGCCAAGCAGCAAAGGGCCCACAAAACGGCAACAGGGGAAACAGCACAGGCTGCTTTGCCGCAAAAATCTGAAAAACCTGTGCGTTCTACTCCATCACCACTCAAACCTGAGCAGAGAGGGAATAAACCTTCTGCACCTGTACAAGTCGGAGAATCACAACGACCTAGTAGACCAATCGTACGTCCTGCTGATCAGCCAGCAGCTACGGTACCAGTTGCTACGCCTCCAAAACCAATGCTAGTCTCACTGACAAAGCCGCAGACTGGGGAAGAGGATGAGGATGATGCAGCAACAACGACTACTGACGAAGTTATCGAACTGAAACGCCCAACACCGCCACGTCAAGTGAAAGGCGGTAAGAAGTGGCAGGAAGAAGAAATAGAAGAGATTAAAGAGTCAGCCAAGCCCGGAAAGGGAGTTGTTAAAGGCAAACGTCTCAAGCCGATAGTTGATGACTTTGAGGATGATGAAGACCTCCTAGATGAAGAAGGACTGGACATACCAGCTGCCATCCAAGTCAGCCTCTCTATCGCCCGTCCACCAAAACCCAAGTCTTCCAAGCCAACACAACCTGTAGTAGCTACAGCTCTTGCGCCAGCTGCTAAAGCGAAAAAGCCTGCTTCTTCCTCTCGCGAGCAAAACCGACGTAACGAAACGGAGCAAAAGCAGGAGCGTCCAGAAATCCTGGAAGTAACAGGTCCGATGACAGTGCAAGAACTGGCTGAGGCTTTGGTAGTTGCTGATACAGAAATTGTGAAAATTCTGTTCATGAAAGGCATGGCGGTGAGTATCACGCAAAATTTGGATATTCCCACAATTACACTGATAGGAAACGAGTTAGAAGTACCAGTCGAAACCGTCGAACCAGAAGCAGAAGCCCGCAAAGTCACCGAAATGATCGACGTGGCAGATTTGGAACACCTGCATCGCCGTCCGCCAGTTGTGACAATCATGGGTCACGTAGACCACGGGAAAACTACGCTGCTTGACTCGATTCGCAAAACAAAAGTGGCATCTGGCGAAGCGGGTGGTATTACCCAGCATATTGGTGCTTACCACGTAGATGTAGAACACGATGGTAAAGAACAGCAAGTGGTCTTCTTAGATACCCCTGGTCACGAAGCCTTTACAGCTATGCGGGCGCGTGGGGCGCGAGTCACTGACATTGCTATTTTGGTTGTCGCTGCGGATGATGGCGTCCGTCCTCAAACCATTGAAGCAATTAGCCACGCTAAAGCGGCTGAAGTTCCCATCATAGTAGCCATCAACAAAATCGATAAACCAGAGGCGCAGCCTGACCGTGTGAAGCAAGAATTAACGGAATATGCTTTGGTGCCAGAAGAGTGGGGCGGTGACACAATTATGGTTCCCGTCAGCGCCATTAAGGGTGAAAACTTAGATACACTCCTAGAAATGATTCTGCTGGTCGCAGAAATAGGAGAACTCTCTGCTAACCCAGATCGACTTTCCAAAGGAACCGTGATTGAAGCTCACCTGGATAAGGCAAAGGGACCTGTTGCAACCCTGCTCATTCAAAACGGTAGTCTGCACGTAGGCGATTTGTTGGTAGCTGGCTCAGCCTTCGGTAAAGTCCGGGCAATGGTAGATGATAGAGGTAAAAGAGTCGAAGCGGCTACTCCCTCCTTCGCCGTTGAGGTCCTGGGTTTAAGTGATGTACCCGCAGCAGGCGACGAGTTTGAGGTCTTCAACAACGAAAAACAAGCACGGTCAATTGCAGCCGAACGCGCCGAAAAACTCCGTCAATCCCGTCTCATGCAGGGACGCGTTACCCTAACCAGTCTCTCGGCTCAAGCTCAGGAAGGCGAGTTGAAAGAACTCAACCTCATCTTGAAAGCAGATGTACAAGGTTCACTGGAAGCTATTGTGGGATCACTCAGGCAAATTCCGCAAAACGAGGTACAAATCCGCTTGTTGTTGTCAGCTGCTGGTGAAATTACCCAGACTGATATCGACTTAGCCGCAGCCAGTGGAGCCGTCATCGTTGGCTTTAACACCACTTACGCCAGTGGCGCAAGACACGCCGCCGATGAAGCTGGTGTAGATGTGCGGGAATACAACATCATCTACAAACTCATAGAGGACATCCAAGGAGCCTTGGAAGGTCTATTGGAGCCAGAGTTGGTGGAAGAACACTTGGGTCAAGCCGAAGTGCGTGCTGTTTTCCCCGTTGGTCGTGGTTCCGTTGCAGGTTGTTACGTACAGTCTGGTAAGCTCATCCGCAACTGTAAAGTGCGGGTGCGTCGTAACGGTAAGGTGATTAATGAAGCTGTCCTTGATTCGCTCAAGCGAATGAAAGAAGACGCCCGCGAAGTTAACGCAGGTTACGAATGCGGTGTCGGCATTGACAGATACAATGACTGGGATCAAGGTGACATCATCGAAGCCTTCCAGATGGTAACCAAGCGCCGCACTCTCTCATTGACAAGATCAGGAGTCGGTAACAGGTGATAGGTGATAGGTGACAGGTGACAGGTGATAGATAAGTTTTATTTCCCTGCACTCTGTCTCCCTTCTATACCCTATACTTTGTACCGCTTCTAAATTTGTGAGAGCGATTGTTCATGAAGAATCCAACCCTTATACTAGTTTCGTTGAAAGATGGTACTCTAAGATGTGGGAAAGAGGTTAAACAACGAAGGCGATCGCCCCATTCTGAAAATTCAATCTTTATAAGCTTTGTCAAACAAAAGTTTCAGGATTGTTAAGAAAAATGTGACTAATGGATAGCTTCTAGTGGGGAGAGTGTTGTTTGCGATTCTAGAGGTAGAATAAAAAAATTTAATTGACAAAAGTTAAAAAATATTAAAAATTATTTAGTTTAAGGTTAAGCAAGAATGATAAAGTGAGTTCCACTTAATTAGCTTGGCGGTAAGTCCATTGTTTAGTTGATTCTTTAGTAGTGAGATTAGCAGTTCGAGCTTTTTTGCTACACTTTCTCGGGCTATGATCGTGAGTATGACTCCAGTTTTAGTGTCCAATAAGACAGAATTCGCTGCCATAGAGATATTACCCTTAATAGAGATATTACCCTTAATAGAATTAGTAAAATGTACGGTCTTAGAAGTGCAGCTTAGTCAGCACCCCTGCCTAAAGGCTAGGGGCTTCTAGCCTCAAGCCGATAGGATTAGTTGACCAGACTCAGTACTTTGGGTACTACGTTAACGGTAAGTGTTTAAGTTCCTACCTTGGAATGCGTTCGCGCAGCGTGCCGTTAGGCATAGCTAGTTCCAGGCTCTAGAAATCAAGGATTAAACAGGTTTAGAGGGTTAAGCCAGTGTCTTTGATATAGTTACCGACCGTTAAACATTGTCAAAGCTAACTTTACTCCCGTAAGGGAAGGCTCTACGGAGCAAAACCGTTATGCGTACAGGGGAGCCAGTGCGGTCTTGGGGTTTCCCCAAGTAGAGCACCTGGCGTTGAACGATTTGAGATGGTAATTGTCCCATTGAAAGTGCAATACAATAGCACCCCGAATTAAGTAACCCCAAGGCGGTAATGGTATCCACAGATATTTGAACGGCTAATAAATTAGCCGTAGAGAGCGTTTGCGCAGCGCCCCCTCCGGGGCTAGCGAGTATCGTGTTTCCTCCGTGGTCTAAAGACACACGGTTTCCACACTCCCGCGAGGTCAGCATGAAAGTTGACTCTAAATACTCATATTTGCTCATATTTGAAACTAAGGAACAAGGAACTATGGCTCAAATTCAAACTTCTAGAGATTACCAATTTACTGCTGACACTGAGATTTGGGATAACTTAAAATGCGCGATCGCAACAAGTTCCGGTTTCCAACGTTGGTTACTAGAACGCGATGCACAATTTCAAAAGCTACGCCTTGAAGAACAAGTACAACGCTATTTGCGGGAGACATTAGAAACATTAGCTTACTAGTTATAAGTCTTGGTTAAAGACAAACAGACACATAACTGATAAGCCAGACTCATGACTAAAAACCAAGCAAATATTGTAAATTTCCTTGTAAGCGGCGGAGTTGGTGATAAGCGCTTATCCAACCTTTCCCCGTTAACTTCGACTTCCAACAATTGGGTAATTTTGAATGATTTCTATCAGTGTCATTATGCTCATCTTTGCTTTTTTGAAAGTATGAAGGCAGAGCGTAAAGCTTGTCAGTGTGCTTTCCTTGAGGGTGTATGAATAACTCTTGCAAGTTGGTCTAAAATAGCTTAACAGTTATCAGTTATCAGTTATCAGTTATCAGTTAATCCCCATAACTAAAGTTAGGGGATTTAAATAAGGACGCCTTGTATCTCGTGCTATGTATCAAGGGTACAATTCAAGGGTAGAATTATTTTTCTTTCTCCATGTTTAAAAACAGGGGTAAGGAAGCTATATTTTCTTACTGATAACTGTTCACTGATTCGGTTACCAACTGTGCTGTTGAGTACCTTGTCCAAAATCACCCTTACGGGTATGTCCTAAGTCCTATACCGACCCTCCGAAAACCCGGTTTCTCAAAGAGACCGGTTTTCTTTTTGAGTTGTATACGGATGAGTGGTATTGAGTCTAGAAGAAGGGTTTAGGAAGAGTTCGCTCGGTGTAGAGAAGCCGGAAATATTCTTACACCGCAAAATTCGCGTCGATATGCAAACGAGATGTGAAAGAGTGTAACAAATTCTGTTTTTCACGTAGGAACCCAGATGCCAATATGCTGGTCTTCAGCTATAGTTTGCATGAGTTTTACAGCAAGTTTGCTGTTATAGACAGCTTATTCAACTAACACTATTTCTGCACATCATTGATAATAAAATGACACATCAGGGATTTGATACTCCACAAAAGCAAAATTTTCGCATTCAAACTGGTAAACGCCTTGCATTTACCTTATCTTTACCAACAGGACTAACCGCTTTATTTTTAGTTTCTGGTGGGTTTATACTACCAAGTTCTGAGGTGAATGCTGGTGCTATCCACACCCAAGGTATCGCCTCAACTGTTACGGCGCAAGCTCCTACAGCAGCAACCGTCATTTACGTAAATCCACAAACTGGTACAGACAGTGCGGGTGCTGCTAACTCAGAAGCAACGCCATACAAAAGCATCACGTACGCTCTTAATCAAGCTCAAAGCGGTACAGTTATCCAACTGGCTCCTGGTACTTATAATCAAGAAAGTGGAGAAACTTTTCCACTTTTTATCAAACAAGGTGTGACATTGCGCGGTGATGAATCGACTAAAGGTCAAGCAGTATTAATTACAGGTAGTGGCATTTACATCAGTCCCACCTTTGCCCGTCAGAATATGACTATTCGTGCTGATAAAGATAGTATTATCACAGGAATAACAGTCACTAACCCAGAAAACCGTGGTACTGGTATATGGGTAGAATCGACTAATCCTATCATCACAAATAGTACCTTTACCAATAGTATACGAGATGGTATTTTTGTTACGGGTCAAGGTAATCCGAAAATAGAAAATAATGTCTTTGTTCAAAACAAAGGCAACGGAATTTCAGTTGCTAAATCGGCGAAAGGAGAGATTCGGAACAATCTGTTTCAGGACACAGGTTTTGGTTTAGCAATAGGTGGTAATTCCACACCCTTAGTAGAAGGAAACCAGATTATCGAAAACCAAGATGGTCTATTTATCTCCGAATCAGCGAAGCCAGTACTCCGTAAAAATGTCATCCAAAAGAACAAGCGTGATGGCATAGTCGTGATCACTAATGCTTCACCTGACCTTGGCACCACTGAGAGTCCTGGTGGTAACTTGATCCGCAGTAACACCCGCCATGACGTGAATAACAGCAAGGGTAATAATACTATTGTCGCTATCGGCAATGATATTGATCCTAAGCGCATTGTTGGTCAAGTCGAATTTGTCGCCGCCACAGTTGAACCACCAGCAGGTGGTCCAGTTGCGTTTAAAGATGTCCCAGCAAATTATTGGGCAAAAAGCTATATCGAAACTCTAGCCTCTAAGAATATTCTTGCTGGATTTCCTGATGGGACTTTTAAACCCAATGAACCTGTCACCCGTGCCCAATTTGCTGCTATTGTGACCAAAGCTTTTGCACCCACAGCTAAGCGCGAAGTCATTAACTTCGGCGATGTCACTCGCAATTTCTGGGCTTTCCAAGTCATTCAATCTGCGTACCAAGGTGGCTTTGTTTCTGGGTATCCTGACCGTACTTTTAAACCACAGCAACAAATTCCACGAGTACAGGTACTAGTCTCCTTAGCAAGCGGTTTGGGCTTATCTGCGAATAATCAGAACGTTCTTTCTATATATAGCGATGCTTCCCAGATTCCCAATTATGCTACCAATTCAGTCGCAGCAGCCACTGCACGACAACTCGTGGTGAATTACCCCACAGTTGGGCAATTAAATCCCAATCGTCAAGCGACTAGGGCAGAAGTTGCTGCTTTTGTTTATCAAGCACTGGTTAGTAGAGGAAGTGCTCAAGCAATTCCTTCACCGTATTTGGTAAGAGTTCCGTAAATTGAAAGTTAAAAGCGCCATGACTAACAAGTTGTTCGTCTGGCGCTTTGAATATTGTCATTTCAATTAACAATAGGGTCTTTAAATCTATAATTTGACCCTCTTCCAAAAAGAATTTTAGCTTTATATTCAGGGTCTTTATATAAGCTGACCCCGTTTGAACAATATTTAGTTTCTCAGTAAATCCGCCGAGTTTTAAATTTCCTAATATTATTTTTATTTTTTCTCGCTTTATATTTCGTAAGATGAATAAATATTAATTTTCTTCATTCTGAAGAACACTGTCCAGGGATTGTTTTCTCGTACCCAATGGGTTTGAAGGTATTCTGATGTGTTGAAGACTTTATGCGGCGAGTTTATGAGTCCCACGGGTTTGAGGAAGTGCGGATCGCTCCTTCAGGGGCGATCGCATAGCACGCCTAGTAGACCATACCTGGGGTCTTATAGTCGCTACCAGATGTCAGAGTTGGCAGAAAATCCTATCAACACTCATGAAAATAAGTGTTTTCTAAATTCAAAAGCTGCTGATGCATCTGGAATTTCCCTTGCCAAAAATTCAACAAATTGGTAGTGCGAGATGTGAGGAGTTTCCGCCAGGGTTTCTTCCACAACTAGACTGGCTATTGGTCCAATGTAGTAAGCTAACTCTTGCTGACAACGTTGTATGAAAGCTGAATTGAGTGAGGATTGTTGTGGTTGTGGCTGTGGTTGTGGCTGTGGTTTAACGACAGGGAATTGCTGCTGACTAGACGAACTTCTAGCTGAACTAACTGTAGTCTCTGGATATTGGTTGGGTGGCTGCCTCATTGTAACTCCACGCTGAGCTTCCTCCTCTATAACGGTTGGAAGATCAAGAACAGTTGATTGTGACGTCACTTGAAACTGTCCAAAATGCTCTAAGTCTGCTAGAACTTCCTTTGAGGATTGGTATCGTTGTCTCGGCGTATCTGCTAGCAATTTATCGAGTACTCTAGCAAAATCATTGCTGATATTGGTGTAAGAACGCCATCTCCACTCTAAAGAGTACTGATCCATAAGAAAGGCTGGATCTCTACCTGTTAATAAGACAACTGCAGTCACGCCCAAAGCATAAAGGTCACTGCTAGGAGAACACAACCCCAAGCTGATTTGTTCGCGGGGAGCATATCCTACTTTGCCTACAAGTGACATTTTGCCAACAAAACTCATGTGGTAAGCCGTGGTTCCTTCATTCAGGTTAGCTATCTGCTTTCCCACACCAAAATCAATCAGCACTGGCAAATTTTTGCCGTCAGGTAACATGATGTTGTCAGGAGAAATATCTCGATGGATGATGTTGTGCTGGTGAACATATTCCAAGATAGGTAACAGATTCTTTAGCCACTGTATAACTTCAATTTCAGTAAAAGTTCGTCCCAAGCTTTGTCGTTCTCGTAAAAGAGCTGAATATGTTTTACCATCAACAAATTCCTGTACTAAAAAAAGCCGACCATCTCCTTCAAAACAAGCCAAAAAACGAGGAATTTGAGGGTGTTCCAACTGATGAAGAATTTTTGCTTCTCTTTTAAATAAATTGCGACATTTTTCTAAGGCATTCTCCCCTGAACCTGTGGGTGCAAATTCTTTTAGGACGCATGCTTCGTTAAAGCGACGAGTATCAAACGCCAAGTATGTTCTTCCTAATCCCCCCTGTCCCAACAGTTTTTGAATAATATAACGATTATCAATCATCGTCCCAGAAGGGATTTCTGCTTTTACTATGGGAGACTGAGACATAACACCGCACTCCTAGCTATCTTCGCTCTTTTCTTTATGAATAATTTGGTATTTTTAAGGGGAAAAAACTCTATTAGATCAAAAATTTAATAGATTGATTGCCTCTGGGCTGTCTATCATAACTACAAAACAACACACTGTATTTCCAGCAATAGGAGTTTGTCACAGGATAGACTACATATACTATATAAGTTACTATATAAGTTTATTCATCGTTACTCCAATATCTTGAGAATTTAATAATATATCGGCATAATTTTCCAAAAAAACGCCAAGAAATGATTAATTTTTATGAAGTTGTCTTAGTTAACCACTGGTCTACCAACCTTCTGTTGACTGGTAGATTTTTGATTGAGCAAGACAGCGGGTGTTTTCTTGACTTGCGCTTCAAGAGGTCTGACTTTATCTATTAATTTAATAAATTGCTCGTAGTTAGGTACTCCTGCCGCAGGGATGTAACCAGCATCTGCTACGATATCTCCGGGTGCTTGGTTCATTGCTTTTTGAATCTGTTGCTGTTGATTGCGTTCCACAGTTGGTGCTAGTAAAACAACCGCTGGAGGAATTGATCGGCTAGTGTGTAAAATCCTGAACTTGGTTGTACTAAACTCTCGCTGATAAAGCTCAAAATCCGTTTGGGATAATGCGCCAGCATCAACGCTATCTTCACTGAGCCACTGTAATACTGTTTTGGGAGTGGGAGCAAAACGGATTTGAGCAAGGGTTAAACCGTACAAATCGTACAGAGGAACATAATAGCCAGTAGCAGAACCCACTATTCCCAAAGCAACGGTTTTATTAGCTAAATCTGCGATTTTTTTTATTGGTTTATCATCTCGAACGATAAGTAGAGAGCGTTGTCTACGACTTGTTCCCTCCATAGAGAATAAAGGAGTGTAGAGTTCTTTGCTGATCGCTATTGCTGCTAAACCTGGAGGCGCAAAAACAATTTCCCAATTTTTGCGCTGAATTTGCTCTAAAGCTTGCAATTCGTTGTAAGCTGGCTCCAGTTCTACAATTGAGTGAGTTTGTTTTGCTATATAGTCTTTGAAGCGCTCGTACTTATCTATAGAAACGGCTCCTTCTCCATAACTGACCACACCTACAGTCAGTTTTTCGGAGTTGATGTCTTCTTGTTTGCTACTGCATCCAGTTCCGAGTAACCCCATAAGTACTAGGAAATGAATGACCCAAAAACATCGTAAAATAATGATTTTCATTAGCTAATGACACTTTAAGGAAATTTCTATAAGATAGAGATATTTTGATTATCGCTATTTCAAGTGCTTTATATAGCAATTCATAATAAAATTATTTTTATAAAGCTTATGTTGCCATTTGAAAATATTAGTTGACGAACATACATTGTTTCTGAGCATCATTAGAAACAACACTTCATCAACCAATTGAATGAATGGTAGATTTGAACAAGCCACGCTTGTTGCTCCTCAACCTTATTTAGAACTAAATAGTCAAGGTCTAACCCTTCGACTCAAACTCGATAAAGATGTCCATCGTTTGGGTCGCGGTCGAGACTGGGCAGATTTAGAAATTCCAGTAGGCTGGGAAGTCTGCTCTAGAAAGCAGGCAATCTTACGAAAAGAAGGAAAAGACTATAGAATTTACGATGGTGATGGTAATGGTCCTAGTCGCAATGGGATATTTATCCATCAAACTCGAATAGATGCCTCTGAAGGCTATCTCCTCAGACACGGAGTTCAGCTCGAAATTGGGCAATCTCCTACCAACAGAATATTGTTAACTTACTGTAATCCAGATAGCCCTGTTGGTAATCACTTGGTGATACCTAGCAACCGTCGTCTGGATTTGAAAAGTTTGAAGGATTGGCCCGTGCAACTGGGTCGCGCTCCAGGGAGCGATCGCTATTCTACAATGCAGTTAGATGCGCCTACTGTTTCCCGCCTACACGCCACAATTTATCCTGATAGTCAAGGCGGACACTCTCTCAATGACCACAGTACTAACGGGATTTTTGTCGATGGTATAAGGATTTCAAAACGTGTCCATCTCGAAGATGGCAGTAAGATTCAGATTGGTCCTTTTAGCTTACTTTATCGTCTTGACTGCCTAGAATTACTGAATACTGGCAGTCAAATTCGCCTTGATGTTTGCCAACTGGTACGTAAGGTGAAAGATAAGGAGGGAAAGGAAAAAGCTATCCTCAACGATGTGTCTTTAGTCATTCAACCAGGACAGTTAGTGGCGTTAGTTGGGGGTAGTGGCGCTGGTAAGTCCACCCTGATGAAATCTCTTTTGGGTATAGAGCCAGTGACCTCTGGTACAGTATATCTCAATGGGGACAACTTGCGGCAAAACTGGGCGGTGTATCGTTCGCAAATTGGTTATGTTCCTCAAGATGACATTGTGCATCCCGACTTGACAGTTGAAGAGGTCATTTCTTACGCTTGCAAGTTGCGACTACCGCCAGATACAAATGTTAAGCAAATTGTTGAGACAACTCTAGAGCAAATAAAGTTGAGTCACGTCAGACATAACTTTATCCACAATCTCAGTGGTGGACAGCGTAAACGCGTTAGCATTGGTGTGGAATTATTAGCAGATCCCAAGCTGTTCTTCCTCGACGAACCGACTTCTGGTCTTGATCCCGGCTTAGACAAAGAAATGATGAGGTTATTGCGGGAATTAGCAGACCAAGGACGAACAGTCGTACTGGTGACTCATGCTACAGCAAATATTGAAGTGTGCGATCGCATTACTTTTCTGGGTCGAGGTGGTAAACTGTGCTACTTTGGACCACCCCAGAACGCGCTGCATTTCTTTGAAATGCCTTCTGAGGATTTGAAATACTTTTCAGATATTTATATCAAGCTAGACCAAGGCGGTACCATATCAGAAGTCCTATTGACAGTTGACCACTGGGCACAGAAATACCAACATTCGCCGGAATATCAAAATTACGTCCAAACACTTCTAAGTCCAGGTAGAAATACAAAAGCTAAGACTGATAACGCCAAGCATCATACGGGGATGTCTCCATTTAAACAACTGTGGTTACTGAGTCAGCGGTATCTCCAGTTGGTATTGAGAGACCGCGCCAGTTGGATTTTTTCTTTGATATCAGGTCCCATTGCGATTGGTCTTACAGCTTGGATATTACAAGGTGAAACTCCTCTGTTGAAACTTGATCCCGCTCAACTGAGCCAAAATTCTTTAGCACTCAAGGTACTTTTCATTTTCAGTTGTATTGGAATTTGGATTGGACTTTCTAGTTCTGTTGGTGAAATTGTTAAGGAATCAGCAATTTATGCCAGAGAAAGACTTATTAATTTAGGCTTATTTCCTTATTTAGGTTCTAAAGTTTTGATACGTTCTGGTTTAACTCTTCTTCAAACTCTGTTGATTATTTTAGCAGTTGTCATCGGCTTCAAATCACCAGTTTATAATCTTATACCTTGGTATTTGGGCTTGGGAATAACAACTTTTTTAACGCTGCTAGCAAGTGTCAGCCTCAGCTTAATGATTTCAGCGTTTGTTAAAAATGAAAACGAAGCTAATAGTATTCTTCCTTTGATTATGATTCCCCAGATTATTTTGTCAGGGGTACTTTTTGAACTCAAAGGATTACCAGGTAAACTAGGGTGGCTGACGATTAGTAGATGGTCTATGGGAGCTTATGGAGCTTTAGTTAATGTTAATAAAATGATTCCGGCAAATACTCCAGAGGATATTGTGAAAGTGTCTTCTGTCTATGATGCTACATGGAATAATCTTGGCTTAAATTGGGGAATTCTCGGTGTGCATACTTTAGTTTGTTTAGTGGTGGCGTTGATATTGCAAAAACGCAAGGATATTGTGTGAGCTAGATTGTTTTTAAACTTCGCGCTTTTGCATCTTGGCGCGAAATTCTTCTTGGCAACTTGCATGAAGTTTAAAAGTTTAAATGAGCCTTTGATCACTCAAAGTGGAATTTTGAAGCAACATGTGGAAAGACCGAGCTTTTGATGAGCCAGCACGTACTATTTAAATGGTAAATCAATGGGCGATACTGGATTTGAACCAGTGACCCCTTCCGTGTGAAGGAAGTGCGCTACCACTGTGCTAATCGCCCAATTTCGCCTAGAATAACATAAGTAGCAGTAAATTCCAAGGTACAAGAACGAAATGAAGACATAAGTATTTTCAGGATTTACAGTTGCATGACCGTATGTACAAAGTATCTCAAAGTGGTTTGGCACAAGGCGCAAAAGAGAAAAAAATTGTCAGGGGTTTGATTTGTTAAGTCTTGTGTTCACCTCAAGCAAAAACCGCTATGATAAGAAACTTCCAGGGACATGGCTGTTTGTGTCGAGTCCGATGTTTATCTAGCCCATAAACACTACGATCAAGCTGACCAAGCCTTGGTATTGGCGATCGCCCTAGAGGAGCGGCTCTTTTGGAGCATCACCCTTGTTTGCCCAGAAGGTTCCCTCTAGGAATCTCTCCTCAAATCGAAGATACCAGGTAACCAAGAGAAGTTTGGTTGGAGCATAGGGCGTGATACGCGATGCTCCCTCTGGGAGTGACGCAAAACACGATCGCCAAGAGTGACCCCAGACCTCAATTAAAAACTCGCACAAGATTTACTCAGCAGTGCCCAAGAACGCGTTGAACACATTATGCTAGTAGATTTAGAATGCAATGATTTAGGGCGAGTGTGTGAATGGGGAGCTGTTGCTGCGGATGAATTGCTAATAATTGAAGGTTACCGCCACGTTATGCACCTTGTCAGCAACATCAAAGGTAGCTTAAGATCTGATTGCAACGCCGTTGACTTGAGTCGCCCCATGTTAAACGGTAGCACAATCATAGGTTCCCCTAAAGTCCGCTGCATGGAAACAATTGATGAACTAGAACCAATGCGGCGTAGTTTGTTTTATGCTTCCTACAGCTATTGAGATTGGCAGGGTCACTTACATTTAAATCTCTTGAGCCGTACTTTCTTACTAACTCCCTCTACAGAGGAGGACCAGGCGACAAGAATAACAATAAGGAACTCTCTTGCGTTTGCCAATCTCACCACTCCCCCTTCCGTACGGACGCAACATCTTGCACTCCCATAGCTCGCATTTTCTATTTCAGAGCTATTCACGAGATGCACGGTAGTTTGTCCACTCTGGGAAACCCAACGAACACTTGCAACAAGAGCAGCGCGACGCCGACGCCCGTCGCTATCCTACCGAATCGCTCCACTTCCTGAGGAGCCTACAGGAAACCACCCTAATCTGCTGCAAGCTGCTTGGCGTCTACAGTCGTTTACAACCGCGATCCCTGGATGCGCTGCTTTCTCCTAATTTTGGGGTTTTTAGGATTTTTAGCAAAAGTTTTGGCGAAATCCATCCTTTGTCGTCAAAATTTTCTCTTCAACTGCAAAAATATTATATATTCATCCCTCTGTATTAAATGAACTTAGACAACTCGGAAACTTACATCAATCATCCAACTTGGGGTTTGCTCTATAGGATTTGTATGGTAGACGAGAACCAAGAGTTGTTCACAACACTGTATGCCCAACGCTTATTCTTTTTAGTAACAACGACTAATGTCAAAAATGTGAAATTTCAGCCAATTGGACGTACTGAGGCTAGAATGATGATTGAAAATCGCCTGCGTAGTCTGCGTCGTACAGGACAATCTCAGGAGTACGATCAGCTTCAGAGTGTTTTCCAACGCACCTTCCAATGAGCAGTTCGATTAGCGAACGTATTATTACCATTCGTTCCTCTCTACCAGATTCAGTCCGGTTGATTGCTGTGACTAAGCAAGTCTCTGCCGAAATCATACGCTGTGCTTACGCTGTAGGAATTCGGGATTTTGGCGAGAGTCGCATCCAAGAAACAGCTAGCAAACAAGTTCAGTTGCAAGACTTAACCGACATCACCTGGCATTTTATTGGACATTTGCAAAGCAACAAAGCCAAAAAAGCCATTGAACAATTTCAGTGGATTCACTCCGTAGATAATTTACAGCTTGCTCAACGCTTAAACCAATTGGTACAACAGTTAAAAATGAGTCCCCAGGTTTGTCTGCAAGTCAAAATACTACCCGATCCAAACAAGTCGGGTTGGAGCACATCACAACTTTTGGCTGACTTACCTGCTCTAGCTCAGTGCAAAAATTTACAAATTCAGGGCTTAATGACAATTCCGCCTTTAGGATTAAATGATTCAGAGATACTCAATGTATTTAATCGTACCAGTGATTTAGCAAAAGAAATCCAAGCACAAAACTGGTCTCATATTCAAATGCAGCACCTCTCAATGGGTATGTCAGGGGATTATAAGCTGGCAGTGCAAGCAGGTGCAACAATGGTCAGATTAGGAACCATCTTGTTTGGAGAGCGTTCTGTCTAATATTAATGCAAGAGCAGGTTTTACGTATGACTGCTCTTTTTTAGCTTTAAAAACTACAGACAATACTGAAAATATCAACTTCTAAACTCTTCGGAAAATTTTGTAGAGAAAAACTTCATGACACACTGGTTTAATCGGTGACAAAGGATATAGTATTGACAAAAGTAAAAATCAATGGGATTTCAGAGAAAAACAACTTCCCCAAACCAACGGGTTAAGCTATAATCTTGACTCATTAGTTACCTAAAAAACATATACAGACCTTCTAGAAGCGTTTGTTCAAACCAAATCCTTTAGTAGATAGAACAAATAGCGATAGAACGACTGAATTCTCTGCCCTTTACAAGGGTAAAAATTGATGAAATCAGTTTTTGCCATATCGGTTAAAGTTAAGCGGCCCTAGGAGCGTAAACCATGAATAATATATTTTCCAAACTGAGAGATTTCGTAGGTCTAAATGAGCCAGTAGAATACGAGTACTATGAAGAAGAACCAGATACACAAAGTTACCAAAATCTGTATCAGGAACAAAACACTCAACAACCAGCACCACAAGAACCTCCAGCTCAAAATCGCCGCTGGCGCGAACCCATGAATACAATGGGAGGAGATGTAACAGCAGGGTCAAAGCCCATGAGTAATGTTATTGGTATGCCAGGAGCAATAAATGGAATCTCTGAAGTGTTGGTGCTAGAACCACGCACCTTTGAAGAAATGCCCCAGGCGATTCAAGCATTGCGAGAACGTAAATCAGTTGTATTAAATTTAACAATAATGGATCCAGATCAAGCGCAACGAGCAGTAGATTTTGTAGCAGGTGGTACTTACGCGCTTGATGGACACCAAGAACGTATCGGCGAAAGTATATTTTTGTTTACACCAAGCTGTGTGCAAGTCAGCACTCAGTCTGGAGTTCTTCATGAAGTCCCTCAACACCCAGCACGTCCCTCACGTCCTGTAGGACCAAATCCAGCTTGGGGAAATGAAGTTAACAGAATGGTACAATAAACGTAAATTAGTGATTAGTCAAGAGTCAAGAGTCAAGAGTCCAAAGATATTGACTCTTGACTCTTGAACGGCAGTTTGGATGCACGAAGGGGAAACTCAACGCCAGAACTGGTACAAGAGAAACCTTTGTGGAGCTTACGTTCCGCAGAGTACTGCCTTCTGTTAACTCTTTGACTCTTGACTTATGACTAATGACTACTAAATTCGGCTTGATTGGTGGCGGGGTAATGGGAGAAGCACTCTTATCCCGCCTTATTGCTCGTAAAATTTATCAACCATCACAAGTGCTAGTCAGCGAACCACAAACCTCACGCCAAGGTTTTCTAGAAGACCAATACGGTGTTAATGTGACAGCTGATAATCGTCTGGTTTTCACACCAACAACGGAAGTCGTGTTTTTGGCGGTGAAACCTCAAGTGTTTAGTGCGATCGCCCAAGAATTGGCAGATGTGATCACTACAGTTTCAAAACCACTGGTGATATCCATCTTGGCAGGCGTGACATTAAATCAGTTGGAAGCCGCTTTTCCTCACTTCCCAGTCATTCGAGCAATGCCTAACACTCCAGCAACTGTAGGAGCAGGAATGACCGCTATATGCCTAGGTGCATACACCAAAGCAAACCATCACGAAACAGCAAAGCTACTTTTTTCAGCGGTGGGAGAAGTTGTGGAAGTTTCAGAAAACCTGATGGATGCGGTGACAGGACTATCAGGATCTGGTCCAGCATACGTCGCACTGCTTGTAGAAGCACTTGCAGATGGGGGAGTTGCAGCAGGTTTACCTAGGACAATTGCCAATCAACTCGCCTTGCAAACTGTATTAGGAACAGTCAAGCTCCTTCATGAAACAAAAATACACCCAGCAGAACTCAAAGACCGCGTGACCAGTCCAGGTGGCACTACAATTGCTGGTGTTGCTCAATTAGAACGAGCAGGATTTCGCTCAGCTTTAATTGAAGCAGTCAAAGCAGCAACAGCCCGCTCACAAGAATTGGGAAAATAGTCATTTGTCCTTTGTTAAGAACTAATGACTAATGACTAATGACTAATGACTAATGACTCATAACTAAGTTGACAAAAGAGTCGTTAATATAGTAAACAGTTTTGGTTGCAAATGTGATTGAGTGAATTACCCTGCGCTGTCTCCAGAACTTGAACCAAGTTCGATGTTCCCTTTTGAATTGGATCAGTTCCAGAAGGATGCGATCGCTTCGTTGAATGCTGGACATTCCGTTGTTGTGTGTGCGCCTACAGGTTCAGGCAAAACATTGGTGGGAGAATACGCCATATATCGTGCCCTATCGCATGGAAAAAGAGTATTTTACACCACTCCCCTAAAGGCGCTCTCTAATCAGAAACTACGTGACTTTCGCGAAAAATTTGGCTTTGACAATGTTGGACTCTTAACTGGAGATGCCTCCATTAATCGAGATGCATCAATTTTGGTGATGACCACAGAAATTTTTCGGAATATGCTCTATGGCACACCTATCGGGCAAATTGGCATTTCATTAGTAGACGTTGAGGCAGTGGTGCTGGATGAGTGCCACTATATGAATGATCGCCAACGGGGAACAGTTTGGGAAGAGTCCATCATCTATTGTCCCCGTGAAGTTCAACTTGTCGCTCTCTCAGCGACTGTTGCCAATAGTGATGAACTGACAGATTGGTTCAATCAAGTTCATGGTCCTACCGACCTTATATACTCTGACCATCGCCCAGTCCCTTTAGAATTTCATTTTGGCAACATCAAAGGGTTATTTCCCCTGCTCAATGATGACAAAACCCAAATTAACCAGCGCTTGCTGAGGAAGAGGAAAAAAGGAGATAAAGAAAAGAGCAAAGCTCATGTGAAAGCGGAAGCCCCCAGCATGATTCAGGTTTTGATCGAGCTACAAGAACGGGATATGCTCCCAGCAATTTACTTCATCTTCAGTCGCCGGGGGTGTGATAAAGCGGTGACGGAGGTAAGCGATATGTGGCTAGTGAATCAGGAAGAAGCACAGCAATTGCGTTGGCAAATTGACGAATTTTTAACCCGTAATCCAGAAGCCGGACGTTCTGGACACATTGGACCGCTTTACCGAGGAATCGCCGCGCACCATGCTGGAATTTTGCCTGCGTGGAAAGTGCTTGTCGAAGAACTCTTTCAGCAGGGCTTGATTAAGGTGGTATTTGCTACCGAAACCTTGGCAGCAGGAATTAATATGCCAGCGCGGACAACGGTCATTTCCACCCTTTCTAAGCGTACTGACACCGGACATCGCCTGTTGAATGCTTCCGAGTTTCTACAAATGGCAGGTAGAGCCGGTCGCCGGGGAATGGATGAACGGGGTCATGTTGTGACGCTGCAAACTCCTTTTGAGGGAGCCAAAGAAGCAGCGTACTTAGGAACATCCCAAGCAGATCCCCTTGTCAGTCAATTTACGCCAAGTTACGGCATGGTGCTGAACTTACTGCAAACCCACACTTTGGAAGAAGCCAAAGAACTCATAGAACGTAGCTTTGGGCAGTACTTGGCAAACTTGCACCTACGACCGCAGCACGAGTACATAACTGAGTTACAAACACAACTTGCTCAACTTCAAGCGCAAATCGCTGCTATTGACGAAAGGGAACTAGCTGTTTACGAGAAATTACGGCAACGCTTGCGAGTAGAACGCCAGCTTTTGAAAACGCTGCAAGAGCAGGCACAAGAAGCCCGACAAAAAGAATTGGGGATGATGTTGGACTTCGCAGTGTCGGGAACACTTTTGAGTCTCAAGAGTAAAAACTTTACAATGCCTGCACCCATAACAGCAGTGTTAGTGGGGAAAATGTTAGGTTCTAGTCAAACTTGTTACTTGGTATGCTTGGGGCGAGATAACCGTTGGTATGTAGCGACAGCCTCTGATATCGTGGATTTATTTGCAGAACTACCGCGAATTGATCTGCCTGCTGAGTTGCTACCACCAGAAATACCCTTGAAACGTGGACAGTCGCTTCTTGGTAATGAGGAAACAGCAGCGATAACCCAACAAATTCCCGAACCAAGCGAAGCTGTCTTTATGGCTCCAGAAGTTGTAGAACAACTTCGTCGCGTTACTGCTCTTGCAGAGCAATTAGAGACTCATCCCCTGCATCAATCAGGCAATGGTGCCAATATTTTCAAACGCAGAACACAGGTTGCTGAACTGGAAGCCGAAATTCAACAAATACAGGCACAAGTAGAGCAACAGTCTCAACGCCATTGGGAAGAGTTTCTCAATCTTATTACAATTTTGCAGTACTTTGAATGTTTGGATAATCTTGTTCCCACGCGACTGGGACAAATTGCCGCAGCCATTCGAGGGGAAAATGAGTTGTGGCTAGGTTTAGCACTTGACCGTGGAGAATTGGACAACTTAGATCCACACCACTTAGCAGCGGCGATCGCCGCTTTGGTAACAGAAACTCCACGTCCAGATAGCATGGTTCGCTTTGAACTGAGTGAAGAAGTAGCAGAAGCTTTATCAAAATTGCGAGGGATTCGTCGTAAAATATTCCAACTGCAACGTCGTTATGATGTCGCTTTACCAATATGGTTAGAGTTTGAGTTAATCGCCCTAGTGGAAAAGTGGGCGCTGGGTATGGAGTGGATAGAACTTTGTGAAAATACAAGTTTGGATGAAGGTGATGTGGTGCGAATTTTACGCCGGACGTTAGATTTACTATCGCAAATTCCCCACGTACCCCATCTATCAGAATCCTTGCAGCGCAATGCCCAACGCGCTATGCAGCTCATTGATAGGTTCCCTGTTAACGAGGTAGCATGAGATCACTCAAGAGTTAGGAGTTGGGAGCTTGAAGTCGTGACACTCCTACACCTCTCTACCTTGTAGGTGTAGGCTTCTGGCAGATTTTATCTTTCAGTGAACTTCGTTCGTGGTACTCCAATTGTTTCCCACTACCACAATTTATATAGCGGTTCTGGTGTTGAGTGCAATACATCAAAGAGTTAAGGAACCGCACCCTTCACGCTGATGCACGCTGATGAAAATGTACTTCATCCGAATGAGAACCGCTATAGTCAGGTACGTGTCCTGCCCGACTTGAATGATTGAAAACCATTCCCCTACGTTCCTTTGAGTGCAATACATTAAAGAATGAAAAAACCGCACCCTCGACGCAGATAAATTTGTACTTGATTCAAATGAGAAGCGCTATATTTATACAGGTCTCACCGTTTGTGTGGATTAATCGCTGCGTATCAGCAGCATGGGCAGGATGGATAGCTGCTAGCATAGACATTAGCGATACAAAAATAGAGGAGCTAGACAGTTAGTTAAGTATAAATTTTCTGTTCATGGGTTTCTTAAACAAATTTTACTGACCGCTAAGATAATCTAATTACTTATTACAGGTTTATAGAGTTTTTATCAGGAATACCAAGAATTGTTCATATTCTTTTTAGTTAATAAGTGTATAATTACACTATTTCAATCGTTTATAAAAGTTATACTAGTTTTTAGGTTCTACCTGGGAATTACTTAGAAGTGGCTTTGCCACTTCTTTTTCTAATAGGTAATGTAAAGATAATCCTCTCAAAAATGAAGTCTGTCGCCGACACTCTAAAGGACACAGCTACACCCACGAAGTCCACCCACAAAGTCCACCCACGAAGGCTAGGAGAAATTTGCTCTTTGAGAGCCTGTGTAGACAAGCTTTGTATATGAGTCAACTACCCACACTGATCTGAGTACAGATACAGTGTGGGCTTGAAAGAACCAGCTTTCAACGCAAGAGATGACTAGCCCCACCAGACTTGTTTTGTTACAGACTTCCGAATGTTTCCTTAGTTCGGATTATCTCTAAGCCTACTGGTTGTAGGCGCTTGTAGAAAGGACATGCTAGACAAGTTGGGCTAAGGGACTTATTACTTTCTCGTAAGGATTGTCTCCATGCAACGAGTACCAGTGTTAGATAAAGACGGCAAGCCGCTTATGCCAACCAAACCCAGTCGGGCTAGACGTTGGCTTCAAGAAGGCAAAGCCAAGATTGTACGCAATGACCTGAATGTTTTTTGTATTCAGCTATTAGTAGAACCATCTGGATGTGGCACTCAACCAATAGCTTTGGGATTAGACCCAGGTAAAAGATTTACTGGTGTTGGTGTCCAATCTGCCAAGTTCACTTTGTTCATGGCACATCTAATTCTTCCTTTTTCTGATGTGACAAAAAAGATGTCAGGAAGGCTGATTTTGCGACGTGCCAGACGAGGTAGACGCATCAACCGTAAGGTTGCATTCAACAAAAGAGCGCATCATCAAAAACGGTTTGATAACCGTAAGCAGAACAAATTGCCACCTAGTATTCGGGCTAATAAAGAACTGGAATTACGAGTTACCAAAGAATTGGTAAAACTGTTTCCTGTTACTCAAATCACTTATGAATATGTCAAAGCCAAAGGTGATAAAAGATTTAGCCCAGTGATGGTTGGTCAAAAAGTGATGTTGCAATGGTTGGAAAAGATTGCACCAACCAAAATCCAAGAAGGTTGGCAGACTTCAATACTCAGGCAGCAACTAGGTTTAGCTAAAGACAAAAAAGATAAATCTAGGCAAAGTCCTGAAACTCATGCTCATGATGGAGTGGCGTTGGCTGCAAGCAACTTCATGAAGTTTGAGAAATTTCAGACTGCAAATAGTCGTGGTCATCGCTGGAGAGGAGGAATCACAGTCACATCTGCGCCATTTCGAGTGATTGCTCGTCCTAATCTGTTTCGTCGCCAACTTCATTTTGAGAATCCTGTGAAAGATGCACCAGGTAATAGAAAACGTAAAGGTGGGACAGTAACACCTTTTGGTTTTCGCTCTGGCGATTTAGTCAGGGCTGAAAAAGCGGGTAAGTCGTATTTTGGATGGGTTGGTGGATATACTCAAACACCCAAAACCAAGAATATTTCGGTCTATAACCACAATTGGCACAGGCTTGGACAGTTCAGCCCGTCAAAGGTGCAATTAATCAAACGGAGTACGAGATTATGCGTAGCATCCTAAGAGATAGTTTGATTTGTTGCTGCTCTCCTTCCTCTCCTTACTACGTGAGAAGCTGGTCGCAGAACGCAACAAATCAAACCCGCAATTCCTGAGCCAGTGCGTTGGGCGGGTTCCCCGACTTGTAGCATCTGGCGTCCCGACACCGAATCATAGATTACGGTGTGGGACTCCTTGCGGGACTAGGGCGTCGGTCAAGTACTCGTAATTGACGGAATGCGATGTTTGTGCATATCCAATTTTTTCTAGAATTGGGCGGATGACAAGCAAGTCCGTTAGGTGACTAAAACCACAAAAGCTCTAAAACAGATTGTGTCTGTATTGTCAACTATTATTTCTTGACCGGCGCTCTAGTTGATAATAACTTTGATGTTTGCATTCTTACTGTTGTTTATCACATCTCCCTTTGCTACTCTTGCAAGCCTGATGCTCCTGTTGTTAGGCACAGCTTTTTTCTTTTTGCTATGGAATATTTTCCAAGCAATTATTGGTAGCAGTGATATCGACTCTAATTCCTCAAATTGATTGGGTCGTTTATCTTCGCTGAATCAGCTTTACGTTTAGAAGACTTATAATAACTTGCACTAGCTGATCGGGATCAACTGGCTTGGCGATATGGTGTTGAAACCCTGCAGCAAGCGCCTGCTGCTGATTGATTTCCCCAGCGTAAGCAGTGAGAGCGATCGCCTTCGGTACAGCTTCACTAAACGCCAAAACCTTGCTTGTTTGCGCGCTTTGCATTGCTCGGATTTGTCGCATGAGCATGTAGCCGTCCATGTCGGGCATCCCAATGTCACTTAAGAGTAAATCGGGTTTAGTTTGTTTTAAGACTTGGAGTGCTTCGAGTGCAGAGGCTGCTGTTGTGACGCTTGCACCACACTGTTCTAATATGAAAGCAATTAACTCTCTTGTGTCCGCCTCATCATCGACCACAAGCACCCGTATGCCAGTCAATGGTGATGCGTCAGGTGTGGGAGGTAAGGAGTTATTTTCATCTTTTCTGCTTTTGTCTTTCTTTAAAAGCGGTAAAGAGACAGTGAAAGTCGCTCCTTGTTCTTCCCCTAGACTTTCGGCTCGAACAGTACCGCCATGCAGCTCAACCAAGTGACGGGCGATCGCCAACCCTAACCCTAGTCCGCCAAACTTCCTAGTTGTCGTCGCATCCGCCTGACGGAAATACTCAAATACATACGGTAGAAACTCAGAATGAATGCCTTTACCTGTGTCACTCACTTGAATTTGAGCTTGCGAGTCAATGCACTCTAGGCAAATTTCGACTTGTCCGCCTGACTCAGTGAATTTAACGGCGTTGCTCAGCAGGTTCCAAATCACTTGCTGTAACCGAGCGCAATCTCCCAAAACCTTTGGGAGATTTGGATCAAGCACTGTCTGAATTTGAATCGATTTGGCTTGAGCCGCTAACTGCACGGTTTCAATAGCCGCCTCAATCGTCGATACTAAATTCACAGGAGTCATATTTAGACTGAGTTTACCACGCAGAATGCGGGAGACATCCAACAAATCCTCAATCAGTTGCGCTTGAAGTTTGGCATTGCGCTCGATTGTTTGTAGCGCCTGAATCGTTTTTGTTGCATCCAACTTGCCATTCAGGAGCAACTTAGACCAACCCAGGATAGGATTGAGTGGCGATCGCAATTCATGAGACAGCACAGCCAAAAACTCATCTTTGATTCGATTTGCGGTTTCAGCCTGCTCTCGTGCTGTTTGCGCACGGACAAGCAATTGTTCGCGTTCGACTTCGGCTTGTTTGCGATCAGTGATGTCGATTGAAATGCCGATTGCCCGCGTTGGTTGTCCATCTGTGTCGTAAAAGATTTGACTGCGAGAAGCAAACCATCTTACGCCCTGCACGGGATGACGAATACGAAACTCAAAGTTGAGTATTGTTTGTTGCTGCTCCAATGCTTTGCGCACCACTTGATCAGCTTGCTCTCGGTCCTCTTCCAAAACCGTAACTAACCAGTTCTCATAGGTGGATGGTGTTACCGGATCGAGTCCATACAGGACGTAGTATTCTTCTGACCAAAATACATGACCCGTCGCCACGTTCCAATCCCAAGTTCCGGTTTTGGCAGCCAATTGAGAAATCTTTAATCGCTCCTCACTTTCCCGTAAGGCTTTCTCAGCCAACTTGCGATCGGTGACATCTAGGGTGATACCAGACATTTGTATCGGCTGTCCATCTGCGTTGTAGAAAGTTTGACCGATCGCGTTTAGCCACCGCACCCCTCGCACTGGATGCTGCACTCGAAATTCAAGATTCAGTTCAGTTCGTTGCTCGATTGTTTGGCGGATTTGTTGATCAACCCGCTCTTGATCTTCCTCCAAAATTGCCGCCATCCAACGGTCATAAGTCAAAGGCGGTTCCGGATCAAACCCATGCAAATCGTAATATCCTTCTGAGCAAACTGCCACATCGTTCACCATATCCCAGTCCCAAATTCCGGCGTGTGCGGCATGTTGGGCAAATTTCAGCCGAGCTTCACTCCAAAGGAGTGAAGCTTCAACTTGTTTCTGGCTCTCAATATCTACTGCATAACCTACCCAACGTACTGAGGCTTGTTGCTCATCACGAGTTAGCACAGCACGGCTAATACACCAGTGGTAACTTCCATCTGCTCGTTTGATGCGATGGGTGATTTCATACGGTTGACCCGTTTGCATGGCATGAGTCCAACGCTCCAGAGTTTCGATGAAATCATCAGGATGAATCAGATCCTGCCATCCCTCCTGAGTTATCGCCTCAAGTGTCATACCGGTATAGTCGATCCACGGCTGACTGACAAAATCCATTGTCCCATCAGGGAGCGCCGTCCACAGCAGCACAGGAACGGTATTTGTCAAATTCTGCCAAAACTGTTCTTGTTCACGTAGTGCTGCTTCTGTCTGTTTGCGCTCAGTAATTTCTGCAATAAAAATTGACATGCCATCGGCAGACGGATAAACGCGGTTCTCAAACCAGCGCTGCCAGCGGGGGTAGAAATATTCAAACTGGACAATTGTTTGCTCTGCTACAGCTCGATGCACTTCTGTGTAGAGCAGGCTGTCTACAGTATCTGGGAACAACTCCCAAATACTCTTGCCAAGGATTTCTTCCTTGGGCATCCCAACAACTTCTGACACTCGGTCATTAACGTAGACATAGCGCCATTCGCAGTCTAGTGCTAAAAACTGGTCGTCAATCCGTGTCAGAATACTTTCCAGTTCTTGTTTTGCTGCTTGAGCCTCAACTCGTAATGCGTGTTCTCGACGGGCAGCTTCTTGCCGCATTTGCGCCATTTTCAAATTGCCTTCAACTCGCGCCAGCAGTTCACGGGCAGAAAAAGGCTTGACGAGGTAATCGTCGGCTCCCGCTTGGAGTCCTTCCACACGGGACTCTTCACCTGCACGCGCAGACAGCAGAATTATGGGGATTTCTCTAGTGTGTGGCTCCCGGCGCAACTGTCGCAGTAACTCAAATCCGTCCATCCCTGGCATCATTACATCTGTCAACACGAGATCCGGCGGATGCTGACGGATAGCAGCAAGGGCTGTGATACCATCAGGAACAGTTTCTACGTAATAATATTTATTTAATAGACGCTTGACATAATCGCGCATATCTGCATTGTCGTCAGCCAGGAGAATGCGAGCACCTGAATGAGTGGGAGAGTGGGAGAGTGGGAGAGTGGGAGAATTTTGGAAATACTTCCCCCCCTCCCCCTGTC
>JAAUSC010000201.1 GCA_012031965.1 Scytonema sp. RU_4_4
GATAACAATTTCTCAGGAAATATCTTAGCATGCATAGATTCCTTGCAGCATTATTCGTGTTGGCGTTCCTTATCAGTTGTATCACTGTAAGTAGCTATCATGACGATTTTGTAGTATTTAATAATTAGTAAACTTTGTTTACTTAGTATTGACGACAAGCTATATTTTTTAGTAGATTAAATATCCGGAAGACGGTATGATTGGGGAGTCTACCAAATCCTACGTAAAATATGAGATCTATGTTACGAGTGACTTTCAGCATAGGTCTGTTAAGAAGTAGGAAAAATTTATTAAGGACTCATTGTTTGGAAAGTCTGATTTTTTGAGTCAAAATCCATAAATTTTGTATCTAATTTAGCAGAAAAATATTTGAATATGTAAGTTTTTTCTAAATAGAAAAAACACTTAATTTTGTGCATTTTCCAAAATAACTATAATCTCTACACAAACCCTATCTATGGATTTACATGATGATATTACTGCTGATAATGTTAATTTGAAAAATTGCGATCACGAGCCGATTCACATTCCTTGCTCCATCCAACCTCACGGTATTCTCTTGGTTTTATCTGAACCTGATTTGGAAATACTTCAAATCAGCAATAATACAGAAACCATACTTGGGGTTACAGCTGATAAGTTATTAGGACAGCAGTTATCTCATCTCCTTGAACAGGATATGATAGCTGCTATTGCTAGCTGTCTTCAAGGAGAGTTTGAACATATTAATCCGTTAAAACTTTCGATTCGTCATCAAGGGAGAATAACCGAGTTTAATGGCGTTATTCACCGTTCGCTGCAGAACTATTTGATACTGGAACTAGAACCCTATAGTTCTGAAGTGACTAGCGGATTTATTAACTTTTACACTCTGACACGCACTACACTCACGAAAATGCAACAGGTCTCAAACTTGAGTGAATTAAGTGCTCTTATTGTGACAGAAGTGAGGAAAATCACAGGTTTCGACCGAGTTATGGTTTATCGCTTTGATGCGAATAATTCAGGTGAGGTGATTGCTGAAGAGAAGTTAGAGGGATTAGAGCCCTATCTGGGCTTACACTACCCAGATACTGATATTCCCAAACAGGCAAGACATTTGTATATCCTCAATCCCTTGCGTTTAATTTGTGATATCAACTATCAACCTGCAGCAATTATCTCAAAAGAACCTCAGCAAACAATAGTCAACAATTTTCCAAACTGCTCACTCCCCCTTGATTTGAGTTTTAGTGTTTTGAGGAGTGTTTCTCCGATTCATATTGAATATCTAAAAAACATGGGTGTTAGAGCTTCCATGTCGATTTCACTTATCAAGAACAATAGACTCTGGGGTCTCATTGCTTGTCATCATCAAACTCCTCGATTTGTTTCTTATGAAATCAGAACAGTCTGTGAGTTTTTAGGAAAAGTAATGTCTTTAGAACTAGTCTCCAAGGAGGAAAATGAAAATTTAGATGAAAAATTACAGTTAAAGTCGATTCAAAAAAAATTTATAGATACAGTTGCCCGATCACAAGATTTAACCGATGCTTTACTTCAAGACCGAGTTAGTTTACTCAAATTGGTTAATGCTGAGGGCGCAGCAGTGTGTATTGATGGTCATTGGATGCTTATTGGTAAAACACCCAATGAGTCAGACATCAATGATTTAATTGTCTGGTTAAATGACAAATTTCACAACTATCTTTTTGTTAGCAATTCCCTACCTCAGCAATATCCTAAAGCAGTAAACTTTAAAGAAGTCGCAAGTGGTCTTTTGGCTCTTTCCATTATTCGGATTCGCAACAATTATGTGCTGTGGTTCCGTCCGGAAAGATTGCAACAGGTTAATTGGGCAGGGAATCCTCAAAAGCCTACTACAATAGACGTTAATGGCAGTTTAACAATCTTCCCACGTCAGTCATTTGAGTTGTGGAAAGAAACTGTATGCGGTACATCCTTAGCTTGGCAGCAGTACGAAATAGATGGAGCAATAGAATTGAGGAGTGCGATTATAGGGATTGTTCTTCGCAAAGCCGATGAATTAGCAGCTATCAATTTGGAATTACAACGCAGTAATAATGAGTTAGATGCTTTTTCTTACATTGCTTCTCATGATTTGAAGGAGCCATTACGAGGCATTCATAACTATTCTACATTTTTGCTAGAAGACTACGCTAATGTTTTAGATAGAGAAGGAGTCTCGAAGTTAGAAACCTTAGTGCGCCTGACAAAGCGCATGGAGGATTTAATTAATTCTCTGCTGCATTTTTCCCGCTTAGGACGACAGGAATTAAATCTGCAGTTGATTGATTTTAACGAGTTGGTGAAGAATGTTTCTGAGGTCTTCCGCATGAGTTTGGGCGATGCCAATATGAATATTTGGATTCCCAAACCTTTGCCAATGATTCAGGGCGATAGTGTTTTACTTGAAGAAGTGTTAACCAATTTGATTGGCAATGGATTGAAATATAATAATAACCAGGAAAAATGGGTAGAAGTGGGATATTTAGAATCCCAAGAGTACCCCCAGGACACTAGTCCTGCTTTTTGGACATTTTACGTCCGAGACAATGGCATTGGTATTCGTGAAAAACATTTGGAAACCATCTTTCGGATTTTTAAACGGCTGCATTCTCCTAATCAGTATGGCGGTGGTACGGGTGCAGGTTTAACCATTGTGAAGAAAATCATCGAACGACACGATGGCAAAATTTGGGTTGAGTCTACTTATGGTCAGGGCAGCACTTTCTATTTTACATTGCCACGTTAAACAGATATGAGAATATGAGAGATTCATCACTTCACTCACCTTTCAATACTCATAATGCAAAGCAAGTCATCCTATTTGTAGAAGACAGCGATGAGGATTTTGCAGCATTTACCCGGATATTTCAGGAAGCTGCTTTTTTTATCCCAGTGTATCGTACCTGCAATGGCGACGATGCTTTAGACTATCTCTACCGTCAAGGAGAGTACGCCGATCCAACTAAATCTCCTCGTCCAACCATCATTTTGATGGATCTCAATCTGCCTGGAACTGATGGGCGAGAGCTCATTGAGAAGCTCAAGCAAGATAAGCAACTCAGATGCATTCCTATTGTAGTGTTTACGACTTCTTCCAGTCCAAAAGATGTTGAGGCTTGTTACCAATATGGTGTGAATTGCTATATGCTCAAACCCATTGGAGTGGAAGCCTTGAGAAAAACCATCCGAATTTTTTTGGATTACTGGTTTAAAACAGCTGCTCTTCCCAATCCTGTACAGCGATAATGGCGATAAGCAAAACCTCTCTTGCTTGCAAGTGTCCTTTTAGCGTCAAAATAATCTAGAATTCGTCTAACTTATTCATCTGACTTTCTATGACTCATCAGAAAATTGATGCTAAAGAATCTTCTGTGTCGTCGCGAGGATGGCGAAGTCTACGGGAAAATCTCATCTTGATTGCGATCGCCTTATGCTTAGCACTCTTGATTAGGACTTTTATTGCAGAACCCCGCTACATCCCTTCAGATTCGATGTTACCAACCTTGCATGAAGGCGATCGCCTGGTTGTGGAAAAAATTTCCTATTTATTTCATCCTCCACAGTTTGGCGATATCGTCGTTTTTCAGCCACCAGAGGAACTGCAAAGTCGAGGATATGCCAAAGACCAAGCCTTCATTAAGCGAATTATTGGCACTCCCGGAAAGACAGTGAGCGTTGCAGGTGGAAAAGTTTACATTAATGGGCAACCAATACAAGAAGACTATATAGCGGAACCACCAATTTTACCAATGGAAGGGCGGCAAGTTCCTCCTGACCAATTCTTTGTTATGGGAGATAACCGCAACGATAGTAACGACTCCCGCTACTGGGGGTTTTTACCCAAAGAAAATATTATTGGTCGGGCAGTGTTTCGCTTTTGGCCTTTTAATAGGATTGGGGTGACTTGATTGTAGAGACGTAGCATCGCTACGTCTCCACGTTAAAACCGTAGATAGTACATCAGCTGAGCAATGGTCTCACCAGGTAAGTTTAACCTCCGCTGAAAATCAGCTAAGTTAAGGTAAGGTCCAGCGCAGCTGCGATTTTCTACTACTGTCTGTGCGAGGGACAAATCAAGAAACGGCACTTTTGCCAGAGTCTCAACCGCTGCCGTGTTAGGGTTTACCATATGGCTACCAAGAGCTAGAGATTCATCATCGTAATAACTGAAATTCAGAATTGGCTTGAGTGGCTCTAGCCTCTGTACTGGCAAACTTAAGGCTGCGGCAATATCTTCAATGCAGTAAAATTTGACACCAGTACGAGAAAGTTCTACAAGCGATCGCGCTTGGTGAATTGATAACCCAGGTAAACGTAACCAGTCATCAACAGTCGCTTGATTGGGATCAATGCACAAACCCAGTTGCGCGCGATCGCAATTTCTTCACCTGACTGTAGTCGATAGTATGGGTCGTTCAGTAGCTTAGAGCGTAGTTTTTGCAACTTGAGGTTTAAAGGTAGCCAATTTTTCATAGCGTTGCTTACAGCGTTGAGAGCAGAAAGCCCATCGGCGCGTCTTTCCGTGGGAGATGTCAATTTAAGAAATATGGTCTAGCAACTGACGGCGCTTTTGCTCAAATTCATACTCAGAAATCAATCCATCCTGACGTAAACTTTCTAACTCCCGCACGGCTTCAGCGATTGTTCGGACTTGATTGCTAGCGTATTGTGAGTTTTTAATGGTCGGCTGACCTAAATTAAAATTACGGTCAAAAGCTTCTTCGTCTTGGGCTAAATACCAAACTCCTTCAATAGCGCTAGCGACCTTGGGAATGGGTGTCCAAGAAAGCAACACATAAAGCAGACCCCATAGTGGCTGTCCTAGATAAAACTTATGTAATCCTGAGATGGTCAGCGTACCAGAAAAAGCTAAAATCGCGGCAACGCTTCGGCTTTTTCGCTGATTAAACATAATTAAAACACCATAATAAATTCAGCATTGCTGCTATCCTAGCTGAAACCTAATATCTGAATCTATTCTATTCATTAAGCTATAAGTGATGAGTTGGTTTGGTTTAGCCTCAGTACCCAATCTCGACATTTTTAATGTATATTTATTTACTTTTCTAAGCCTGTATTGCTGTATCCTTCTTTTTTGAACTTTGAATGTGTTAGCAGCGTACCGCAGGCAGCGAATGCATGAATGTTTAAGTAGCACGAGTCAAGTGTTGAAATTGCGGTAAAAAACCGTACTCAAGCCGAAACCTATTTCTTAGATTCTTTCCCTAGACTAGAATAAAGCTAAAGGCATCAACGTTCGAGAGCTACTGAGTCTCACCACTCAGTGGAGTGTAGGCAAGATGGGATTCTTTGATTCTGACATCATTCAGCAGGAAGCTAAGCAATTGTTTGAAGACTATCAAGCATTAATCAAGCTTGGCAGCAACTATGGCAAATTTGACCGCGAGGGCAAAAAGCTGTTTATTGAGCAGATGGAAACCATGATGGACCGGTATCGGATCTTCATGAAGCGTTTTGAGCTATCAGAAGATTTCATGGCGCAAATGACAGTACAGCAACTTAAGACACAATTAAGTCAATTTGGTGTGACTCCGCAACAAATGTTTGACCAAATGAACATGACTCTACAGCGGATGAAAAATGAATTGGAACAACAATCGTGAGGAAACTTTTGAGTTTGAGTTAAGAGTAAGGAGTTTAAAATTTACGCCAAACTCCTTACTTTTGACTTTAATTTGATTTGGGGCGAGGAAACTGATAAGGTGACTTGAATTTCTCTACAGGTACATCCTTAAGCGCCTTCAACATAAAATCGCGCCAAATTGGGGCAACCATTGTACCACCCGTCGCACCGCTTGCCAAGGTTCTGTTGTCGTCCCTACCGACCCAAACAGCGGTTGTTAATTGGGGTACAGTTCCAACAAACCAAATATCCTTCTCAGAGGAAGTTGTTCCTGTCTTACCTGCTGCTGGGCGGTCTATTGCAGCATTTTTACCAGTACCATCAGTAATGACAGAGCGCATCGTATCAATAGTTGCTGCTGATGCCCACGGATCGAGAATTTGTTGCGGTTTAGGCGTGTTGTCAAGCAATATGTTGCCACTGCTATCCGTCACACGAGCAATAATTGTTGTTGGAGATTGCCAGCCATAATTGGCAAAGGTAGCGTAAGCACCTGCCATTTCCAATGGTGTCATACCAATAGCGCCCAATGGCAAAGAAGTCACAGGTTCCATCGGACTCATAATACCTAAGGTGCGGCAGGTTTCAACAACCTTATTCATTCCCACAGCCTTACCTATCTTGATGACGGGAACATTACGAGAGAGCTTTAAAGCAGTACGGATTGACATTGCTCCGCCATAGCCACCATCATAATTGCGTGGATAGTACCATCCGTCACCATCGCGATAACCTACAGGGGTATCGTAGACCGTTGTCTCTGGTCCATACTTACCAGTTGCAAAGGCAGTGTAGTAAACAAATGGTTTAAAAGCAGAACCTGGTTGTCGTAAAGCTTGAGTTGCACGGTTAAACTCACTGGTTTTAGCATCTACGCCACCTACCAGCGCTTTGATAAAATGTGTACGGGGATCAACAGCAACCAGAGCAATTTGGTTTTTAGATAACCCTTGCCCACGCAGTCTTTCATGCCAGCGTTTTACAGTACCCTCCGCCATCCTTTGGAAGTTGGTATCAACTGTGGTTTGAATTCGCATTCCACCCTTGAGCAGCGCCTCACGACCAAACTTTTTCGCTATTTCGTGCGCTACGGCGTTTGTTATGTAAGGCAAAGCACTTCCTTGAAAAGACTTAATTTTACCCAGTTTGATTGGTTGTTTCAGGGCGTTGTCGTGCTCTTGTTGCGTGATCCAGCCCAATTCCTTCATCCGACCTAAAACGATTCTCTGCTGTTCTTTTGCCTTTTCCATGTGGATGAAAGGGCTATACTCTTCCGGCGCTTGAATCAAACCAGCCATCATCGCCGACTCTGCCAAGTTTAAATATTCTGCTGATTTATTAAAGTAACTGCGTGCTGCTGTTTGTACACCATAGTTGTTATGACCCCAATAAACTTGGTTGAGGTACATTTCTAAAATTTGGTCTTTAGTAAGAATTTGCTCTAAGCGAATTGCTAGCACTGCTTCGGCTATCTTACGGGTAAAGGCACGCTTGTGAGATAAGAACAAGTTTTTCACCAACTGCATGGTGATCGTTGAACCACCCTCTCGCACACCACCTGCTGACCAGTTGGTGACTACCGCACGTCCAACGCCTTTAGGATTTATACCGTGGTGATAGTAGAAGTCACTGTCTTCACTCGCTAATACTGCTCGCTTGAGATCTGGAGAAATCCTATCTAAAGGCATGACTTCACGGTTGGCTTCGCCGTGAATACTTGTCAACAGTTTGCCTTTGATGTCGTAGATATAAGTCGTTTCTGATGGCAAGAAGCTGCGTAACTGTCTCACATCTGGCAAGTTGCGGAAACTCACCGCTAAGCCAACTAGCCCTCCCGCTACAATAGAACTTGTCAGCATCGTAACGGATAGTAGAGTACCGCCAGCTACCTGACCGACTCCTTTGAGAAATTCAAAACCCGAGGCAGCTTGCTGAGGCTGTGGCTGCTTATCTTCAAAAGTCCTGGACGACACGGCGATTTTACTTCCTCACTAGTAAATATATAGTGTAATGTCTTGGATCAAGCAAGGCGGTTAATTTTTTGCAATGATATTAATCTGGCGAACAAAAGTCATACAAGTTGTCAGTGACCATAACCAATCCTACTTTGATAGTGCAAAGCATAGTTAACAGTCAATCTCCTAGTAGTATGATGCAGGATTCTTCTTGGCTGCGTCGTGGTATTGTTGAAATTTTTCCACAACCGACTGATTCCGACAGTGATGTTGAAAGTCTAGAACAGCGCTTAGTCACAACTGACCGACCTTTAAGGGTCAAATATGGAATTGATCCTACAGGGGCGGAAATTCATCTCGGGCATAGCATACCAATGCGAAAACTACGAGCGTTTCAAGATGCTGGTCATACGGCAGTACTCATTATTGGCGATTTTACCGCTCGCATTGGCGACCCGACAGGAAAATCTGAGGTACGTCGCCAACTTACACAAGAAGATGTGGCGCGAAATGCCCAGACTTACCTTGACCAAGTACGACCTATTTTAGATTTCGATACACCAGGAAGGCTAGAGGTACGTTACAACTCACAATGGCTCTCGAAGTTGGATCTAGGCAAAACTTTGGAGTTACTCTCCACAATGACAGTAGGGCAGATGCTCGCTAAGGAAGGTTTCGCTGAGCGCTATAAAAAAGAGAATCCTATTTTCCTTCATGAGTTCCTTTACCCGCTGATGCAGGGTTATGATTCTGTTGCTGTTGAGGCAGATGTGGAATTAGGAGGGACAGACCAAAAATTTAATATTGCTGTGGGGCGAGATTTACAGCGGCATTTTGGGCAAAAACCTCAGTACGGAGTACTGTTGCCAATTTTGATTGGCTTAGATGGTGTACAAAAAATGTCTAAGTCTCTAGATAATTATGTGGGTTTATTAGAACACCAAACTCAGAAGTATCAGAAGCTGCAACAAGTTCCAGACAATCTGCTAGAGGAGTATTTTACACTTCTTACAGATTTGTCATTGGATAAGCTACCAGAAAATCCACGCGATCGCCAAAAATTACTGGCGCAGGAAATCGTCAAGCAATATCACGGTGAACAAGCTATCAAGGAGATTGAGGCGGGTGACGTACCAGAGTTTTCCCTGGCTGATGTGCAGTTTCCTGCAAAATTACCATACATTCTGAATGTGAGTGGCTTGTGCAAAAGTAGCGGGGAAGGTAAGCGGAAAATTCAAGAAGGTGGGGTGCGTTTAGATGGCGATCGCCTCACCGATATTGAAACGACTTTTGGTGAGAAAAGTGAATTGCATGGACGTGTTTTGCAACTGGGAAAAAACAAGTTTGTGCGACTGGTACCTTGATAGGGAATAAAAAACCGCAGATGAACAACAGATGGACGCAGATAAAAGAGTTATTGTGCCTTTGGATGTGGCGGATGAGCAGATGGCGATCGCTCTTATCGAACGGCTGGAGTCAGTTACTTTCTTCAAGGTTGGTTTGGAGTTATTTACAAGCACAGGACCAAAAATTTTGGAGGTGCTCAAGTCTCGGCAAAAGCGTATTTTTTTGGATTTGAAGTTTCACGATATCCCCAACACTGTCGCTGGTGCTTGTCGTGCGGCTGCTCGTTATGGCGTTGATTTATTGACAATTCATGCAACATCTGGTATTGAAGCTTTGAAAGCAGCTGCTGAGGCTGTACAAATAGGAGCAACAGATGCGGGTGTGAAACCGCCGAAGTTAATTGCGATTACGTTGTTGACGAGTCTTTCTTCCAGACAGCTGGCGTTTGAGTTGAAAATTCCCCTAGAATTACCAGAATATGCTTTGGAAATGGCTCTGATGGCTCAAGAAGCGGGTTTAGATGGGGCTGTTTGTTCTCCCCAAGAGGTGGCGCAATTGCGTCAAACTTGTGGAGATGATTTTTTGCTGGTTTGTCCGGGGGTACGTCCAACTTGGTCGGAAAAGGGAGATCAAGCGCGATCGCTCACTCCTACACAAGCTTTCAAAGCAGGAGCAAATTACCTCGTCATTGGGCGTCCTATTACCGCAGCCGCTGATCCAGAGTTAGCCTGGAAGAGAATTTGTGAGGAGTTAGTAACGGTGACATGAAGTCAGGAGTCAAAAATAAAAATAAAAATTTGTGGCTTCTTTGTTGTGGCTTCTGGCTATTATTATCAAATTCTCTAGATAACCCAGCAAAAGCGCAGAACCTCACGCCTAACACCTCTCCAAAAACCCAGAGGGGAGCCGTTGGCGCAAAGAGGTTTTCTTGCTCAAACCAAAATCTAGAAGCATTAACGACTCAGCTATTACGGGATTTACCAAGCTATGCCAATCGCGCCAGTCAACGCGCTCGTCGCTTGAGCAGGGCAGCTGAGGCTTACAGTTATATGGTAGTGGCAGGAAGACCAGAGTTTCAACCGCTACCTCTTAACTCTAGTGGATACACGGCAAATTCCCTTAAAACTGCGTCAGTTGGAGTAGAGCAAGTCTTTTTCACGACTTTAGAGCGACAGTACACCGCTGGTAAAGCAGTTCAATTGCAGCAATTCCACTGGCTGTTTTTAACAAAAACAAAGACTGATTGGCGTTTTGTGATGATGTTTTCCCAAACTGGTTTCTATCCTAAGAACCAGCCGCCTACACCACCACGAGATAGTAGTAATGGTGTTATTGCTCAAGGGATTGCTGCTTGGTTGCGAGATTGTCGTGCTGGAAGTGTGCGTGTGCGTTCCCTTCATTTGGGAAGCTAATCTCCGCCACCGCCATTACAACCACCACCATCAGAGCCACTACTGTCGCAACCGCCGCCAGAGT
The DNA here is from genome assembly GCA_012031965.1 of Scytonema sp. RU_4_4. Lineage (GTDB taxonomy): Bacteria > Cyanobacteriota > Cyanobacteriia > Cyanobacteriales > Nostocaceae > Brasilonema. The sequence goes on from JAAUSC010000201.1 coordinate 10,432, forward strand.
CATAGCTGCTACCGCTGTCATATCCTCCAGCATCACCACCATACAAACCGCTGTCGCTGCAGCTACTGTCATATTCCCCAACATCACCACCATATGAACCGCTGTCGCTGCTTCCACTAGAGCGGTTACGGGATTTGCTTTTACCACCTCTAAAGGAACCGCTCTCGTCTACAACACTTAGCACCACTAGCACAACTATAAATAATATGAAGAACCAGGTTAACATAAGCTTTCTCCTTGGCAATATAGGCTGAGGATTATCAGCTACCGGAAGCAGCTAACCGTTTTCCTAAATAGGAATTCAGTTAGCTACCAAGTGAAGCGCCAGTATTCCGGATTTTTTGCCAAACTGTTGGTCATAGACCAGATACTTACCTGCTAGTAGTTTTTCTGGATTTCATCAAACTTAGCACGCACTGCTTGTATATCCTGCCACGTTAACCACTTGGGACTGCCAACTTCACGAGATTGATTACGTAGCAAATAAGATGGATGGAAAATCGGCATATACAAACGCCCCTCCCACTCCATCCACTGTCCACGAATTTTGGTAATTCCACGTTTGTCGCCAGTTAATCCTTTGACAGCGGTTGCACCTGCTAAAAGAATAATTTTTGGATCAACCAAGCGAATTTGTTCAAACAGGTATGGTTTACAAGCCTCCATTTCTTCGGTGGTGGGAACTCGGTTACCAGGAGGTCTACACTTGCAGATATTACAGATAAATATATCTTTCTGTGTATCTAGGTTGACAGATACTAAAATTTTCTCTAGCAACTGTCCTGCTTTACCAACAAAGGGTAGCCCAGTTTCATCTTCGGTTTGACCTGGTGCTTCTCCCACAATCATGATTGGTGCTTTGATAGAACCACGGCTGATAACAGCATGAGTACGTGTTTCTCCTAATCCACACCTATGACACTGATTGCAATGCTGTGCCAATTCGGTCATATTGGCATAGGTTCCAGGAGGGATGGGGATTTTAGCGTTTGTGGGAATCAGCTCTTTTTGGTCATTTGAGTTAAAGTTTGAGTCCCCGAAGAGGCTGAGTTGTTGTTCGTTGCTCATGAAAAGTCTTAGGCAATCCAGGAATTAAATTAACAATCCTTATCAAGTCGTGTTTGTGCTGGTTTAACAACGACACGACCATTTTCTACAACAGTGCAATTTTTAGACGTGCTCTTGCAATTGTCAACTGGAGTATCAACACATTGCATTTCGTCACACTGCGTTTTGTGGTATTGATTATTTTGCTCTTGTTGTTGACTAAGGGTGACAGCGCAACAAGCAGAAGTTGTTAACGACATTTTAAATACTCTTACCTCTATATACTATTATCACTCGAACGAAGCGTACTAGAAGCAGAGCCTGTGGAAAACACGGTTATTCACATGATATTTAACGGGTCAACATCAATTGTTAAACTGACTGAGCGAGGACAAAGTTGACGCACTTCCTCCCAATCTGGTAATTGTGGCAAAGCATCGGGGGCAAATTTTAGCAAGATCTGCCAGCGGTAACGATTAGCTACTCGTAGAATGGAAGCTGGTGCTGGTCCTAAAATATCTAACCCTTCATGCTGAGGTAAAGCTGCTGCTATCATTCCAGCAGTATTCTCCACCTGAATTGGATCAGTGCTACTTAAGCGCAATAAAATCAATCTCCCATAGGGAGGATAATTGAGCGATCGCCGTTGTTCCAATTCGGCATCTATGAAAGACTGATAATCGTGACTTTTGACTGCTTCAATCACAGAATGTTCGCAAGTGTAAGTTTGGACAATCACTCTTCCTGGCTCTTCACCTCTACCTGCGCGTCCAGCAACTTGTGTTAAGGTTTGAAATGCTCGTTCGCTGGCGCGATAGTCTGATAGATGCAGCAGTCCATCAGCAGCAACAACACCCACAAGTGTGACTTGAGGCAAATCTAATCCTTTGGTGAGCATTTGCGTACCAATTAACAAATCTGCTTCACCGTTAACAAACTGTGTCAGAAGAGTACGGTGTGCTCCCTTTGTACGGGTGGTATCGCTATCAAAACGGATAAAGCGCAATTGGGGAAACTGTTTTGCTAACTCCTGCGCAACTCGTTGGGTACCGCTACCGAAAAATTTTAGGTAAGGGGAACCACATTCTGGACAATTTTGGGGATGCGATCGCGCAAAATTACAGTAATGACAGCGCAGTGTTTGCGGCGCATTCTCCTCTGTGTGGTGATATGACAGCGACACGTCACAGTTAGGACACTCCAAGACATATCCACAACTGCGACAAGAGACAAATGTGCTGTGTCCCCGACGATGGATAAATAAAATTCCTTGTTGACGGCGTTCTCGCAGTTGCTGTAAGGCTTGTTGTAAGGAACGACTAAATATAGAACGATTTCCCTGTTGTAATTCTTGGCGCATATCTACAACTTCCACAGGAGGTAGAGGACGGGAGTAGATGCGTTCAGGAAGGGAGAGGTAGTAAGAGGACACGGGGATAGGGGGGATGGGGGGGATGGGG
>JAAUSC010000202.1 GCA_012031965.1 Scytonema sp. RU_4_4
AAGGGATTACTGAGTTAGCGAAAACACCCGAAACATTATTCTTGGAAGTAGGACCAGGACGAACGTTAAGCACTTTTGTTAAACAGCATCAAAAGAAGAATCTTTTGTGCTGACATCACTTCGCCACCCTCAAGAGCAAGAGTCTGATGTCGCATTTTTACTTAATAGTTTAGGTAAGTTGTGGCTATTTGGTGTGAAAGTAGATTGGTCAGGTTTTTACACTAATGAGCGCCGTCATCGTATTCCTTTACCAACCTATCCTTTTGAACGCCAGCGTTACTGGGTTGAGTTAAACCAAAACGCGACTCTGGCTATGATGCAACAGCAATCAATGGACAAAAAGCCAGATATTGCAGATTGGTTTTACGTTCCTCGCTGGAAAGAATCCACACCGCTAGCACTTTTCCAAAAGGAAAAATCCTTGGAGCAAAAATTATCTTGGTTGGTGTTTGCCGATACCTATGGAGTAGGAGCAGAGGTTGCCGAAAGACTCAAGCAACAGGATCAAGATGTGATTGTCGTTAGAATTGCAGATAGTTTTGCGAAACTCAATGACTATACATATGCAATTAATCCCCAACAAAGGGATGACTATGATGCCTTGCTTCAAGCACTACAAGAACAGAATTGGACACCGCAGGGAATAACTCATTTTTGGAGTGTTGCTCCTAACGAAACCTTACCAGAACGAGAATTAGGTGAAAAAACACACTTACAATTGCGGTATCAATTTTTTGAAGATTGTCAAAATCTTGGTTTTTACAGTCTACTGTTTTTGACACAAGCCTTGGCAAAGCAGAATATAACTGACTCAATCAAGCTAATGGTTGTCAGCAGCAATATACATGATGTAACAGGTGGTGAGAATTTATGCCCTGAAAAATCAACCATATTAGGTCCATGCAAGGTAATTCCACAGGAATATCCCAACATTACCTGTTGCTGTTTTGATGTTGTGCTTCCAGAATCAGAAACCCAGCTATCAAGTAAATTAATAGATTATCTAATTGGAGAATTTGCAGCACAGCCAACTGAAAACATTGTCGCCTACCGTGGTCATCATCGCTGGATTCAAACGTATGAACCAATTCGTTTAGATAAAAGTAGTTTTGGTCGAAACAAGTTAAGAAAAAGTGGAGTTTACTTAATTACAGGTGGTCTTGGTGGTGTTGGTTTAGTATTGGCAGAATATTTAGCTCAAACAGTGCAGGCGAAATTAATTCTGCTTGGACGAAAGGGCCTTCCGGAAAGAGAGCAGTGGCAAGAATGGCTAGCAAACCATGATGAGGAGGATAGCATTAGCCGCAAGATTCGCAAAGTGCAGTCACTCATAGCTTTAGGTGCAGAGGTTCTCGTCATCAGTGCTGATGTTGCCGATGAACAACAAATGCATAATGCAATTGCGATCGCCACTCAACAATTTGGTGCAATTAATGGTGTCATCCATGCTGCGGGAATTATCGAAGATGCACATTACCCTATTATGGAGACTTCTAAAGCCCAGGCACAATCGCAATTTCACCCCAAAGTTTATGGGCTGTTTGTCTTGGAAAAAGTCCTGCAAGGACAAGAATTAGATTTTTGTCAATTAACATCGTCATTATCATCTGTATTGGGAGGTTTAGGATTTACTTCCTATTCTGCTGCAAATATTTTTATGGATGCTTTTACCCATAACTACAACAAAACTAGTCCTTCCCCTTGGAGTAGTTTTAACTGGGATGATTGGGTAACTCAAGAGGAACAGCAAAATACAGATGCTTTAAACACCTTGTATAAATATGGTATGGCATCGAAGACTAACAGCATAGATGCATTTGAAAGGCTATTATCGATGTGTGGATTTCCTCAAGTTGTTGTCTCCACCGGAAACTTGCAAGCGAGAGTTGAGGAATGGATCAAGCTTGAGTCTTTACGGACTAAAGACTTATCAAATAACAAAAATTTATTTGCAAAACACCAAAGACCAAACTTACGCACATCATATCTTGCCCCTAGAAATAAAGTGGAACAAACAGTTGCTAATGTTTGGCAAGAAATTCTAGGAATTGAAAGAATAGGCATCCAGGACAACTTTTTTGAATTGGGAGGAGATTCACTGTTAGCAATTCAGGTTATTTCCCACTTTCGTAAAGACTTATCTATGGATATAACGCTACGTATCTTATTTGATGAACCTACTATAGCTGGAATATCGCAGTATATCGAGAGTACTCGTGGAACAGTCAAAAAATTACTAGTCTTTTCTAGCGCTGCTCACGGTGATAACGAAATTGAGTTATAAAGAACACCAACATTAATGATTCTGGTTTAGTATTTCTAAGCAAAAATTACTTTAGCTATAATCAGCTATGAGGAGTAAGAAGTTATGAAAAGTATCAACCAATTTATGTCTGAGCTTTCTAGTTTAGACATAAAGCTTAGAGTTGATGGCGATCGCTTATACTTGAGTGATTCAAAAGGAGTACTGTCATCAGAACTTATCGCGCAAGTACGAGATCGTAAAATAGAAATCCTCAAATATCTACATGATTCAATTAATTCAAATTCCACAGTAGAGTTTATAAAACCCGTACCCAGGGATGTTAATTTACCCTTATCATTTGCCCAACAGCGACTGTGGTTTTTGGCTCAATTAGAACCAAATAGCCCATTTTACAATATGCCTGCTGCTGTTCGCCTACAGGGACAGTTGAATGTAGAAGCATTACAACAAAGTTTTAACGAAATCGTAAGTCGTCACGAAGCACTGCGGACTAATTTTCAAACTAGAGAAGGGCAAGCAGTAGCTGTCATCTCTCAAGAAAAGCCCATAACGCTGTCGATATTCGATATTAGTGACCTACCAGCAAATCAACGACAAGCCGAAATTAAACAACAAGCAGCACAAGAAGCACAACAACCATTTGACATTAGCAGCGACCATCTACTGAGGGTAAAACTGTTACGTCTTGGAGAGCAAGAACATATTGTGTTACTGACAATGCACCACATCGTCTCTGACGGTTGGTCAATCGGCGTCTTAGTAGAAGAATTAGCAACACTTTATCAAGCTTTTTGTAATGAGCAAACCTCACCGTTACCTAAATTACCAATACAGTATGTAGATTTTGCTGCTTGGCAAAGAAAATGGCTGCAAGGAAAAGTACTCGAAACTCAGTTATCTTATTGGCTAAAGCAGTTAGATAACGCACCAAAACTATTAGAATTACCTACAGATTATCCAAAACCGCCAATTCAGACTTTCCGAGGTGCAACCTACTCATTTGAGTTATCGAAAGAACTATCCGCATCCCTGAATAAATTAAGCCAGCAGCAGGGAAGTACTTTATTTATGACCTTGTTAGCAGGTTTCCAAATACTGCTATGGCGTTATACAGGTCAACAAGACATTGTGGTTGGCTCACCCATTGCTAACCGTAACCGAGGGGAGATAGAAGGGTTAATTGGATTTTTTGTCAATACCCTGGTATTGAGAACTAACTTAGCAGGAAATCCCAGTTTTGAGGGGCTACTAAAACGGGTGCGGGAAGTAGCATTAGGAGCTTATGCACATCAGGATTTGCCTTTTGATTTGTTAGTTGAAAAACTGCAACCACAGCGAGATTTAAGTCATACACCACTATTTCAAGTGATGTTTGTGCTTCAGAATGCACCGATGTCAGCTTTAGAGTTGCCTGGTTTAACTTTAACTCAGTTGAAAAGTGATAGTGGTACTGTCCACTTTGATTTAACCCTGGAGATGATAAAAACGGAGTCAGGGTTAGTTGGAAGTTTTGAATACAGTACTGATTTATTTGCTCAAAGTTCTATACAGAGAATGGTAGGTCATTTGCAAACGTTGCTTGAAGCAATAGTTGCCAATCCACAGCAGCGTTTGTCAGATTTACCATTGTTGACAGAAGTTGAGCAGCATCAATTGCTGCGGGAGTGGAATAATACTGCTACTGATTACCCTCAAGATAAATGTATCCATGAATTATTTGAAGCGCAGGTAGAGAAAACACCAGATGCAGTAGCAGTGGTATTTGAAAACCAACAGCTAAGTTATCGGGAATTAAACCAACGAGCAAATCAATTAGCGCATTATTTACAAAAGCTGGGAGTAAAACCAGAGGTATTGGTGGGGATTTGTGTCGAGCGATCGCTCGAAATGAGTATAGCCATTTTAGGCATCCTCAAGGCAGGGGCAGCCTATGTACCCATTGACGTAAATTATCCAAAACAGCGGATTGAATACATATTAGAAGATGCTCAAGTGGAAATTCTCTTGACTCAACAGCATCTAGAAGTTGAATTGCCTAAACACCAAACATCACTATTGTATTTAGAGCGCAATTGGTCAGATATTGCCCAACAATCAACCCAGAATTGTCGCAGTCAAGTCACCCCGGAAAACTTAGCCTATGTAATTTACACATCAGGTTCGACAGGTAAACCAAAAGGGGTAGCAGTACACCATCAGGCATTAGTCAATTACACTTTAGAAATTGCCGAGCAGTTTCAGCTACAAAATAGCGATCGCTTCCTTCAATTTGCCTCAATTGGTTTTGACGTAGTAGTTGAAGAACTCTTTCCCACTTGGATCAAAGGAGCTACAGTAGTCTTGCTAGAAAATAAGGAGCTAATCTCCTGTAGCGAATTCCAGCAATTAATTAATAAACAACAGTTAACGGTATTTGAGTTACCTACAGCTTACTGGCATCACTGGGTATCAGAACTAGCTTCAAATCAAGACAAAGTACCTAGTTGTGTTCGATTTGCGATTGTGGGAGGAGAAAGAATCTCCACTGAAAGATTGAGACAATGGCAGCAATGGCAGACTTTGCTAGTTCATGTCTACGGACTGACTGAAACAACAGTCACCTCAACACTCTATCACTTCAACAGTCAGATAGAAGCACTAGATACAGGCAATTCCCTTCCGATTGGAAGAGCGATCGCTAACACACAAATATACTTACTAGACTCTCATTTACAACCTGTACCAGTAGGAGTAGTAGGAGAAATATACATAGGAGGAGCAGGAATAGCCAGAGGATATGTAAATCGAGCAGAATTAACCGCCCTTAGATTTATTCCCAATCCCTTTAGCACTAAACCAGGTTCCCGACTATACAAAACAGGAGATAAGGGCAGATATTTAGAAAATGGAGAAATTGAATACATTGGTAGAATTGACCATCAAGTCAAACTTAGAGGTTTCCGCATTGAATTAGGAGAAATTGAAGCGGTACTAAACCAACATCCAGAAGTCAGAGAGTGTGTAGCCATTGACCGAGAAGACATACCAGGTCAAAAGCTATTGGTTGCTTATTTAGTACCTGAAGCTGAAGGGGAATTAGCGTTCGCGAAAGTGCGAAGTTTTCTGAAACATCAACTTCCAGACTACATGATTCCCTCTGCTTTCGTCGAATTAAAAACTTTACCACTGACATCTAATGGTAAGATAGATAGAAAAGCATTACCCGCACCAGATAACATACGTCCTCAATTGCAGACAGTTTATCAGCCGCCCCAAACTGAAATAGAGCAAACTATAGCTGATATCTGGAAAATTTACTTCAACTTGAAAACGTGGGTATTCATGATAACTTTTTTGACTTAGGTGGACATTCCCTACTGATGTTGAAAGTAAATAATAAACTGCGTGAGATTTTGCAGCAAGATATATCAGTAATGACGATGTTTCAAAATCCAACTATCTACTCTTTAGCACAGTACTTAAGTCAAACCACAGAAGAGAAATATATTTTTGAACCGATGCGCGATCGCGCGCAAAAACGAATAGAAGTGCGTCAGGGGAAAAAGCAATTATTTATGAAGCAATCAAGAAAAAGTTCTCGCTGATAAAACATTCTTGAGCCATCAGTTAAATCTACTATAGGATCTCAAAACATGAATATTACAATAAATGGTGTGCAACTAGCTGTGGAATTATTTCATCAATATCTGCATTCACGTCGTATCGTCTAATAAGAGGATACTCCATGTTTTTGGATGCCAAATTTCTCTATTAATACCCGCGCAGTTATTATTAAGCCGAAAGGAAACAGACTAAATGGTTAGTGTAGAAATCTACGAATCAATAGAAGGAATAGCTATTATTGGAATGTCAGGGCGTTTTCCCGGAGCAAAAAACATAGAAACATTTTGGCAAAACTTGCAAGATGGTATAGAGTCAATATCTTCCTTTACGGATGAAGAGTTAATAACTGCTGGTATTACTCCGACTTTGGTAAGTGATACAAATTATGTGAAAGTTGGTGCAATATTAGAGGATATTGATCTATTTGATGCTTCATTCTTTGGATTTAATCCTAAAGAAGCAGAAATTACTGACCCCCAACATCGTTTATTTTTAGAGTGTGCATGGGAAGCATTGGAAAATGCAGGTTACGATTCCCAAAATTGTGAAAGTCGAATTGGTGTCTATGCTGGTGCTAGTTTAAATAATTATCAATTATTTAATTTAAATAATTTAAACTAGTGACCAAATTGGGTCAGCCAACTTTTTTCAAACATTTATAGGTAATAATAATGACTTTTTAGCTACTCGTGTTTCCTATAAATTAAACCTTACTGGTCCAAGCCTTACAGTACAAACTGCTTGTTCTACTTCCTTGGTTGCGACTTCTTTAGCTTGTCAAAGCTTATTGGACTATCAGTGTGATATGGCTTTGGCTGGTGGAGTATCTATTAATATACCTCAAAAAACAGGATATCTGCACCAAGAAGGAGGAATTTTATCACCTGATGGTCATTGTCGTGCTTTTGATGCTCAAGCAAGAGGAACGATTATTGGTAATGGTGCTGGAGTAGTGGTTTTAAAGCGTTTAGCTGATGCGATCGCTGATGGGGATCATATGTATGCTGTCATTAAAGGTAGTGCCATAAATAACGATGGATCTGGTAAAGTTGGTTACACAGCGCCTAGTGTTAACGGGCAAGCTCAAGTCATTGCAGAGGCACTTGCTTTAGCAGATGTGGAGCCTGATACTATCAGCTATATAGAAACTCATGGTTCGGGAACTGTCTTAGGCGATCCTATCGAAATTTCTGCTTTAACCAACGTTTTTCGTGAAAGTACTGATAAAAAGGGGTTTTGTGCAATTGGCTCAGTCAAAACAAATGTTGGTCATTTGGACGCAGCAGCAGGAGTTACAAGTTTAATCAAAACTGTTTTAGCTCTCAAACACAAACAAATACCCCCCAGCTTAAATTTTGTAGAACCCAATCCTGAAATTGATTTTGCCAACAGCCCTTTTTACGTCAATACCAACTTGACGGAGTGGAAAACTACTCATACTCCTCGTCGTGCTGGTGTGAGTTCTCTGGGTATAGGTGGAACTAACGCTCACGTTATTTTAGAAGAAGCCCCAACCCTTCCAGAGTCTAGTCCTTCTCGTCCTTGGCATTTATTAGCGCTTTCAGCTAAAACAGACTCCGCATTAAAAAGCGCTACTGCCAACCTGGCAAATTATTTGAAACAGCATCCAGATTTAAACCTGGCAGATGTTGCTTACACGTTGCAGTGTGGACGACAAGCTTTTGAACATAGACAAACTGTTGTTTGTCGCAATATTGCAGATGCGATAGTTGCGTTTGAAAATCCAAAAAGAGTACTCAGCAACACCCAACAAACGCAGGAAAGGTCTGTAGCTTTTATGTTCCCCGGTCTTGGTACTCAATATGTAAATATGGGTTGGGAACTTTATCAAGTTGAATCTATTTTTCGCAAGCAGGTTGATTACTGTTGTGAATTTCTTAAACCACTTGTTGGTCACGATTTGCGAGATGTCCTGTATCCCAACCGAAACAGTGAGAATGACATTCAACCAAAACAAAATAATCTTGCTACGGAGCTAGATCTGCGAAAAATGTTAGGTCGTGGGGCGGAACAAGCAGATGAAACCGCTCAAAAACTCAATCAAACTTATCTTACTCAACCAGCTGTTTTTGTCATCGAGTACGCCTTGGCTCAGTTGTGGATGGAATGGGGAATTTGTCTTGCGGCAATGATTGGCTATAGTATTGGTGAATATGTTGCGGCTACGCTGGCAGGGGTGTTGTCTGTTGAAGATGCTCTGACTCTCGTCGCAAAAAGAGCGCAAATGATTCAGGAATTACCAAGTGGCGCAATGTTGGCTGTCCCCCTTTCGGAAGAACAGGTGTATCCTCTGTTAAGTGAGAATCTTTCTTTGTCAGCAATCAACGGTTTGCACCAGTGCGTGATTGCTGGAGTCATAGACGCTGTGGATGAATTAGAAAGCAAGTTGACTGAAAGGGGATTAGCCTGTCGGCGTTTGCAAACTTCTCATGCCTTTCATTCAAAAATGATGGATGCGATCGCACAACCCTTCACCGACTTGGTAAAAACTGTCAGCCTCCAGCCACCCAAAATTCCCTATTTATCTAATGTCACGGGAACTTGGATTACAGCAGCAGAAGCTACAGATCCCACATACTGGGTAAAGCATCTATGCGAAACCGTACGTTTTGCAGATGGAGTTCAACAATTGTGGAAAGAACAAAATCCGATTCTGTTGGAGGTGGGATCGGGACAGACGCTGAGCAGTTTAGCTTTACAGTGTCTGGATAACAGCTCCTCTACAGATCAAGTTGTACTGCCCTCGCTCCGGCATTCCTACGAGCGACAGCCAGATTTGGCTTTTTTGCTTAAGACATTAGGCAAGCTCTGGTTATATGGAGTACAAGTAGATTGGTCAGGATTTTACGCCCACGAACACCGTCGTCGTCTTTCCCTACCAACATACCCCTTTGAGCGCCAGCCTTATTGGATTCAAGAGCAACAAACAGCACTAACTGTCAAGGCTAGTACACAGAAATCGATCACCTCTTTAGCAAGTAAAAAATCAGACATTGCTAACTGGTTCTACGTTCCATCATGGAAACGCTCTCCGCTACCCAAAAAGCCCAAAAGTGCAAAATCGCTTTTGTCTTGTACCCTTGTGTTTATTGATGAGTGCGGTTTGGGTGAGGAATTAGTGAAACGATTGGAACTGGAAGGTCGAGATGCGATCGCTGTTAGCGTAGGATCTCAGTTGAGAAAATTAAGCGATCGCAAATATACATTAAATCCTCAACAACGAGATGACTATGATGCTCTACTCAAAGAACTTTTAGCACAAGACAAATTTCCAAACACAATTGTGCATTTATGGAATGTCACGCCTATTAGTAACACAGAATCAAATCTAGAGACAGTTAGTAAAGCAGAAGATTTAGGATTTTACAGTTTGCTATTTCTGTCTGAATCACTAGGGAAACAGAATCTTCGCGAGCAACTGCAAATAGCTGTCATATCCAACAATATGCAGGAAGTGACTGGAGACGAGATTCTTTGTCCCGAAAAGGCAACTGTGATTGGACCTGTTAAGGTCATACCAAAAGAGTATTTAAATATCAGTTGTTGCAGCATTGATGTTGTCATTCCCTCAAATCAATCTTGGCAACAAGAGAAACTTATAGACCAGTTGTTGAGCGAACTACAAACCCAATTTTCTGACTCAGTTATCGCCTACCGAGGAAATCATCGCTGGGTACAACAATTTGAACCTGTTTACTTAGAGCCAGTTTCCGGTAAAATACCAAAACTACAAGAAAAAGGCGTATATTTAATTACTGGTGGATTGGGAGGCATTGGACTGGTACTGGCGGAACACCTGGCGAAGACCGTACAAGCAAAATTGCTACTTATAGGACGTTCAACATTTCCGGCAAAAGACAAATGGGAAGAATGGCTAAATACTCATGATGAACAAGATAGTGTTAGCTGTAAGATTAAAAAACTGCAAGAGATCGAACAATTGGGTGCAGAGATTTTAGCGATCAGTGCAGATGTCACTGACCGAGAACAAATGCATTGGGCGATCGCTCAGGCACAGGAGCTTTTTGGTAAGTTCAATGGTGTCATTCACGCCGCAGGAATTCCAGGAGGTGGAGTCATTCAGCTAAAAACGGCAGAAATGACAGCAAATGTTCTGGCACCTAAAGTGAAGGGAACGCTAGTTATTAATAGTATTTTTCAGAACACTCAGCTAGATTTCTTTGTCCTGTGTTCTTCTATGACTGCCATCCAAGCCGAATTTGGACAGGTAGATTACGCCAGTGCCAATGCTTTTCTTGACGCTTTTGCTCACTATAAGACCAGTCGAGATGGTATATTCACTGTCGCTATCAACTGGTCTGCTTGGCAAGAAGTTGGTATGGCTGCTGCCGTAGTTAAGCAATTTGCCCAAACCCACGATATTCCCAAACCTCAATTTCAAGCAGTTAACCATCCCTTATTTGAGCAATGCATAGTAGAGGGAAGAGAGCAAGAAATATATATTTCCAAGTTTAGTGTCATCAAACATTGGGTTCTCAATGAACACAAGTTGATGGGAAAGGCGACACTTCCAGGAACAGCTTATCTGGAAATGGCTAGAGCTGCGTTTGAAACCCATGCAGTAAATAGCACAATTGAAATTCGTGAAGTGTATTTCCTAACTCCCTTAGTGGTAGAAACAGATGAAGAAAGGGAAGTTCGTACACTTCTGAAAAAGCAAGGAGATAAATTTGAATTTTTAATCATCAGCCAATCTAACTCTGAGGAAGATAAGTGGCAAGAACATGCTAGAGGTGAAATAACCTGCATAGAAGCAGAATCGCTTGAAGAACATGAAATCGAAGAAATTGCTGCTAGGTGTAACGAAGAAATCATCCTTAGAGAAGATGAGGGTAAACCTCAAGTAAAACAGATGGAATTCGGTCACAGATGGAATAACTTTAAGCAGGTACAATTTGGTAGAAATCAAGGGTTTGCTATTCTGGAACTGCCAGCAGAATTTGCTAGCGACATTAATTTATACAAACTACATCCTGCTTTGTTAGACAATGCCGCTAATTTTTTGAACATCAAGGATGAAGGCATTTACTTACCGTTTTATTATAAAAAGTTAAAGTTCAGAGAATCTCTACCTGAAAAAGTATACAGTTACATTAGATACAATAAAAATTACCAGTTTCAGAACAATTCTCTGAAATTTGATATCACTATTATGGATGACAAAGGGAGAGGGTTGGTTGAGATAGAAGAGTACACTTTGAGGAAGGTAGAGAGTGATGCAAAAAGCCCCACCCAACAAAAACCTCACATTCCTGAAAATCAAAATACAATAGTACCCGTAGCTTTTAGTTCTAGAGAGCCTAAAAAACCTGTCACATTAGCCCAAGTGTATCAACAAAAACTGCTTGAGCAAGGGTTATCACCTGCTGAAGGCATAGCAGCCTTCAACCGGATTTTGGGGAATGCTTTTCCCCAAGTTCTGGTATCAACCTATGATTTTCGAGTCCTTCAAATCAAGGCGGATCTAGCAGATAGTTCATCTATCCCAGAAACTACAAATAAAGATAACTTCTTGAAACCAACCTATTCAAGACCAAAACTGAGTACTGCCTATGTTGCTCCCAGAAATGAAATTGAGCAAAAAATATCTCTGATATGGCAAGAAGTTCTGGCAATCAAACAAGTAGGTATTAATGACAATTTTTTTGAGCTAGGAGGAGATTCTTTGATAGGAACTACACTGATTTCTCGGCTTTCTCAAGATTTCCAAATTAAACTTTCTGTAAGTTCCCTATTTGATGCACCCTCTATATCTGAATTGGCTCTGGTTGTAGAAGAAACTATTATAGAGGAGCTAGAAAAATTAGCTGAAGTTTAAGCTCGCTTCAATTGAGAAAAACTCAAGGAAAAATTAGGAAAAGATTTTACTGACGGATTGATTATGAACACTCAAACAGTAGGTGTAATTGAATGCCAAGCTGATATATGGACAATTAAGCTTTTGCTGATGTCCTGTCGGGTTATGTCAAGGGGAGTCGGGACAATTATGATGAATTATATTATGAGTCTAGCTCAAAAAATAATGTCCGTCTTCTGGCATAATTTGTATCAAATAATCGCAATCGGATGATGTATATATCTTATAAATTTGCTGGATTTAAAGAGATTGAAAAGGATGGCAATTTGATAATTTTTGAAAATGATTTAAACCGGATTCAATCTATACCTTCATATGTAAAAGTTGAAGTAAGTTAATTATTTATTAGAGGAGACAGGAAAAGGTTAAAGGAAGAATAGGGAAATTACCATACTTAAAAAAGTATCAGGACGAAATATTATGAATGGTAGAAAAGATGAAATTTCTACAAAACGCTCTCAGCTATCACCTGCGAAACAAGCAATTTTAGAAAAACGCTTACGGGGTGAATCCAAGTTAGACAATCAACAAAAATTTATTTCCCGTCGTTCCCAGCATAATCCTGTTCCTTTGTCTTTTGCTCAACAACGGTTATGGTTTCTGGAACAGTTAGAACCAGATAGCCCATTTTACAATATACCTGCTGCTGTTCGCCTACAGGGACAGTTAAATGTAGAAGCATTACAACAAAGTTTTAACGAAATCATAAGTCGCCACGAAGCACTGCGGACTAATTTTCAAACCACACAAGGACAAGCAGTAGCCGTCATCTCTCAACAAAAGCCCATAACGCTGTCGATATTCGATATAAGCGACCTAGCAGAAAATCAACAACAAGCCGAAATCAAACAACAAGCACTACAAGAAGCACAACAACCCTTTGACATTAGCAGCGACCATCTACTGAGAGTCAAACTATTACGTCTTGGAAAGCAAGAACATATCGTGCTACTAACAATGCACCACATCGTCTCTGACGGTTGGTCAATGGGCGTATTAGTAGAAGAATTAGCAACACTTTATCACGCCTTTTGTAATGGACAACCTTCTCCATTACCTACATTACCAATACAGTATGTAGACTTTGCTGCTTGGCAAAGACAATG
>JAAUSC010000036.1 GCA_012031965.1 Scytonema sp. RU_4_4
AACTTTCTAAAAAGTGTGCATATATCTCAAGTATTGACAGTGACTTTCATCACAGAAAATCACTATTTAACCTCTCTTAAACTTTATTTTCCTAACTCAAGAAGGAGGAGATGAACTCTGCATTTCTTGGGGCAAGAAGTAGCAACGCTATAATTAACTACCTCTTACTGCAGCAAATAATATGGACAATACCAACCAAAAAAAATTCGTCATTAACGGAGAAATTGCACTTCTTCTAAAAGGTCTAATTATTGGCAAAGTCTTGACACTTGTTGTTATAAGCGGACTATTCTGGTGGCTGCTGCGACCACGCTTGTCGGTCAGCGACAACACGAATTCATTGTCCAGTCAAAGTATAAATGCTTTATCTGATCGAAGTTCAAACACTGCCTCTACTCCTATGTTAGCCTTTGAGACAGTTGCTGATATTCCTATCGGCTCATTCAAATATGGTGGTAGTACAGCTTGGGCGCCTATTCGGCAATTAGCAGATTCTCAGATCCAAAATGCTCGCCCGGAACTACAGTTGCACTATGTAGAACCTACTCATGGTAGTCCTGGTTCTGGTTCAGGGATTCGCATGTTGCTTAACGGGCTATTGGACTTTGCGCAGTCTTCTCGTCCGCTAACAATGGAAGAATCTACTACAGCTAAGCAGCAAGGCTTCACACTTGAGCAACGTCAAGTCGGTATGGATGGGATCGCGGTGGTAGTAAACCCATCACTCAAGGTGCGTGGTTTAACTGTTGACCAATTGCAACAGATTTATCTTGGACAAATGACTAACTGGAAACAGGTAGGTGGACCAGACTTACCCATCACTCCTTTTGCCCAGCGTCTAGAGGACGCAGACACAATAATCTTTTCAAAGAACAAAGACTTAAACAATCAAGCGTTGAGCTCCAATGTGCAATATGTCTATTCTACTACGCAAGCACTGCGCAAACTCAGTCAAACCCCTGGTGGTTTGTATTACGCTTCTGCTCGTACAGTCGTACCTCAATGTAGTGTGAAGCCTTTGCCACTGGGTCACACTCCTAATAGTCTCATTTCCCCTTACCGCGAACCAAAAGTACCAACTGATCAGTGTCCGCGTAAGCGCAACCAGATCAACACTGAAGCCATCAAAAATGGCAGCTATCCACTCACGACCAACCTGTTTGTGATTATTAAGCATAACAAAGGTCGTGAACAGCAGGCTGGGGAAGCCTATGCCAGACTTTTACTAAGTGACCAAGGGCAAAAGGCAATCGAGCAGGCTGGGTTTATTAGAGTTCGTTAGATTTGTATTGAAATCATAATTCTGAGACTGTATGCAGCTATATTCAGATGGGAGTAGTATGCGTACACAAAAGAATGCTACTTTCACCTATCATGAGTTTTACTAAGCATGGATTTGCCCCTCAACCAACTAGTTTATACTAGCTTTACCGATGTGGGCTTTGGGCTCGTTACCAGTGAGCAGGTTCCCTTACGCATTCAGCAAACCTTCCTTAAACAGGTCGTTTACCGACACTGGAATACCTATGAGCAGACAAGCGGTAGTTACAGGGCGGCTTATCTTCTTCAGGTCACTCCAGAGCATTGGTTGTTTGGCTGGCTATACAACGATGAGTGGGATGAAATCGATCGCAGCCACATACCATACTTCATTTGCTATCATCTAACGGAACCACTCTACGCTTTCCGCATCGAAAAAGTTTGTGCTTGTCTGCAAAAGGGACCTGTAGAACTGGTAAACCGGCAAAGTTTTTCAAATTCCTTGGAACCTCTGATTTTAAAAGATGTGAATAGTTACCAGGAAGCACGACCAGGAGTGCTGATTCCCTGGGAAGCCCGTCAGCAAATTCATATGAACCTTAAGCAGGGGATCTTGATAGATCTATTCATCCCTGTGGAAGAAGACGAAAGGGTTATCGAAGAGCCGTCGTTACCAGTCCAACTTCAAGAACTAGTTGTCAAAGATGAAAGGGCTGACAATCATTCTTTATTACCTTTGATTCCTGTACCAGAACACGAAAGGGTGATTGAGCTATCGTTACCAGTCCAACTTCAAGAACTAGCTGTCAAAGATAAAAGGGCTAACAATCATTTTTGGGTCATTGATAGAAACTCTATTTTGCTCATGGGAATAGGCTTTGGCATTCTTACTAGTTTGGGCTTGACAGTTTTAATTTACTTATTTATTCATATGACATCGGTTAGGAAGCAACCGACTCAATCACCCTCCCTAAATGTATTACCTGGAACGACTTTACCCACGGCAAAAATTTCAACAAAGTCTTAACCTTTCACACCGCTACCAGTTTCTGTAGGAACAATATAGCGTTGTAAAAACAAGAAGAATAATAGTACTGGAGCGATAGAAATCACTGAACCTGCAGCGACTAATCGCCAGTTCAAAGAAAATGTACCCGCTAGCTTCGCGACTCCCAAAGGAAGGGTGTATAAGTTTTCATCTTGGATAACAATTAAAGGCCACAGAAAGTCACTCCAAGAACCAATGAATACAAAAATTGACAGAGTAACGAGTGCTGGTCGAATTGCTGGAAGCATGACGTACCACCATATACCTAACTCCGAACAGCCATCCATGCGTGCAGCTTCTTCCATTTCTTTTGGGACACTTATAAAAGCTTGTCGCAATAGAAAAATTCCAAAAGCAGAAGCCAAGCTAGGAAAAATGATCCCCAAATAAGTATTTCTCAAACCGAACTGGACTGTCAAAATGTACAGCGGAATCATCACGATTTGAAAAGGAATCATAATCGTGGAAATAATAGTCATAAAAATCCAGTCTCTTCCTGGAAATGATAATCTTGCCAATGGGTAAGCAGCTAAAGCGCAAAAAATGAGATTTAGACAAACAGTCAGCACCGCTACCAAGGTACTGTTGAACAGGTATTGCCCAAAGGGATTACTTTGCCAAACATTGATAAAATTCTCAATGGTTGGTTGACTTGGCAATAACTGCGGGGGGAATTGAAAAATGTTTTCTGTTGAGGATTTTAACGCTGTACTGATAAGCCAAAACAGTGGAAATAGCGTCAATCCTGCTATAACCACTAATGTCACATACATTAATAAACGATTTTGGTTTTTAAAATTAGTCATTTGCCTAGGATTTCATGTCTCAAAAGCCGTTGCACTAAAAGAAGCGCATATTATTTTTGTCTAGTCAATCATTGAAACCCTCAACAAATACAGTAAATGTCACGAAATGTCACGCCAGCACTGCTTGTCCTAACCGCTTGATAATCCGTAAAACATGCTCCAACTCGTGTCTTCGGGGAAACAGCGAAAATGTCCGTGATACGTCGAACTGCGGAGTATCTCCAAGCATGAGTTTCAAAAAGACAAACTCGTCGCCATTAGTAGCTAGACCGAATACTGGAAGTTGGCTTAGCGTCTTTGTAGGAGACTGCTTTTGAGGAGCGCTCAGCATGTATGCTAGTAACTGCGGTAATGCTGCTGGAACTGGAATGCTTGTGCGTTTAGACTCAACAACTAAAATCCAAAACCGCTCTTGCACAACCAGTGTGTCAATAAAACCACGAATCGTTTCTTCTGGCTCCTCTAGTTCCAACGCAATACCATAAGGTGAACGAATACGAAAGGGTGGATCCAGAAAACCCGCAAGTTCCAACAGTGGCGAAACGACCACAAGGTTAATAGTCCCCTCCAACAGCAAACCATCAACGCGATGGTAGTCATAGCGCTGCTTGATACGAGCAATACCTGCTTGTTCTTGCTGATCAAGAATGGGTAAATCTTTTAACCATTCGTGGAAAAACTGATCATCTTCTGCTTGACGCAAATGACAGCGAGTCTGAAGGTCACTCAGACTCTTAATTTTGTCCGTAATTCCTGCACTGCTAACCATCTACAGACGCATAATTGTTATTCATAGTCTAGCAATGATAAGTCTTAGTAAAGAATTGCCCAACTTTTTCTACTCTACCCAGCTAACTGGATTCTATTAATCATGTCTTGAATTCTTTCAATATTTTCTGGTGATTGTAACTTTTGTGCTATATCTAAAGCTTCGTGTAAATAATTCAATCCTTCCTGACGCTTACCTTGCATTGCTAATAGTTGACCTAACACTGCTGATGTTACTGCTTGCAATTCCAAATGGTTAATACTTCCATTTCAGACCGCTGATAAGCTGTTGTGCATTAAAAAATTACGGGAATTTCACAGTAAATATAGTTTTACCAGATACACTGTGGACATCAATTGAAGCTCCTATACGCTTCACAAGTTTCCGCACTAATGCCAGCCCTAACCCTGTACCACCGTATTTCCAAGGGTCATTGTTAGGAATGCGGTAAAATGGATCGAAAATGTGTGATAGTTCGTGAGAGGGAATTTCAACACCGGAATTGCTGACGCTTAGAACGATGGTGTCTACAACTTCAGAAACCAAAACTGTGATTGATTCCCCCGCAGGAGTAAATTTGCAAGCATTGTTTAGCAACTCAGTCAGGATACGCTCTAAGTCAGTCAGATCTGTTTCCAAGGGCGGGAGTTCATTGGGAATCATCAGGTTTAGCTGCTGCTGCTGACAGTGAGCAAGCTCTCGAAAAGGTTCTATAATGGAAGGAAGCCAGGTTTTTAGGTCAATGACGATTAAAGTTAAAGGTTCAGCTTCTGCTTCAAGATATGTGAGTGTAAGCAAGTCATTGATTAATTTGCTTTCGCGACCACACTCTTTATGAAGAATATGTAATAGTTGCGTGACTAGTTCTATATCAAATAATTCTTCTTGCTTGAGAACACTTTCTAAAGTTTGGGCGGCGAGGTTAATGCTAGTTATCGGTGTTCGCAGTTCATGGGAAAGGCTTCTGAGGAATTCGTGTTTTAAGTGTTCAAGTTTTGCTAGTTCACTCGCCTGTGTTTGGATAACTTCGCAAAGTCTGGCTCTACGTAGGGCGATCGCACATTCATTTGCGACTTGCTGAACCAGCTTCACCTCAAATTCATGAAACGCCGCTTGTGCTTCTGTTTTCACCCAGATATTTCCTAAAATCCCTTGAGCATCGAAAATTGGACAAGCCATCTGTGCAACAACACTCAACTTCAGGTTCCATCCGGGAACAATTTCCATTGATTGCGTGAGTTGTTTTTGCAACAGTGAGTGATAAATTTCTGGAAACTCTGCAACTCGTCTTGTTAATCCTTGACATCGAGGTAGGGTAGTGGTGTACTCATAGGCAACAGTTGCAATTGTTTGGTCATCACTATACAGTTCAATTTGACAGCAGTCTGCCTGTAGGATCTGTGCTAATTCCTGCATCGCTGTTTGCAGCACCTGAGTTTCATCTAGATTGTCGCAGATTTGTTCGGTCATGCGTCGGACTACGGGCTCAAAGTTGAGAAAATACTGCAACTCAGTTGTTTGTTTTTGCAACTGCAATTGTTGCTGGACTTTTAGACACTCTATCTGCTTCTGCAATTGAGCCTGTTGAACAGCAATTCCTAATTGATCTGCCAGTTGCTGAAGTAAATCAATTTCTGTTTTTTGCCATTGACGTGGTTGATGACACTGCTGGGCTATTAGCAAACCCCACAAATCTTGTGCTAGTAAAATAGGAACTACCAACTTAGCTCTAACTTGCACAGAAGCAAGTACATCGATGTCACACGGAGCTAGCCCTGCTGCAAAAATATCCTCCATCGCCTGGATATAACCCCGCTTGTAGCCCTCAATATGTTTTTCTGTCAAGCAAGGGTCTTTGATGATCGTTCCTAAAAGTGGACAACCAGATGCAATAGTTGATTCTACAACGATAATACCACTCCCATCCGTCTCAAAGCGGTTGATAATGACGCGATCGCATGACAAGAACTGCTGAAGTTCCGTCACTGTCTGATTAAGAATTGTTTCTAAATCTAGAGATTGACGAATACGTTGAGCAGTTGCTCCTAGCAGTTGCTCCCGCGCTGTTTGATGTTGCAGCCCTTGTTCTGGTTGCTTGTGCTCAGTCATATTGGTACTAGTACCAATCTCATCTCTATCTATAGATCGCCCAAAAAAAGACGGTGATTCTGTTAACTCTGCTGTTGATTCCAATGGATTGATACTCATGCGAGAGTCCCTGTTTTGTGTTGCTGACTCTACTAGGCGCTCTCTATTCTAGTCCTACTGGTAGAAAAAGCTCCCTAGCACCAAAACTCAACTATGCTCAGCCCTAATTGAGCAATACTTGTATTTATCGCTATTTTGTGACTCATAAAAAAAATATAATCAGTGCGCTTATATTGACTAGCTCCTGCCGATAAAAAGCTAAGTTTCATTTGCAGGTATAGAAGAGTTTACTAAAATAGTTTTTAATATTTCTTTAATTTTTAATTGTTGCACAGATGACAAGAAGAAAAAAGCTATGACCCTCAGAAATTTTACAATTATTAACGGTTTTCCGAAGAGGGATCAAGAAGGGGTTGATTGACATAGAGGGTGACTCATAATAAATGTGACAAATAAATGAACTGTTCATTTATCTGTCACATCCGTTGCTAAAATCTTTCGACTCCCTCAAACTTTTTGGCAATTTCACCTATTGCATTTGCAGCTTCACCACAAGTACGTGGTGTAGGAAAAATCTTACCTGGATTTGCCAAACCTTTCGGATTAAAGACTTGCCGTACCCATTGCATTGTTTCTAAGTCTGTGGTAGTGAACATTTCAGGCATATAGCATTTTTTATCTGCACCAATGCCATGTTCACCAGAAATACTACCACCAACTTTAACGCATAGCTTAAGAATTTCCCCGCCGACTTCTTCCACTTTTTCCAATTCGCCAGGAATAGAATTATCAAACAGAATCAGTGGGTGAAGATTACCATCTCCAGCATGAAAGACATTAGCAATTCGATACCCATATTTTTGACTTAATGCTTCAATCTCTCCTAGTACATAGGGTAACTGAGTACGAGGAATCACACCATCTTGTACATAGTAATCTGGGCTAACATGACCTGCAGCCGCAAAAGCAGCTTTTCTGCCTTTCCACAATTTTAAGCGCTGTTCTGGGTCACTAGCAATTGTAATATGACGCGCACCATTCTTTTTACAAATTTCAGTAATACGCTGTTTATTTGCCGCAACTTCTACTGCCAAACCGTCAACTTCTACTAATAAAATAGCGTCAGCATCGCGGGGATAACAATTTGTTGCTACCACATCTTCAACAGCATTGATGCTGAGGTTGTCCATGATTTCCATACCACCAGGAATAATCCCTGCACTGATGATATCGGAAACACTTGCACCGGCTGCTTCAATACTTGTAAAGTCAGCTAAAAGTACGCAAATTGATTCGGCACTTTTAAGAATTCTCAGCGTAATTTCTGTGGCAATTCCGAGTGTCCCTTCAGAACCAACAAACAAACCTGTTAAGTCATAACCTGGCATTTCAGGAATTTGTCCTCCCACATCAACAATTGAACCATCAGGAAGGACGAGTTTCAATCCTAAAACGTGGTTTGTTGTGACACCGTATTTGAGACAATGTACTCCACCAGAATTTTCTGCTACGTTACCACCAATTGAGCAAATGATTTGACTAGAAGGATCTGGAGCATAGTAAAATCCGGCACCGCTCACAGTTTGTGTCACCCAACTGTTAATCACTCCCGGTTGGACAATAACTTGCTGATTTTCTAAATCCACCTTAAGTATTTGTCGCATCAAAGAAGTGACAATCAACACGCAATCTTCGACTGGTAACGCCCCACCAGATAAACCCGTACCAGAACCGCGTGCAATGAAGGGGATGGAGTGGCGATCGCATATCTTCACCACCTGTGCAACTTGTTCTGTCGTCCTCGGTAACACTACCACAGCCGGACGTTGGCGATAGCTAGTCAGTCCATCGCACTCGTATGTGATCAGTTCCTCGCGGCGTTGGACTACGCCATTTTTGCCAACGACAGCCTCAAATTGTTTAACGATGGGTTTCCAGTTGCGTTGTTGTTTGTCTTGGGTAAGCATAGGTGGTTTTTCCAAGGGAGAGAACTACTTTGCCAACTCCCTATAAATATATTGTTGCAAGAATTGCACTTAAGCGGGAGTCAGGAATACAGCAGAATTCAGAAGTCAGGAGTCAGGAGCGGAGCCGGAGACGCTCCGCCTCCGGTCAGAAGTAAAAAGGACTTTGTGTCTGCCTTTTAGACCTCAGTACTGTACTTCATTTACTTGCAATGTGCTCTAATATCGCCTATTCTCATCTGACACCTCAGAGCGTTGTTTCCGTTATTTGGGCGATCGCCTAGAGACTAAATACTATTGAACGTAGAAATTATCTCTTCAGCTAAAGTTATGGATGCTGTTGTGAAATTAGATAAATTGGGGAAGAGAGCAGCATAATCAGCTTGGTTGCGAAACAAGCGCAAGCGCTTCATTTTACGTCCTACTGATTTATGCACTGAATCAGGATTAAACAGAAATTGCTCACTAATATATCTGTGAGCATCACCCGTTGTAGGAATAGAATGTCCTTCTTTGTCCTGCAAGTGCTTTTTTGCCAAGTTGAAAGCGGCATAATAAGCTAGATGGATAGTAACACGCAACTGAGCTTCCTGATGAGCAGAAGTCGTTGCTTCACCGGCGAGTTTTTTGGCTAGATGAAGATACTCTAACCAATCAAACGTCATCGTGAAACTCCGGAATGGTAATCAAATGCTTTTGAACCTCGTATGAAAGAGGTTGCAGCCAATCTTCATCGAACTGATTGAGCCTGTTAAGTGCATCATGAGGGTTGCATTCTGTCAAAATCGAGAGTACTAAATGCACATAGTCGATGATTTCTGGATCATGGTCAATCCGAAGAAATAGCTGTTCATTAGGAAAGTAAGAACGAATCTTTTTAATTGCTGATTGCAAAGGAGCAACAAGAAAGGGATGTTTATTAAGAAACTGGATAATTTCTGTTTTTCCTCTAAAGGTGTACAACTGTTCAAGGGATTCAATATCGGCTTGAGAAATACTAAGTGCTGTGTCTGTCATAGAATTGTGCAGGTTAATAATTGACTGCCATAATTATTATTGTTGCAAGAAGTATTGGCAAGTAAAAGCGGAAAGATTTGCACCCATAGCCTTACGCACTAATCAACAAATTCTCCTATTCTGTTTACAGTGCGCCATCGCTTACCAAAAAGTAGGCGAAAAGCTTGGGAATTTGGTCGTGGTTTTGTCCTAAGTTGTAAAGTGTTATTGCTTCCGTCTCAAAAAGTCGTAACACATCTGGGAGCATTGCTTGAGGCTGTAGCCGCTTGAGAACACATTTCGGCTTAGGAGTGACTGGTATATCTAAATCTTCAGTTAAATAGGTTTCTCCAAAACCTCCGGCTCCTAACCACTTGATAATTTTGTAGCGCTGCCGTAGTATTTGTCCAATCATAGTGCTCATGCTACAGACCCAATATATAGCTACAGACCAGTAAACAGATTTTCGCACAATCTCTCTGTTTTACTTACTGCCACTTTGTCACGGTTGTACATAAACCAAGCTCCTGTTTCTCCCTCATCATCTAACCTAGAAATAGTACTCTCCATTACAGGACAAATTTATGGTTGAGCAACTTTTCATTAATAATGATGATTATTACGTACCAGACGCGAACCAGTTCATCACTGAAAATGACACGCCTGTGGACAATTTTGCCTCTGCTAAACAACAACGTCTGTTAGTTGGCTCTCTTTATAGTTCTCTACAGAATCAAACTTTTCTAGCTGAAGCCAATGTTGGCGTTTATTACACAGACCTTCAGCCTCCCATAGTACCCGATGTTTTCCTCAGCCTTGATGCTCAAGTTCCTGAGAATTGGTGGGAGAAGCAAAATCGTTGTTATATGGTTTGGCGCTTTGGCAAACCTCCAGAAGTTGCGATTGAAATTGTCTCGAACAAAGAAGGTGATGAACTAGGGAAAAAACTAGGAATTTATGAACATATGCGGGTCAGTTACTATATTGTCTATGACCCCACTCAGCAATTAGGAGAACAAGTGCTGCGCCTTTATGAACTTCGAGGAAGGCGTTACTTTGAAACGACAGAAACTTGGCTAGAGCAAGTTGGTTTAGGTTTAACTCTTTGGCAAGGAGAATTTGAAGGTAGGCAAGATGTTTGGTTGCGTTGGTGTTACAAAGATGGTATTGTTGTACCAACTGGGGATGAACGCGCCTCTCAAGCCGAACAACTTGCTTTCCAGGCTGAACAACGTGCTCAATTACTTGCAGAAAAACTACGTGCTTTGGGTATTGACCCTAACACTCTGTGAAAACATCTTCAGTGGAGATGTTTTCTAAAACCTTTTTATTCGTATCGTTCACAAATTCTTCAACAGCTTCCTTCCACTTTAAATATCCTCGACCATTTAAATGCAAACCATCCTCTGTATAACAAATATCTAATTGATTTTCTGAGTCAGATAAATGAGAATAAACGTCTATGTAATGATAAGAAAACTCTTTTGCCAGCTTTCTCAAGTGTAAATTGAGTTGTAGTATATTATCGTTATCTTGCCAGTAACGAGTTATCTTATTATGAACTGGTAAAACGCTTTCAAGAAACACTTCTGTATTCGGTACTTGATTTTGAAACTCTGTTAAAATCGCGGAGTATACCAGTCGTATTTGTTTTATAGTTTTCACACCCTTACCCAAGCCAAGCATATCATTAATACCCACCATTAAGAAAACTTTTTTGGGTTTCGATGCTAATATTGTGTCTAAGCGGTTCAGTATCAAATCTGTCGTATCACCACCAATACCACGATTTTTTACATTAGGATTTTCTAATAACTCTGACCATTCACCTTCGTCAGTCAAGCTATCTCCCAAAAAAATAATGTCTGAATCAGATTTAGGCAAGAGTTCAAACTGGCTTTTTTTATGCAAAGAGTATGGATTATAAAATTCTTCTTGAGAATTCGTCGGAAAAATTTTGAAATATAAATATCTCAAACCACCTTTTCTAATCAAGAAAAAAATGCTAAATACCAAAAACAAAACGTTGAGTGTTGAGGAAGCACACAACAATAAAACCATGACTCTATCGTTCATATTTTTCAGCAAGTCAATGCTTCGCTTTTCCTTGTATTAGGGCAACAGATGTCGCTATGTATATGCAAATAACCATGACTTTTTCTTGATAAAAGACACGAGAGGATTTGCACTTAATTAAAGTATTTTAATAGGCAAATGGAATAAACATAATAGGGTGATGTCAAGTATTTACGAATTATATATGAATTTATGTATACAATACCAAACTTCTTCCAATAAATTAGGATTTTCGGTATCAAACCACTCAATCTGAGGATATGCTCTAAACCAAGTGCGTTGGCGCTTGGCAAATTGCCGTGTGTGCAAAACAGTTAATTCTTTAGCTTCATTCAAAGAAATATCTCCTGCCAAATATTGTTTGATTTCCTGATATCCCAAAGTATTCAGCAAAGGTAAGTCAGTTCCATATTTCTTGCAAAGGTACTCTACTTCTGTTACTAAACCATCTGTAATCATCTTCTGAGTACGCTGTGTAATGCGTTGGGTGAGGTGAGCAGAGTCACAATCTAAACCAATTTGCAAAATCTGATAATTTGGAGGGTTTTCTCCTTGCTGCTCTGAAATTGGGCAACCAGTGACATAAAATACTTCCAATGCTCTTAAAGTCCGCACTAAATCGTTAGGATGAATCTTTTGTGCTGCAATCAGGTCAACTTGTTGCAACATGGCGTACAATTGCCTTTGACCCAAAGATTCCAGTTGCGATCGCAATTCCTTGTGCGGTGCAACCCTCGGAATCTTCATACCCTGCGTGATGGAGCGTATGTATAAGCCAGTACCACCAACAAAGAGGAGGGGGGGATGAGGAGGATGAGGAGGATGAGCAATTAACGCCTGTGCTTGCTCTTGATAGTCTGCAACTGTCATAGTGTTTGTCGGGTCGCAGATATCTATAAGATAGTGCGGGACTAACTTTTGTTCAGCTTCTGTAGGTTTAGCCGTGCCAATATTAAACTCCCGATAAACCTGACGAGAATCTGCACTGAGAATGATTGAGTTCAGCCGCGTCGCTAAATCCAACGCTAACCCCGACTTACCTGTCGCCGTCGCGCCACAAATCACAATTAATTTAGTCATTAGTTAATAACTCAGTAAACAGTAAACAGTGATAACTGACAACTGATAACTTATTGGGTGCATCCCTATCATAAACTTCTCTTCAGATTGCCCTAAAGTCGTCATGAAGGCTTTTGTGTTAGAATTTTGGAGTGTTTTTCTATTTTTCGCTTTTGGGCGATTTCACCCCCACTTAACAGGAGAGTTTACATGACGAGCAGTTACAGTGCCGCTCAGATTCAAGTTCTGGAGGGTCTGGAACCCGTTCGCAAAAGACCGGGAATGTACATAGGTTCCACAGGTCCGCGAGGACTCCATCATTTAGTTTACGAGGTGGTGGACAACTCGATCGATGAAGCTTTGGCGGGTTACTGCACGCATGTGGAAGTGGATCTCAACTCTGATGGTTCTGTAACCGTTGTAGATGATGGTAGAGGCATCCCCACAGATATTCACCCCCAAACGGGAAAATCAGCATTGGAAACTGTGTTAACCGTATTACACGCTGGAGGTAAATTTGGTAGCGGAGGCTATAAAGTTTCTGGAGGATTACACGGAGTTGGTGTTTCCGTAGTGAACGCCCTGTCCGAGTGGATAGAAGTGACAGTTTGGCGAGATAAAAAGGTTCATATCCAGCGCTACGAACGGGGTATTCCCGTTACGGAACTGATAGCAAAGCCCTACAAAGAAAACCGCACTGGAACTTCTGTCACCTTCAAACCAGATCCCCAAATATTCACTACCGACACTGAATTTGATTACACGACTCTAGCAAGTCGCCTGCGGGAATTAGCATATCTAAATGCTGGTGTCAGAATTACTTTTAGTGATAACCGTCTGGAACTACTTAAAAGTGATACACCAAAGGTAGAAACCTATGAATATAAAGGCGGTATTCGGGAATATATCACTTATATGAACAGTGATAAGCAGCCACTGCATGAAGAAGTCATTTTCGTGCAGGGAGAACGCAACAATGTTCAAGTGGAAGTTGCCTTGCAGTGGTGTACTGATGCTTATACAGACAATGTACTAGGCTTTGCCAACAATATTCGCACGGTAGACGGTGGTACACACCTAGAAGGTTTAAAAGCAGTTCTGACTCGCACCTTGAACGCAGTCGCTCGCAAGCGCAACAAAATCAAAGATAATGAACCGAACCTCAGTGGGGAACACGTCCGTGAAGGTTTAACAGGCGTCATTTCTGTCAAAGTTCCAGAACCAGAATTTGAAGGACAAACCAAAACCAAATTAGGCAATACAGAAGTTCGGGGAATTGTAGATTCTTTTGTAGGAGAAGTTCTCACTGAGTACCTAGAATTTCACCCTGGTGTCGCCGATTCTGTTTTGGATAAAGCTATCCAAGCTTTCAAAGCCGCAGAAGCCGCCCGACATGCGCGGGAATTAGTGCGCCGCAAATCGGTGCTGGAATCTTCGCCATTACCAGGTAAATTAGCAGATTGCAGTACGAGAGATCCCAAAGAATCAGAAATCTATCTCGTGGAAGGGGATTCTGCAGGCGGGTGCTTTGATGGAGATACACTTGTAGCACTAGCTGATGGGCGATCGCTCAGTTTTAAAGAAATTGTGGCTGAGCAAGCGATGGGAAAAGAGCATTTTTGCTATACCATCCTTATGAACGGCACCATCGGCATAGAACGCATCATCAACCCCCGGATGACCAAGGCAAATGCTGAAGTTATTAAGGTAACTCTGGATAATGGAGAAACCATTATTTGCACAAGCGATCACCGCTTCATGTTACGCGATGGCAGTTACAAGAGCGCTGCATTGCTAACACCGAATGATTCGCTTATGCCATTGTATAATAAGCTGTCAGACACGAGTGAACCAGGGATTACCATTAATGGTTACGAGATGGTTTGGACACCAGAGTTTCGAGCAAAGCGTAAGGTGGCTTTGGAACAAACCTACTATCGCAAAACTATTGCTGCTCTTAAGCAAATAGAGATTGAGCAAGGCAAGCTTGATTTAGATGCTTATCAAGCCTACCGTCTACAAATAAACGATAAATCTCTCCTACGGTTTGATACCTTTTGCAAACGCTACTTTGATAGTAATCAAGCTCTTGCAACTGAAGCAGTTGCCAACTACAACCACCGCGTCCTTTCCATCGAACGCTTGAAAGAAAGGGTAGACGTTTACGACATTGAAGTCCCTCATACCCACAACTTTGCCTTAGCGAGTGGCGTGTTTGTCCATAATAGTGCTAAGCAGGGACGCGATCGCCGATTCCAAGCAATTCTCCCCCTACGTGGTAAAATCCTGAATATTGAGAAAACTGACGACGCCAAAATCTACAAAAACACGGAAATCCAGTCGTTGATTACTGCGCTTGGTTTGGGAGTCAAGGGAGAGGAATTCGACGCCTCCCAACTGCGCTATCACCGTATTGTAATCATGACGGACGCTGACGTGGATGGCGCGCATATCCGGACTCTGTTGTTAACTTTCTTCTATCGATATCAAAGAGCATTAATTGAGCAGGGCTACATCTACATCGCTTGTCCTCCACTCTATAAAGTAGAACGAGGACGCAATCATTACTATTGCTATAGCGATCGCGAATTGCAACAGCGCCTCGCTGAGTTTCCCGATAACGCCAACTATACCATCCAACGCTTCAAAGGTTTGGGTGAAATGATGCCAGAACAACTCTGGACAACCACGATGAACCCAGAAACTCGTACTTTCAAGCAAGTGGAAATTGAAGATGCCGCAGAAGCTGATCGCATTTTCACCATTTTAATGGGCGATCGCGTCGCACCCCGTCGCGAATTCATCGAAACTTACGGTTCTAAACTCAACTTAACAGATTTGGATATCTAATCCAACCAGCTATTTACTTTAAATTCGCTAATGGGTTGTTAGACTAGTTATAAGTCGCAAGTGAAAGTCCAGAGTTTAAAGCTTTGGACTTTGGACCGCTTTTGTAAATTTCTTCACATTTTGAGGCTGAGTCGTTAAAACTGGAAACCTCCTAAATTTCCGGCCAGTCTTGGCTCTCATTAAATGAATAAGTCATTGCTTGATTAGGCTCTGATTGTACTCATAGCAAAAACTTTGGCAATATAGCTTATAAAGTTCAGATATTAGGATATTCAAGGTTAATCCTTACATTGATAAAAATTGTTTATTATTTAGTACTGGGACTATATCTGATTATTGAATTGACTAAGAAAAAAAGTGAGGGAGTGTGGGAAAATAAGCTATCACACATATAAGAATACACACAACTGGGGGCTGGACGACTTGCTATCACCAGTTTTCTTCATTTTGTAAGCGCAAAGCACACGCAATCATGCGTATCTCTTTCACCAGACACTGCGCCAACAAAGCAGCGTCTGGCTTTGGGACTTACAAAGCAGCGGGAGCGCAGGGCATATTTTGCATTGCTTATCCCTCCCTACTTCGCTCCTTACCTCTGTCACTCTCCTGTTATTGATGCCCAGGAGCACTGCGCTCCGTAGTAGGCTATAGTATATTTCGCATCCGTCTTATGAAATAAGGCGTTATGTAGGTTATTATCGATAGTCTTAAGTGTCAAATCCTTTTTGAATTGATTAAAATATCGTTGTATACAATAAGAACAGTTTGTCAAGATTCATAAGGTTGAAGTTTCAAAGCGTGCGTTAACGTGTGATTAAGAGCAAATTGACTCAGTCTAAATTCTTTGTCCATCTAACTGATGCTGCCAAAGTCTTGACTCCTGAGTTAAAGTGATTGGCAGAACAAAGTTAAGTGACCACAAAAACACCACCATTGTTCTATTCACATTCATGGTGCCTATAGTACGCCTAATGAAAGAAAACACAAAGCCACCTTAGACAGGTTGTGTATGACAGACTTGTCGCCAGATGGCAAACTTAACTCTACTCAGCAGCTTGTAAAGGAAATGTAAAAATGAGTGTACGCATTTTTTTTACTTAATTTGACAAAGAATATGCTGTTTCTAAGTAAAAAATGTTCTCGGTAATACATTGAACCAGATATAAGCAGGTGTAACAACATGAAATTGAAATGAGAATACCCCTGCAATTCCAAAAAGTTTTGGAGAAAATACAAAAGTATGGGTGCCTTTTTCGATGTCTTACTTTTTATGGAACAGCCTTTAATTTGCTCAAAAAATTCATGATTACCACACAAAAACAGTGCAATTTCTGTGAAACAGGCTACAATCGGAACAGTCTTTACAAAAGAATCTCCCAACAGTCATATTCATTTGTATGGAGTGGTAAATTTTTTTAGCAAGATGGGTCTTTTTGAGACTAGCTAGTTATAAAGTGATGTTGCTCGGCAACACACATGGCATTGACTAAGAATAAGAATTGACCTTCAACTAAGCTTTGCCCCTAGGGGTAAACTCCGTTAGGAAGGTGTAAAAAATCTTAAGTTATCTTAGCAAAGTAGCCAAAAAACCTCTTTTTCTGTTGGTAAATAGTTCACCTTAAGAGCAGTAAACACATCTTAAGTAATTGATTCTGCAAGGAGCATGAGGAACGCGGCATGAACCAGGCTAACAACGTACTCGAAAATATATATCAGCCTGATGACCTAGAAATAATAAATCAGCCTGAGATTGAGTTAGAAGAACTCTTAATTGACGATGAAGAGGACTTACTGACGGGCGATGAAGGCGAACTCGATGAATTTTTAGAGCCTCAGTCTGATGAGGACGACGCAAAGTCTGGAAAAGCCGCTAAAGGGCGTCGTCGATCTCAAAGCAAGAAAAAGCATTACACCGAAGATTCAATCCGCCTTTACTTGCAAGAAATAGGTCGAATTCGCCTGTTGCGTGCGGACGAAGAAATTGAATTGGCACGGAAGATTGCCGATTTACTGGAATTAGAGCGAGTGCGCGAAAGACTTTCACAGCAGTTAGCACGCGATCCTCGAGACAGTGAATGGGCAGAAGCAGTACAACTCCCCTTGCCACAATTTCGTTATCGGCTGCATATTGGTCGCAGGGCGAAAGACAAGATGGTACAATCTAACCTGCGTCTTGTAGTTTCAATTGCTAAGAAGTATATGAATCGAGGCTTGTCTTTCCAAGACTTGATTCAAGAAGGTAGTCTCGGTTTGATTCGTGCGGCAGAAAAGTTTGACCACGAGAAAGGATACAAGTTTTCTACCTACGCAACATGGTGGATTCGTCAAGCAATCACTCGTGCGATCGCCGACCAATCCCGCACTATCCGCCTTCCGGTTCACCTCTACGAAACCATTTCCCGGATTAAGAAAACAACCAAGCTACTTTCGCAAGAAATGGGTCGCAAACCTACTGAAGAAGAAATCGCGACTCGCATGGAGATGACCATTGAGAAACTGCGGTTTATTGCTAAGTCTGCACAATTGCCTATTTCACTAGAAACGCCCATTGGCAAAGAAGAAGATTCTCGACTGGGTGATTTTATTGAATCTGATGGTGAAACACCAGAAGACCAAGTTTCTAAAAACCTATTGCGAGAAGACCTAGAAAAAGTCCTCGACAGTCTTAGCCCTCGTGAAAGAGATGTTCTCAGATTGCGTTATGGGTTAGATGACGGTCGTATGAAGACCCTGGAAGAAATTGGACAAATTTTCAACGTGACTCGTGAACGAATTCGTCAAATTGAGGCGAAGGCGCTGCGTAAGTTACGTCACCCAAATCGCAACAGTGTTCTCAAAGAGTACATCCGCTAGTCTTCCATTATATGTCATGAGTTATTGATTTTAGACAAATGACTCATGAGTCGGAAAAACAAAAAACTGTGAGAGCAGTGGTGCCAAGAGTTGTTAGAGCAAAGGCTTCCTCCGCTCCAATCTATGCCCTACGGACACGTGCGCGAACGGGTTCTCCCTCCGCAGGCGACTGGCGTATGCGCAAAGCGCACGCCCAGAGGTCTAAAGCGCAGCGTGTCCGGAGGACATCCCCGGAGGGTAAAAAAACCTGGAGTTGTCAAAACTTCCAGGTTTTTGCTTTTGCTTATTTATGTATGTATTTCTTCTTAAGCAATCTGTAGTCTAAAAATTTACAGAATGCCCCAGAAATGTAAGAAACCTTGACCAGAAAACAGTTCAATGAAAGCAGCTGCTAGAAAGCCAATCATCGCCAAGCGACCATTCCAAATTTCTGCTTGAGGTGTGAAACCCCAACGCCAATTATTGCGGTCATCAATTACAGGGGCAGTGGTTTTTGTTGCGTTTGTCATAACTGGCACTCCAAACTGGGTTGTTTAAGGTTTGTTACCTTACGTAAATTAATATAACAAATTTATTAAGGAAGTGTCATATTTTTTATGGCTTTGTTAAAAAATTTCGACGATTTGTATTTGATTCTTTGTGAAGTAAAGGTTTTTAAGGTAATTGGCGCTTCCTAACAGCACCTCTTGCTTTACCGAAAAATTGGGTCTAAAGCCTCCCCCTTCTAGGGGGACTTTGTTCTAAAATATTAATGGTTGGAATCCCCACGGTGGTGGCATGGTTTAGGCTCCTTGAACCGGAAAGCTTGTTCAAAGCAAAATATTGGGTAGCGAAAACCAAGAAAAACATAGCTGTGCTATCGACAGATAGACAAACCAGAAAACACACAATATTTGAGATTCATAACGTATCGTGGGGCGCACGATAACTCTAGGTCTAATACCTAGTAAGTCTGGTGGAGATATAGCCCTCTGGAGTCAACTAAGTTAGGCTTGTTCATTGGTTCTATCGAACGGTGAAACAGTTTAAGCACTGTCAGCAATGGATAGTTGATTTTAAGGTTTGTCGGTGAAAGAGAAAACCTAAAAAGTGATTTTTAGAATCACCGCCCTAAAAGTGCGGTGAGAACGTCAACTAAGTGTAAGCTAAGCATTACCAGGTAGTTCGACGACAGAAATGATTCTTTCTTCGCGACTGAGTTGAAAGATATTTTCACCCGTGCCATCTTTGCCTAAGGTTGGAACTGTTTCCACTTTAAGGCGTACCACTCTTTGGTGATTGGTGACAAGCACCACCTCAGCACCTGCAGTTGCTCGTACCATTCCTGCTAAAAAGTCAGTTTTGCTGGTGAATTTAAAAGTCTGAGTTCCGATATCACCTCGATTTGCCGTTCGCAAAGTACCCGCAGGAATGCGTTTAGCGTATCCTAATTGAGTAACCAGTAACAGATTTTCCTTTGTGCTTGAGGTCACACAACCAACCATTTCCTCTTGCTGGCGCACGCGTAAACCTTGCAGACCCATAGCAGCGCGACCCATAATGGGGAATTGATTGTCATTCACCTCAAACTTCAAGACTCGCCCACCCGAACTTGCTAAAACCAGGTATTCACCCGCATTGGTGAACTGAGTGCATAACAATTCATCATTGTCTTTGAGTTTTAAGATAGTTATTCCACGACGAGTCAGGTTCGTCAATTCTGTGAGGGACAAACGCTTAATTCTTCCTTGCTTAGTCAGGAGAACAATCTCCCCATTTTGTAGATTATCTGGCAATACAAAGCGGCTGATCACACCTTCTTGAGCGTCCTGCTGAGCAGAATTTGAGAGCAAAGTAATTAATGGTGTCCCCCTTGTAGAACGTCCACTCGTCAGAGGAATATCTGCCACATTCACTGGGTAAACTTTGCCACCACTGGTGAGTACCAGCAACTCTTTTGCTGTGTCAGCCAACACGCTTTGGATCACCAAGTCAGTATCGGAGGTACCGTTATCAGTTTTTGTCTTTCGGGATGAAGGTTGAGAGCGACGTACATATCCCCTGTGCGTAAACTCTAATACTACTTCTTCTGGTGGCACTTCCAGTTTAGGATTTTCAACTTTGGATTTTGGATTCTCTGTTTCTTTGTCCCCTTGTCCCCTTGTCCTCTTGTCCCCTTGTCCCTTATTTTCCTCCTCACTCATGACGCCTATCTTAGTACGACGGACATCACTGTATTTACGCTTGAGCGATCGCAAATCTTTTTTGAGTGACTTTAGTAGTTCCCGTCTGTCGTCCAGCAATCTGCGCAACAACTGAATTTGTTTATTGAGCTCGTCATGCTCTTTGTGTAAGTTTTGCTGTTCTAAATTGGTTAAACGTCGCAATGGCATAGCCAAAATAGCATCCGCTTGCACCTCAGTCAAATCCAATTGGTTTTGCAAACTTATTTTTGCTGTAGTACCATCAGCTGCACTTCGTAAAATCTCTACAACCTCATCTAGGTGAGACAGCGCTTTGAGTAAACCTTCAAGCAGATGCAGCCGACTTTCCGCCTTACCCAACTCATGAGAATAACGGCGGTTCAGTGTTTGCTCTCGGAAACTCAAAAACTCTTGCAACAGTTGACGTAAGCTCAACTGACGCGGTTGTCCATCTACCAAGGCGAGGAGAATCGCCCCAAAGTTGCTTTGTAAGGCGGTTTGGTGATACAAATTCTGGAGAACTTCTTGGGGATTGGTATCGCGTTTGAGTTCAATCACAACGCGCATTCCCTGGCGATCGCTCTCATCACGAAGATCCGCAATTCCTTGAAGGCGACCGTGATTCACCAGATCCGCGACTTTCTCAATCCAACCAGCCTTGTTCACTTGATAAGGTAATTCCGTCACCACAATTGCTGTTCGCCGCTTGTTACCTCTGCTGTGCGCAACTTCCTCTATTTGGGCAATTCCCCGCAGCACAATACTTCCTCGACCTGTGGTATACGCTTCGCGAATTCCAGTGTTACCCACAATCTCACCACCTGTGGGAAAATCTGGTCCGGGAATGAGTT
Organism: Scytonema sp. RU_4_4; assembly: GCA_012031965.1. Lineage (GTDB taxonomy): Bacteria > Cyanobacteriota > Cyanobacteriia > Cyanobacteriales > Nostocaceae > Brasilonema. The sequence goes on from JAAUSC010000036.1 coordinate 20,864, forward strand.
CAAATAACTTTTTATCGGGTAACTCTGGGTTATCAATTAATGCTATCAACCCATCTACCAATTCCCCTAAGTTCTGCGGCGGAATATTCGTCGCCATCCCCACAGCAATACCAGAACTACCATTGAGCAACAGAAATGGCAACTGTGCTGGTAGTACGGTTGGTTCTTGCTGAGAATTATCGAAGTTACCGATAAAGTCCACCGTTTCTTCACCAATTTCCGTCAGCATTCCCTCGTGGCTGATGGATGCGAGTCGCGTTTCTGTATAACGCATCGCCGCTGGTGGGTCATTATCCACACTTCCGAAATTACCATGTCCTGCCAGTAGGGGATAGCGACTAGAAAAGTCCTGTACCAGTCTGACTAAAGCATCATAAACTGCTTGGTCACCGTGGGGGTGGTATTTACCTAACACGTCTCCCACCACACGCGCACATTTACGATAGGGTCGATCCGGCGTCAGACCCAGTTCGTGCATAGCATACAAAATGCGTCGGTGAACTGGCTTTAAGCCATCTCGCACGTCTGGTAACGCTCGCCCGACAATGACACTCATGGCATATTCGAGATAAGACCGTTGCATCTCGGTATGCAAGGCTGTGGTAATGACCTGTCCCTCACACAGAAGGTTTAACTGTTTTGCCATGAGTTTTTTCCCTAAATTTCTACTACACAGAATTTGCCGTTAATGAAGACTGCAGCAACCACAGCATAACGGATGAAATACTTTTCATTACAGAATCTTGATAGTCACAGGATAGAAAGCAGTAGTATCATCCTTGTTGACGAAGATTTATATTGATTATTTCAAAGAAAGCACACAAGGTTCTCATGATTGTGGTATTCCCCACCTCACTGAGAGTGTGTGCCTTTAGTTAAAATGCGCAAACAAAAGTCAAATTCTCATGAAAACTGTTTTGATTGTCGAAGATGATCTGATTAATGCTCGCGTTTTTTCCAAAATTTTGACTAAGCGAGGTGGCTTGGAGGTTAAACATACTGAAAATGTAGAAGAAGTTATCAAAATTGCCCAATCGGGAGAAGTTGACATTATCTTGATGGATGTTTCTCTGTCACGAAGTGTTTACCAAGGTAAGTCTGTTGATGGTATCAAAATTACACAAATGTTAAAATCTGACCCGCAAACAGCTACCTTACCTATTATTTTGGTAACAGCACACGCTATGGAGGGCGATCGCGAGAACTTTCTCAAACAAAGTGGTGCTGATGGCTACATCTCTAAGCCGATTGTGGACCACCAACAGTTTGTTGACCAGATCTTGGCACTGCTACCGCAACAGAACAACTAAACGCACCATTTGGAGCAAAAAAGAATGTTTACCTCATGGTAAACACCACCTAGGACATTTCCATAACAGTGTCCTTGATTTAAGAACACATCTGGAATAGTAGCCCAATCTCAATATGTGTGTTGGGCTACTGTTTCTTGAACTTAATAATATATATGTACTATTAGATCAGATTTTGAGCAAGTGGCTATGAGACAAATTAGGGAGATGAGGGAATCAGAAAACAACTTATGTATTCGGGAGCATCCCCCTCATCTTTAAGACTCTGCTGTCCCCTATTGTGGAATAATCCGTTGCCTGGTGGTAGAATTTGAGGGTTCTTCACGTTGCTGGAGAGCAGCTTGAATGCCAGGTAATTCTAAGAATTTTTTTGTATCAGACAGAAGGCGTGTACCCCAGAGATTTTGTTTAAGAAAATCTAAATCAGCATAGCGCTCATCAATGCGGATTGCAGCTTGTCCCATTGCTAGACCTTGTTCGCGGTCACCTTTAGCATATAAAGCGACTGCTAATGCTAGTAAGGGTTCTGCCGCTTGTTTCTCAATACTAACAGCGTCTTGCCATTGCTTAATTGCGCCCTGGATGTCACCTTGTTCATACAAAATTAATCCAACATTGTTAATGGCGGGCCAAAATTTTTTATCAAAGGAAATAGCTTTTTTATACTGGGCGATCGCGTCTGGAAGTTTCCTCAACATATAGTAAGCATTACCCAAATCAAACAATCCTTCTGGATCATTGGGCTTAAACTTCAAACCCTGTTGGTAGTAATTCGCAGCCTCTTGGTACTTTTGCTGCTGAAAGTAAGCAGAACCCAAAGCGAACAGAACATCGCCATTTTTTGGGTTGAGAGATTGCGCCTTTCTCAGGGCGTTAATACCTTCATCCAATTTTTTAGTTTGTAAATACAAGCCACCCAAGAGAAACCACACTTTATCGTTCTTAGGAGCTAGTTGTGATGCTAACCTAGCTCTTGGTAGAGCGAGTTCATATTGTTGAAACTGTGCGAGTTGTGCTGCTTCCTTTGCTAGACCTAACCCTTGCTGCTCCAACTTCACTGCATCAAGTTGCAGTGTATGAGGTACTAGTGCTTGTGCGTGTGTAGGTTGAGGTATACACAAACCACAAACAACCAAAAGAGAAATCAAACCAATCCGTTTAGGCACACTACCGCCTCTTTGCCAAGAATGAAACAATACTTTCAGCTAGCTTAAACGATTTCCCCAGTTGACGACAGCAAAATTTTACAAACAAGAGCACAAGCGTGAAAGCCTATTCCCTTTTATCCTTCTTCTCTCACTCTGGGGATAAAAAAATACTATGTCTATCCTGAACCTTCAACAGAAAGCCCCACCGATCAACAAAACCAGTTCCGGCTTAATTCCAGACAAAGTGCGTGGATTTCGGCGTCACAAATCCCCCAAATTTTCTTTGTGGGAATATTCTGTGTTCTGCGTTCTGTGTTCTGTGTTCTTCTTAACCTTGACTTCTTGAGCAAGAACATCATTTATAGCAGTTTTCAATTGCGTGTCATACAGTAGAGATGTTCCGCCGGAATGTTTCTATACATCGTTGTGTATTTGATTCAAACGAGAATTGCTATATTTATGGAGTTTGCCTTCAGTTACCACTGTCTCCAGCATAACTATCTTATTCAACGAAACCATTACTTTTGTCCTGTATAAATTTAGGACTTTTGTTCCATGTCATTTCTCAAAGAGATTTCTATGATGACATTGTAGGATATTGACAGATTCGGACTTTTAAATTTATAGGATTGTGCATGAAGTTAAAATTCATTCCCATACTTGTTGTGACTCTGACTTCAATCTCTATAATTGCAACTGCATGTCAAGGTCAAAAAGCTGAGACTCCAAGTTCTGCTGAGCCCAATGCTCAAGCTCAAAATGTGAGAATGAAAGACTTTCCAGCACCACCAGGTTTAGAGTTGACGCAAGAGCAAAAAACCAAATTAAAAGAAGTTCAAGAGAACACTCGTTCTAAAATGGAAGGCATTCTGACACAAGAGCAAAAAGAACAGCTAAAAGTAGCAGTGGAACAAAATAAAGACCAAAGAGGGGTATTACAAAATTTAAATCTTTCATCTGATCAGAAGAAAAAGTACAGGAAATTATGCAGTCACAACGCGAGCAACTCTCAAACATTTTTACAGCAGAACAAAAGCAACAACTGCAACAAATGCACCAAGGAAAACCATTTCCTGGTGCTCCTTGATGGCAACATAAGCTGAGTGCAGTTCAATCAGAGAAACTTTTAATGACCTTTCAACTTTTTCTTTCATAGTAAAGGAGGTACTTTCATGTTTCGACAACGCCATGCATTTATTGTCATCGCAACAGCCATAGTACTTGCTCCAACTTTCTTAGCTAACCCTGTAAGTGCTCAGAGTAGAGTTTATGATGTAGATGAACGTCCAGAAGTTGTCCCACCTTTTCCCAAGGACAATCGTAATTGGAACCGCGATGACAGCCCAGAAGTTATCCCACCTCCTCTTCGTAGAGACAATCGTAATTGGGGAGACGATCGTAATTGGGGAGACAATCGTAATTGGGATCGTGACGATGAACCAAAGCCGAGAATAGTCAAACTTCGTAATGGTGACATTAGGCTTCCTAATGGGGATATTGTTCCTGCTAAGAAGATACGCAAACTTCATAGAGGTTATGTAAGACTTCCCAGTGGAGATGTTGTGATTCCTGGTGGAGACGTTGTTCCTACCAGAGGAGTTGTAGAACTTCCTAATGGGGACATCAGACTTCCCAACGGGGAAATCGTTAGAAGAGACGATTAGGGATTATCAAGTGTATAAAATACACATACGCGGTAATGTCACGGCATTGCCGTGCCCCTACAAACAATACGGCATCTTTGGGCACTTCTGTTTCGCTACACTCATAGAGTACAGCTATTTTGAATGACAACTTTACCTTGAGTTCTTGACAAAACTTACACTTTTGAAAGTACTAAATAATACTCATAAAAATAGTAATAATAACTAGCAGACATTTGGGATGAAGGTGCAATTGCAATTTCATCCTTACTGTTTTTGTAACAATTTGTCAAAAAAATGCCACTGACGCAAAATTCCTTGTGTTTATAATACGCGGAAAAGTCACCCATTCAGGTGAAGTCACAAATGAGCATTAACCAATATTGTAAAGGAAGATTAAGCTACTGTGATTTTACATATTCATATAGTTGTTGATTTATTAATCATACTCTTTTGCTCATGATTGGTCATTCCAAAAGTTGTCAAAACTCTAAATTATTAGTTTTGCTCTTCTACTGAAAGATCCTTCAATAAAGTTTATTTTCATTACAAGCTATTATGGCGACATACTTAGAAATTCCTATCATTGGTAAAAAAGTTAAGCACCCACTACGCTGGTTCATTGGTTTAACAGCAGCTGGCGTGTTAGTTATTGGTGCAACCACAACATACACAGTTGTCAATCGAGGGACAAGCAAACAAGACATAGCCGCACTGACTATCCCAGTGGAAGCCAAAGATGTCACTCTGCTAATTTCTGCTAGTGGTAAGGTGCAGCCTGTTCAGAGCGTGAATATCAGCCCGAAAAACTCTGGAACTCTGGTCGAGTTGTATGTTGAGCAAGGCGACAAGGTTAAGCAAGGGCAAACTCTTGCCAAGATGGACAGCGCAGATATTCAAGCACGAATTGCTGAGGCTCGTGCAAATTTAGCACAGAACCAAGCACAGTTGGAGCAAGCCTTGGCTGGGAATCGTCCTCAAGAAATTGCTCAAGCAAAAGCACGCTTAGCACAAGCAGAGGCGCAACTGAGTGAGGCTCGTGCTGGGAATCGTCCTCAAGAAATTGCTCAAGCACAAGCTCAAGTGGATTCAGCTCAAGCAAAGGCAAAATATACAAGCGAACAAGTCAAGCGTTATCAATACCTTTACCAGCAAGGAGCGGAGAAAAAACAATTACTCGACCAAGCCATTAGTGAAGATAATGCTGCTAAAGCGAGTCTGCAAGAAGCTCAAAAACGTCTGTCTCTACAACAAAGTGGCACTCGTTCTGAACAAATTGCTCAAAAAGAAGCCGCTGTTACTGAATCACGAGCAGCTTTGCGACTATCACAAGCAGGTTCCCGTCCTGAAGAAATTGCCCAACGTAAAGCAGCTGTTGCTGCTGCTCAAGCTAAGTTAAAAACAGAGCAAGTCAATTTAGACAATACGATTATCCGTGCTGCTTTTTCCGGAGTTGTCACCCAGAAGTACGCCAACATTGGTGCTTATGTCACACCGACAACTTCAGCTTCTTCAAGTGCGTCAGCAACTTCTAGTTCTGTTGTTGCTTTAGCACGCGGCTTAGAAGTTCTGGCAAGTGTTCCAGAAGCTGAGATCGGCAGAATTAAGCAGGGACAGCAGGTAGAAATTATGGCTGATGCTTATCCTGATCAAGTGTTTAAAGGTCATGTCCGCTTGATTGCTCCTGAAGCAGTTAAGGAAGAAGGTGTCACCTTATTCCAAGTACGAGTTGCAATTGATACTGGTTTAGACAAACTACGTTCTGGCTTGAACGTTGATATGACCTTTTTAGGTGATAAGGTACAAGATGCCTTACTCGTGCCCACTGTAGCAATTGTGACTGAAAAGGGTAACGAAGGAGTCTTGGTACCAGATGCAAAGAATAAACCTCTGTTTCGCCCCGTCACAATTGGAGCACAAATCAAAGACCAAACTCAGATTTTAGAAGGAGTCAAACAGGGCGATCGCATCTTTCTCAACCCGCCCGCAGATTACATGATGCAGAAGAAGCAAGAACAACAGAAGAAATGAATATCCTAGAAAGTATGAAAATGGCAGGGAAAACCCTGCTGTCGAATAAATTACGTAGCGCCCTCACCATGCTGGGTATTGTCATCGGGAATGCCTCAGTAATTGCCATGATTGGCGTTGGTGAAGGAGGGCAAAAATTTGTTAACAAGCAGTTGGAGTCATTGGGACCAAACGTGCTATTTGTTATTCCTGGTAATCAAGAAACTCAACGTATCACCGTTGATTTGCCGAAAAACTTAGTGTTGGAAGATGCTGAGGCGATCGCCTCTCAAGTACCAACAGTAGCGGGAGTTGCTCCAGAGTTGAATGGAAGATACGTTGTGACTTATCGTAACAAAAACACCAATGTCAGTATCATTGGTACAACTCCCAGCTTTCCCACAGTACGGGACTTTGATACAGCCAAAGGACGGTTTTTCACCGAATTAGACATGAAGCGCAACAATCAAGTTGTTGTGTTGGGTGATAATTTGGCAGAAAGATTGTTTGGTAGTAGCAATCCTGTCGGTCAGCAATTGCGGATCAAAAACGCGACCTTTCAAGTTATTGGTGTGTTAGAAGGCAAAGGCTCAAGTATAGGAGCTGATTATGACAAGTCGGCGCTGATACCTATCACGACATCCGCAAACCGATTAGTGGGACGTAATTCTCCCTATGGGATTGCGTTAGATTACATCGTTGCTTCGGCTCGCGATCGCAACAGTGTTGATGCAGCAGAGTTTCAAATCACCAATTTATTGCGCCAACGGCACAAAATTATCGGTGAAGATGACTTCAGTGTTCAAAGTCAGAAGGATGCGTTGCAAGTTGTTGGTCAAATCACGAGTGCTTTAACCATTGTGCTTGCTGCTGTAGCAGGTATCTCCCTGTTTGTCGGTGGTATCGGCATCATGAATATTATGCTTGTCTCCGTGACCGAACGTACTCAAGAAATTGGTTTGCGTAAAGCTATTGGTGCAAATCAGCAAGATATCCTGTCACAGTTCATTATTGAAGCGATTATTCTTTCAGCTGCAGGTGGGTTAGTCGGTACTGCGATTGGTGTGAGCGGTATTGTGCTGGTATCAGCGTTGACTCCGTTACAAGCAGGAATTTCTCCTGTGGCGATCGCCCTTGCAGTCAGTGTTTCTGGTGGAATTGGTTTATTTTTTGGCGTTGTACCTGCACGTCGTGCTGCTAAACTTGACCCAATTGTGGCTTTAAGAAGTGCTTAAAAGTATTTTAACCGCAGACGGACGAGCTTTGGACGCAGATAATTATCTATTACATATACATACGCGTCCATGCCTAGTTTATCTGCGGTTTGAAATTATAGTAAGTTCAGTAAAAAAATGATATGGCAAACACTCTATCGGTAACTGACTCCCGCGTTCCCAATCCGGTTAATCAACCAGTCATTATTCGTTTAGAAGATATTTTTAAAATTTACGGTAGTGGGGAAGCTGAAGTGCGAGCGCTTAACGGTGTTGACCTTATTGTGGAACAGGGTGAATACTGTTCAATTATGGGACCATCTGGTTCTGGTAAATCTACAGCCATGAATATTATTGGCTGTTTGGATCGCCCTACTTCAGGACATTATTACCTGGATAACCTTGATGTTGCCCAAATGGAAGATACTGAGTTGGCACAAATTCGCAACAAAAAACTGGGGTTTGTGTTCCAACAATTTCACCTGTTATCTCAGCTAACAGCGTTAGAAAATGTGATGCTACCGATGGTTTATGCTGGTGTAAATGCGAAGGAACGCCGTGATAGAGCAGTGGAAGCTCTCAAGCGAGTAGGCTTAGAAAAGCGTCTAAATAATAAACCAACTCAACTTTCTGGAGGACAACAGCAACGGGTGGCGATCGCCCGTGCAATTGTTAACCGTCCCGTTCTACTCCTAGCTGATGAACCGACAGGCGCACTCGATTCGCGCACAACTCAAGAAGTTTTAGATATTTTTGGTGAACTGAATGCCAGTGGTATCACTGTTGTGATGGTCACTCATGAGCCAGATGTTGCTCGTCAAACACAGCGTGTTGTTTGGTTTCGTGACGGTGAAGTTGTACACTCTCACCTCAGTCCATCTGACGTGGGTCATTTGGCAGTGTCTTAAGCTGAGTGAACGACTACTCCTGTTGGTAATGTACATCATGTTCTTCGTCATCTTTGGATCATCGCTCAATCAACTCGCGTCGCTTTCATCATCTGATTTAGGAAACACTGCACGCTGTACGCGATGAACTAGAGTTGTGGAAACGGAGAACAGTGTAAATCCAATGAGTGGGTGAAGCACTCCCAAAGGTAAAGGTGATTTCAGGTGAATCGTCAGAAATTGCAGTCCCAGCAGCACAGGCATACTTACTGTGAGACTCCGTACTCTAGGAGGAAATGAAACTAAGTACACCCATAAAAGCAGAATTAGTGACAGTCCGCTATATCCACGCACCAGCCAAACATGGACATTCCACCACTGGGGATTGTAAAAGTACGCCAATCCAACACTCAACACTTGAGCATTCAGACAGAGATTGAAGAGTATCACTATGGTGAAAAAACCAATCTGACTCCAGCGTGCAGGTGGTTGTGTGCTATCAGCGCTAAAACTTGTTGCCATAATTAGAACTATTTTTCAAAGTAAAAATGTGGATATTACTGAGGAAATAACACGAAAAAGTAGGTTTAAAACAGGTTAGATGATTTTTGCCAATGGGCATCGTGCTACTCCCAAAACGAAACGCTACTGAGGAGTGCCTAATGGTACATCCGCCTGCAGCGAAGTCAATAGTTGTCATGCCCGGATAAATCACCAAACCAATAGTGAGCTTGTGTGAATTTTTCATGCGTCAGTCTCCTAATAACGATTCCAACAGAATCTATACTAGGAACAGCCATCAACCTACGGCTAGACCTCGAACGAGTACACTTTGGAGCAACGATGATGGCGAACTCTTTGCAGTCTTTATTTGAGCGCAGGGCAAGAGTGAAATCTGCGCTCAAAAAGAAAACTTGGGAAACTTTCCCAAGTTTTGGTTTTACGATGAAGTTATGATTTTATGGTAGCGATCGCATATTCGCCGTAGGCTTATCGGCGTGCTTGGCTTTTTTAGGTTGTTCGCAGCTAGTACCATTTTTGTTGGCATCGAACGATCGCTTAGCTTTCGAGGGTTTGAAATTTACAGTTGTTTTTAAGTTGTAATGCCCAGCTTGGATGGCTTGCTCACAACTGGTGTACTGGGATAAAATGCGCTCGTTTCTTTGAAGTTCAGTTTCAGCCAGCGCTGGCGTAGTGCTTATTAGCAAAAGAAGAAGAGAAATGAGAAACAACTTAAACATGGTATGAGTTTACTGAGTATCGGAATCAAGTTTCCAATGCTTGATAATATCGAAATCTTGGAATTTCTTCTAGTGATCGCCCTCCACTGGAACCAAAAGTTTGAATGTTCACTAAACTTACTAGTTAGAGGTAAGAGAAAAGCGCTATGGAAGTAGGCAAACATCATCTCGATACTCAGGGCTTGGATGAAGAGCAGCGGCAAGTCTCAGAGGAGCAACGGCTGTCTGCCGAAGAAGTCAGGCAGACACAGGAGGAGCACCGGCAATTTGCTGAAGAAGATAGGCAGTCACAGGAGAAGTATCGGCAGTTTACTGAACAAGCACGACAGGAACGAGAGAAAGCGCGAGAATTTGCGGAACAAGCACGACAGGAACGGGAGAAAGCACGAGAATTCGCTGAACAAGCCCGACAAGAGCAACAGGAGCAACAGGAAATTTTAAAGGAGATACGGCAGACTGCCGAACACATACAACAGAGTCTGCAACGCAAATCGAACTCAACAGAAGAATAAAGCTTGGTAGTAAATTTGTCAAAATTGCATACTGACATGATGGCGATCGCCTACCTCCACCAAAAGAAAACTTGAGATCGGATTTATCTGAGCAATACTCTAAGAACGATTGCAACAGAATCTATACTAAGAACAGCAATCAACCACGCTTAAACCTCGAACGAATACACTTCGCAGCAACAATGATGGCGAATTCTTTGCAGTCTTTATTTGGGGCGATCGCTCAAGCTCGTGACGAAGAAGAACTACGACAGCACGTCATGGTTAAAGTTGGTGAGTACTTTGTCGCCGAACGATGGGGGCTTTTTTTCTTTCATCAACTTCCCCTGTCAATGCCAATCTAATGCTTACATTGTTGATGTCTGGACATTTACGCCATATCGCCGCCAAGGAATTGCCAGTACAATGATGCAAATGCTACTGGATGAGTTACCAGGTCAGCATGTTTGTTTATTTACAGATGAAGCTTTGAACTTTTACAAAGAACTTGGCTTTACCAAAGGCGAAATCTGTATGGAAAAGGTTATTGGTAAATGGTTAGTGAACACATCTTTTACTTAATGGTTAATAACTAACTGCTCATATAGCAACCCTATATAAGTTGTGTGAAAGTGCCTGCGCGTAGCGCATAAATTGCTGGAGTTCACCAAACCCGGTTTCTGCCAGAAACCGGGTTTCTAATTTTTCACAAATGATTTATGACTGCTATAGTTATTAGCTATTAGCCATTAGCCTCTACTGATTAAAGGCTTGGCGTTTTGCCAGTTTCGGCTTGTGTTTCAATCGGCTTAACATCGCTGTAGCCCATATCACCGACAATTGTCCGCAACACAGACATTTGTCCTTCAAAATCTAGTCCTTCTATTTGAGAAAGCACATTGTTAACTGCGTCAGTTGCTTTGTAGTTTTTGGGCATTCCAACCACTTGATCACCCATAGTTTGTGCCCAAGCAAACCAGACGAATAGCTGGTTGTTTTCTTTGATTGCACCATAGGCACGAGAATATTCTGAATCCTCGCGGTTGACAATTTGCCGCATAATTGTCAACTGTTCATCCTCAGATAGTTTGTAATAATCGCTCAAAAGTACTGGTGCTAGCTCTGGTTCTGCTGCAGAGGGAGCAGCGGGAGTAATCGAGTTACCCATTTTCTCATACACAAAATACAACCAAGCCAGTTTGGAATCTGTATCTAAGCGGTTAAAAGCCTTTACCACTTCTTGAGTTTCATTGCTTAAAGCTTGAGGAGTATTTTTCTGGTAACTTGCTGTCATAACTTTTCTCCAAAATGTCTCCAAAATTATTTAACATGTCAAACTTAGGGGTATCAAAGTTTTAGAATGAGTATCGACTTCCAAGAGAAAGAGTTTTCCAAATAGAGAGATATCTGTTTATCTGTCTTTTCATAGAGGTACAAATCTATCTTGAGATACCAAAAGTTCAAGAGTTTACTTTGGTAAGATACGACATTGATAGGGAAATTCAAAGGAATTCAAAGGAAGAGTTAATCATGCCTGAAGAAATAAAGCCAAACTCATCACAAGCTCCTACTCACGATGCACAATTAGCTGCTGACAACATAGCAAGTGGTGAAGAGAAAGCACCAACCGTTGATATGGAAGCAGATTACAAAGCTGCACAGGAATTTAGCGTTAGTGAAATTGATCGCACTGATGAAGGTGAAAAAGCAGCAAAAAAGGCAACTAAGCAGTAAGTGAAAGCTTAACCAAAGTCATTGTGGCTAGATTTGATAACAATCAAGTTTAGGAAGCATTCAAACTGCATTCAGAGTTATTTCACTTTTTTCTCGTTTCTACAGTGTGCGTCAAAATATATTCGGGAGGCAGCAATCCTCCCGAAATTTAATATAAACATAGCTTCTGTTAAGTAAAAAATAGATAAATTCATTAATGAAATTAATAATTAAGAAATCTGATCACCTCTAATAGTTGACTGGGGTGATGAATTAAAAAATCTGGATTTTGTTTTGCTAATACTTCTTGTGAATTGAATCCCCAAGCCGCTGCAATAACCTTAATGTTTGCTTTCTTTGATGCTTCTATGTCTCTGGTTTCGTCTCCTACATAGATAGCTTCTTGAGGCTTAATCTGTTTTTGCTTTAAGACATTATTAATTATCGTTGTTTTTCCAAAAATGGTAACTCCTGAATAGATAAAATCAAAGAAGTTGTCCAAATCGTTAACTTTGAGAAAATCTGTGACATTTTCTAGAGAATTAGAAGTTATAATTCCTAATCTATAACCTTCATTGTTCAGCACAAATAAGGCTTCTTTAATTCCTGAAATTGGTTTTAATTCTTTGATTTTGTTTTTCAACTCAGATTTCACTTTTTTAACCAAAAAAGGTATTTTTAAAATGGAAATACCTGAGTACTTAATAATTTCCCTGGAACTCAAGTTTCTCAAAAGAGCAAGTTCTTCTTGAGTGATGGGTATGTAACCAAAATCTTGGGCCAAACGATTGGCAATACTTACCAAAGCATCTACTGTATCAGCAATCGTGCCATCAAAATCAAAAATGATTACTTTCTGGGTCATTCTTTCGCCTGGGAGAATGCGTCTAGATTAGCACGGGCATTCCGTCGCAACATATCTGGTTTAATCCGCCGCAACGCTGATGCTAGAAATTGTCTATCCCACTCCTGATCTGAGATTTGGGCTAATTCTACCAGCTTGGGTGCAAGATTCCCAGGATATGGTTGAAACTCTGGAACATCTGTTTCTTTGGCAAAACGCTGATTCCAAGGACAAACTTCTTGACAAATATCGCAACCAGCAACCCAACCTTGTAAGTCGGATGCTACTGTTTGGGGCAATTTTTCGTTGCGATTTTCTATTGTGTGGTAAGCAATGCAGCGATGAGCATCTACGACAAACGGTTGGGTAATCGCACCTGTTGGACAAGCTTCGATACAACGAGTACAAGTACCACAGTGTTCTGTATGTGGGCGATCGCTCTCCAACTCCAAATTCGTCAGCACTTCTCCTAAAAAGACCCAAGAGCCATACTCCTGGGTTATCACATTTCCATTCTTTGCAATCCAACCAAGTCCAGCTTTTTGCGCCCAGACTTTATCTTGCACCGGACCAGTGTCTGCATAGTACCGTGCTTGGATGCCTTCATGAAATCCTTGTAGCCAGGTTGTCAGTATCTTGAGTTTTTTGTGCATGACTTTATGATAATCTCGTCCCCAAGCATACCGAGAAATTTTTGCGTATTCCTCTGTTCCAGGACGTTGATAATGTGTGTAGTAGTTAAGGGCTACACTAATGATCGTTCGCACCTCTGGCATCACCTTACGAATATCTTGACGCTTGGGATTTGCCATCCATTCCATATCAGCGTGATAACCTAGCGCTAGCCAAGCTTGCAATCTTTGTGTCTCTGTTATATTTTCCCCATCTATTGCAGCAATGCCAACCTTTTGGAATCCCAACTCTAGAGCTTTTTTTTTCACCTCAGTGCTGTTTGTTTTTGGGGATTGATTCATTTCTCTTATTTTAATTTACCTAATAGGTAACCTTATAATTATACACTATCTAGTCAAGATATTTCTTTTTTGAAGATAAGGGAGTCACAAGAGTACCATTTTTCTCTCTGTTACAATCACTCCCAAACTTAGTGCCATTCAGTTTAGGGGGTTGACTTCCATCGCCCGAATGATTTGTATTCGCCTAGAAAATATACTTCAGCAGCTTTCGAGTGCGCTTGCTTTTGTATTCAAATGAAAATTGTTAGCTAGGCTGATACAGGTAAATCTATGACTGCTGCTGAATCTACACCCACGACGGTAGGTGAGAAATTCCAGATTGACGGAATAACAGAACCAACTCTACAGCATTATTTTGACACTTTGAATGCAGGAAAATTCGAGGATACTGCGGCTTTGTTTGCAGAAAATGGTGTCATACATCCCCCATTTGAATCTGGTATTGTGGGGCGAGATGCAATGACTCGATATCTGCAACAAGAGGCTCAAGACGTGAAAGTTTACCCTCGTGAAGGTGTCGTCAAGATTTTAGAGGAAGAGCAAATCCAATTTCAGGTGATAGGCAAAGCACAAACTTCTTGGTGTAGTGTTAACGTCTTGTGGACATTTATCCTCAATCAACAAAAAGAAATCCTTTATGTGAGAATAAAACTTTTAGCCTCTCCCAAGGAGTTACTCAATTTGCAGCGATAAGTCGTGCTTTGACTTCTTTTGTGGCTAAAGCCCAACAGTTGCACGCCACTTAGACTCGTGGGGCGCATGATCAATCTAGGTGTCGTCTTTAGCAGACTATACAAAGTTTCTGAGTCGAATTTCAATTTTTCAACGATGAAAAGCAACAAATCAAATCAACGTAGCAAAAGTTATTAATTTTCTTAATTCTTCTTAAAAGAATTCTGAATTTGGAATTTTGAATTGCTTCGTCTGTTCAGAAGCACAGGGAGTGTTAAGCGCTGATTTTGGGGTAATTGGCACACTCATCTTTTGTGACAAAGCTAGAGCGTCTATTAATTAGACCTAATTAGACCGATTGAGCGACTCTTGGCAAGCTGACTTCTAGCTTCAAACAGTTACCACCATCAACCTGTAGCTGGTACTCTACCTTGTCCATGAGACGATGCATAATTAGCCAACCGTAGCCACCTTCTTGTTGATCAGTAGGACTTGGGGGCGAATAATCAGATAAATCGAAGCCTTTGCCGTAGTCCCAAACTTCTAAAGCAATATCCTGCTCTTTCAATTCCAAACGAATGAGAACTGGCAAGTAAGGTTGATCCTTATGGGCATGACGTACGACATTGGAGTAGGCTTCCACTAAAACCAACCGCAAGCGACTTGATTGCTTAGACCAATCAACTGAACTTTTGAACTGGACTTCTAAGCAACCTAGCAACCAGTTTTCTACGATGGTTAAAAACTTTAAGTCGCTTGGTACATGAAGTTCACTTCTCATCACTTAACAAAACCTCCAGCGAAAGTATAGTTTGATCATCTTCTTGAACTAAGTTATCTGCTTGAATACGCGCTAGTAAGTGGTTAAGATAAAGTGGTTGTGGCTCTATTTTAAGGAGTTGCCACAGACCTTCCTGATTCAGAATAGAACGACTGACTCGTTGAGCGTTATCCACGAATTTCTCGGCAAAATCTTTAGTATTTAAGACTTCTGCTTCAATAACACCATCACTAGCCAGCAACAGGATATCTCCGGGAGCAAGAACCAATTGACTAGACATAGCTTTCCATACAGGGAAGATACCCAGAGGAACGCTGCGTACCTTGAGATATTTGGGTTTTTTTTCCACAGTATCTTGCCATGACCAAAGCAGGGGATATATATGTCCGGCGTTAGCGTAGACTAATTCCCTGGTAGCAGGAGTGTAGCGAGCTAAGACGAGGGTGATAAAACAATTGTTGCTGATCAAATCATCGCTTAGAGTATGGTTGAGGTTTTGCATAACCATATTCGGCAGAGGCGGTGATTCTTGAGACAACTCTCGGCGCAACACTGAGATAGCACTAGCCATGAACAAAGCCGCTGGGACACCCTTACCAGAAACGTCTCCTACAGCCAACCACAAGTCTCCTTTTGGATGGACAAACACTTCAAAGAAATCCCCTCCCACCTCACGAGCAGGGTAGCAACAAGCTTGTACCCTCACGCCCTTAATATCGGGCATAGTTTGACGCAGTAGGTTATTTTGAATTTGGCGAGCGACTTCCAACTCAGCGCGGATTTGCTCTTGCTTCTGATGAAGACGTTGGTAGAGTTTTGCTTGAGAGAGCGCAAGAGCTGCTTGTTCGGTAACACCTGTAATGAGCTCGATATCTTCTTCTTGCCAAGAACAAGCGTGGTGATATTGGTAGAGAGCAAGAACAGCAAGCAGGTTTTGCTGCCATATCAGAGGTACAACCAGTTTCTGAGAAGCTTTTTCATCATGTATACTTAGGGCAAATTGATATTGACGGGTTTCGAGAACCTTCTCAATCAAAGGATCTGGGTCGAAATAACAACTCGATGTTGGGGATTTTGGAGCTTGGTAGTAAAACTGGTCTAGTGTGAGGCGATCGCCCTCCACTGGTCTGAGCACGCAACAACTGGCTTCAAAAGTCTGTCCTACTGTTGCGACAATTCTTTGTAGCATACTGTTGTAGTCCAAAGACTCTCGAATAGCTGTTGTGACTGCATTAAACAAAGATTCTCTCCGCAAAGCGCGACTCAACTCTTGTGTGCGTTTTTTGACGACTCGATATATATCAGCTGCTTGCTCAACAACTGCTTTGAGTCGCTCGGGTTTCCAAGGTTTAGTGATGTACTTGAACACCTGACCAGAGTTTATCGCCTCTACCAAATCTTCGACATCAGTAAAACCAGTGAGCAAAATCCGAATTGTATCAGGAAAACGCTCTACAGTTCTACCGAGAAATTCTGTGCCATTCATCTCTGGCATTCTTTGGTCAGAGATAATCACAGCCATCTCACCTTCTTTATCCAAAATGTCTAGGGCTGTGAGGGCATCATTTGCTTTATATACCGCAAAATCTCGCCTAAAAGTACGGTAGAGTAAATGTAGGTTGTCAGGCTCGTCATCCACCACCATGAGCTTGAGCCTTCCTGTCTCTATCTCAGTCATATTTAGTTTGACTTTCCAAAGACTTTGATGGTAAGACAATGATTTGCAGTTTCCATCTAGTTATTAAAAAATACTTAAAAAAGTAAAAGTCAGTAGAATTCAGCCACTGTAAACCCATCATTTCTCTAATTTCTCAAAATGTTATGTAAATTCTGATAATATCCCCTCAGAGTTTTCCACACCTTAACATAAACTCTATCCCACCAGTCCAGAACGTAATGCGCGGACTGCTGCTTGTGTGCGGTCATCGGCGCATAGCTTGTTCAAAATATTTCGGACGTGTGTTTTTACAGTTCCTACTGTAATGTAAAGTCTTTCTGCAATGACCGCATTACTACAACCTTCTACAATCAATTGCAAGACTTCTAATTCCCTTTCTGTTAAAGTATAAGGATCTATGTTCTGCCCCGGTTGATTTTCCACATCTAAGCTACTATCAACAGACATCCCTGAACTCGTTTTATTGTCTAATTGTGTGACTTCGGGTAGTGGTGGATTTTGTTGAGCTTGTTGCAATACAATTCGGGCGATCGCAGGATCAATCCAAGCATTACCGTTATAAGTGACTCGTACTGCTTCAAGTAAATTATCAAATCTAATATCCTTCATGCAGTAAGAGTCTGCTCCTGCTGCAAAGGCAGCTAACACCGCTTCTTTGTTATCCCGTAGTGTTAAAATCAATACTCTTGTTGCGACCTCTTCTCCATTCGCTGTAGATTTTACTTCTCGTGTGAGTTCAATCCCATCCTTGTCTGGTAAGCCAATATCTACAATGGCAATATCTGGTTGTAGTGTTTTTAACATTTTTAGACCCTCGACAGCATTGGTCGCTTCCCCTACAACTTCAATTTCTTCCTTTTGCTGGAGCGCTGTCCGAATACCCACACGGGTAAGGTCATGATCTTCAATTAAAGCGACACGAATTTTAGCCATAGTTTATTACCGCCCTTACACTCAAAAGTTGTAAAATTGAGTTTACTAAAAAGTCTCGGAAGATACAGTTTAAAGATGCCTGTGGAAAAATATTAAGAGAGCTTTTTGAGTTAGACTAACACATAAAGGCATTTTCTCCTTAGTGCAGACATTTCATGAGATAGTAGCCCTAGAAGCCTCCACTGCTCATGTGTTAAAATAGTAAACTGTAGAGTTTCTAACTCCCCTTCTTGAACATTAGCTTCAATGATAAAAGTAAAAATGATAAGTGCTTCTCCTGGTTAGGAGTATCTGATATTGAAAAGTTCTATTCTGCATCTTGAATTTCTATAGCGAGTAAACTAACACTTAAATAAATAACACAAGCCATGCCTATTTTGTGACTTGTTGGGGAAGTATGCTATGTGAGTATTGAGGGAGCATACTATATGTTTAACTAATGGAGAGACTCATGAACCATAAGTCTCACGCTATCGTCCCTAAATTTAGCACAGTTAAGGATGTCGCAAGTTTGTAAAATTCCTCTATTATCCTTTTAGAAACAATTGGATAAGCTATCGTTCTATCTATGTAGTTAGTGTGAGGCTCATTAAGAATAGGCTATGTCTGAGCTGCCTAGAAAGTTTTCAGTATTAGGTCTACCAGTTCATGTAACAACTGACTATCCAGGCTGGTTGCTAGAACGTTTGCAAAAGAGCATGGGGACTCATGTCGTCACGCTCAATGCAGAAATGACCATGCAAGCAGAGCGGGATTCGTCCCTAGCTAAGGTCATACAGAGTGCTGAGTTAGTGGTTCCAGATGGAGCAGGGGTCGTTCTGTACTTGCGATGGCTGTTACAGCAAAAAATCCAGAGAACTCCTGGAATTGAACTAGCAGAAACACTGTTGCAAAAAGTTGGACAAAGAGGAACTGACACAAAGGTGTTTTTCTACGGAGGAGCGCCAGGTGTAGCCGCAAAAGCATCAGAGTTTTGGCTTTCTCAAATTCCAAATTTGGTTATAGTCGGTACTCACTCCGGCTTTCATTCACAACAAGAAGAAGAACAATTGCGACAAACTCTTACCCAACTACAGCCACAAGTGATTTTTGTTGGTTTGGGAGTTCCACGTCAAGAGTCATGGATAGCTAATAACCGCCATTTGTGTCCTCAAGCAATATGGATTGGTGTTGGAGGGAGTTTTGATATTTGGTCGGGGATAAAAACTCGCGCTCCTGCTTGGTTGGGGGATAATAATTTGGAATGGTTGTATCGGCTTTATAAAGAACCTTGGCGCTGGCGAAGAATGTTGGCTTTGCCTGAGTTTGCTTTGAAAGCTTTAGTTTATCGATTTTTTCAAGTCTTTGGGGTACGTGTAGCTTGAAGAAGAACTCAGAACATTGTAGCCTCAGGCTGGAAGCTTGAGGGCAAACAAAGTGCAACATTATAGAGGATTGGTATTTGTTGTTTACCACTAGCTACTCACAAAAAATTTTGTCCTAACGAAAAAATTTTTTTGAATTCAAGATTATCTGACATCTTGCACCAGGGTCAAAAACCGGGTTTCTTGAGAATGACACCACTTAAAAAGCTTAACTTTTCGTTGAGAAACCCGTTTTTTTAGGTCTTGTTGAGAATAATACAAGATATGAGATTATCAGATTTTGCCTGGGAATACTGACTGTATTCAATCTCTAATCTAGAATTTAAACTCTTCTTGAGCAATGGTAGTATTAACCACACAAAAACCAACTGACAAGTTTGTTCTGACTCAAAACAGCGAAACAAAACAGCATAATCGTAATATCGCGGCTATGGTGCAATTGTGCTCTGTGTCAAAAACCTATACCAATGGCTGTCATGCTCTTGTAAATATAAACTTAGAAGTCAAAAAGGGTGAATTTTTGTTTCTTACAGGACCAAGTGGCTCTGGTAAATCCACGCTTTTAAAACTGTTGTATGGCGATGAGTTACCAACACAAGGAGATGTGATTGTTAATGAGTCTAATGTAACAGCTTTGAGAGGCGATCGCCTCTCATTTTTTCGGCGACGCATTGGTGTTGTGTTTCAAGACTATAAGCTTATTCCTCGACGGACAGTGGCGGAAAATGTGAGTGTTGTGCTCAAAGCTCAAGGATATACGCGTAAGGAAATTCAACGGCGTTTAGAACCGAGTTTGAAACTGGTGGGTTTATATTCTAAAGCAGATTGCTTTCCAGAGCACCTTTCTGGTGGAGAGCAACAACGAGTCGGTATTGCACGGGCAATAGTGGGAACGCCACCTATCATTTTAGCTGATGAGCCAACCGGAAATCTCGATCCAGAGAATTCCTGGCAAGTGATCCAGATGTTTCAAAAGTTAAACTCTTTTGGAGTGACAGTGATTGTGACAACTCACGATGAACAGCTAGTTCGCAGGTGTAATCATCCCGTCGCACAAATTCAAGATGGGCGGCTTTCTCGAAAAAGTTAAGTGTCAGTGGTTAGTGGATTTCAATTGCATCCTTTCTCGTGAGGATCATCCTTGTGTCATTCATCATTTATAAAAGCAAAGGCTTCCATCAACTTTGCACACGAGTTTTTAAATTGACTTGTTAATAACAGAAACTAAAGTCATCAATGGTGAATTGACCATTAAAAGCGCAGAAGGTAATACGATGAATTTCGTTTGCTGATACGGATAATAAAGTGTTGGGAGGTACAACAGAGTCAGAATTAGCAAGATTTGCTCCTGGTAGTACCGTTTGTGTCAGCAGTTGGCGATCGCGACCGTACGCTGAAAGTACAAGCCGCTGTGAACTGGTGACAAAAGCACTGACAAAATGAACAGGACGCAGAAAGGTTGCTTCTAAATATCCGTTTTTAGGCGCTCCCATTAACACTAATAGACCAGAGTGGCTAGGAAATGCTGGGTTTGAGGGCTGTATGGCTATACAATTGTTAAAAATGATGCCCCATTGCTCATACTGTCGCTCCACTGCTTGAAAACATCTCAAATCTTCCAAAGTTAAGTAGATGCAGGTAGGTACTGAGACGACTTCGCTGTCAACGACTTTTCCCACTTGACCTTGCGAAGAACCTGAAACTTCATTTTGATTTTTAGAATCAAAATTAAATTCGTTTAGAGAGAATTTATGGTCTTCAATGGTTGACTTTGTCTGCGATTGAAGACTAGCCTGCTTTACCACGACACCCCGCTTTGTCATTATCTAAAGAACTGTTAGATGATCGATTACATAAAAATTTATTGATTTTGATAAGCTGCATAGAATTCTAAGTACAAAAACTAGTTCATCGGTTAGCAGCATAAAGACACCCCAGCTTACTTAATATATTCAATGACTGTTTACACTTTTCGGGACGGTTACTTATATCAGTGATGTTTCTGATAGAGTATCATAAAAAATTATCGTGGGGTCTCACCCCTTAGTTATACCTGCGACCAATATAAAACTGTAGATTAAGGATATATTTTAGGAATATCTAAAAGCAAAAAAGACTTTCAAAGTAGAAAAAAGATTATCAAATCTTCATAACAAATCTGTAGATTTTACATACACTTCATTAGAAGTAGGAACAAGTAGAAATGAGCAGTGTGTGAATCTCATCTGTAAGCGTAGGCAAACTATTAAAAAAAAATTGGGAAACTGGAAAATAAAAAGATGAAAGAGCAGCCTTAGGCAGAGCGTCCTATGCTTAGGGTATGGCTGCGCCGAAGCGCGTCAGCTCCTCCCGAATGAGGTACAAAGATGCTACGCGCAATTCGTAGCCTGTCCGCAAGACTTACGCAGTCGCCTAGATCGGGAAAACGTCACTTGCACCGACTACCGGAAAACCTGACGCCAGTCGCTACAACGGAGCGTTCCCCGGAGCTCCGCAGTCGCCAAAGACGGGGACGCATGAGTTCCTAGCCCTTGGCGACTGTCGTAGTGTAGAGGAAAAATATTAATGAATAATCAGAAGATTTTTGTCTTTGCTAAGTTCATGATTTGGTAATTCATATCTTGCACTATTTTCAACAAGACCTAAAAAACCGGGTTTCTCAATGGAAAGTTAAACTTTTTAAGTGGTGTCATTCTCAAGAAACCCGGTTTTTGACCCTAGTGTAAGATTTCAGGTAACTGAGAACCCCTGCACTTCATTCAAGTGCAGGGGTTCTTGACATGTCTAGATTTCGTATAACCTATTTTTCTTTTAATCTGACATCAATGACGGTAGCATTAAAGTTGTAGTTGAAGCCATCTAATTCAATTGGCATTCCAATTTTTACTTTACTGTTACCTAGAACTGGTCCTTCGTCAGTGATTTTTGCTTTGCCTGCTACAGTTAAACGTAAATCTTTACTAAAGTTGTTTGCTCTGTCTGGTTCTGGCAATTCTTTAACTGAACCATTAGGTTGAGGAACTAATACAGTTCTGGGTAACTCTTGCACAGATTTAATATCAATTTGACCATAAGGTTGATTGCGGATAATAACTTTAGTTTTCCCGCCTTTTTCAAATCCTTGTGTGTATAACTGTTTTGTATCGAGTACATTTAATCCCCTAACAACTAAGTCTACTTCGATAGGTACTGTTTTACTACCAACTTGAGCAACGGAACCACCGCCAGGGAAGACAAAGATGCCAAGTATCACAAGCAGAATGACGAGTGCAGCACCTAAATCGAGGATGTTAATTTTACCGAATAAACGACCTTTGGAGTCTAAAATAGCCATAACAAATCTTTCCAAATAAGAGCAAAGTTACTGATTATAACAGTATTGTTTATTAGAGACAGAGCATTTTTGCTTACTGCGTTAGCAGTGAATGTGGTTGGGCGTCACGGTCATGCGACAGTGTATCACAACTTCCTAATTTTGGATGGACTTTTTGGTCATTCTAAGTTGCTGTCGCCCAAGAAGATATGCCTTCGGTACAGGACTGGTCTGAACAAAGGGTTTAGAATGCAACTTATAGGACTATGAATCCGTCTCATAGTTTTACATTCCCCCAAACTCTTTTCAAACCGGATTTATGATGAATAGGAAATGCTTTTCTATAAATCCCCGTTTTTCTCGAAAACCTTGGTTTTACCCATTAGTTTCCGTAATTATTGCTACAACAATATGCTTTATTACACCCTTGACAGCAAGGGCTATTGATGCACAACGATTGTTACCTTTTATTCTTCAGGGAGTCCAGGTTATTCAGTTGTCTAATGTATCTCCTCGTCAGGAAGTTGATCTTGGCAAACAGATGAATGACCAGTTGGTGAGCAGTCAAGTTCGGCTTTACCGCAATTCAGCGGTTAATCGTTATGTCGAACAAATTGGTCAGCGTCTAGTAGCGAATAGCGATCGCCCTGACCTTCCTTATACCTTCCAAGTCGTTAACGATAACAGTATTAATGCTTTTGCCACCTTGGGAGGTTTTGTGTATGTTAACACAGGCTTACTGAAAACCGCAGACAATGAAGCGGAACTAGCAAGTGTGATCGCACACGAAATTGGTCATATTGGTGGGAAACACCTTGTCAAACAGATGCGACAAAAAGCACTTGCAAGTGGTTTAGCATCAGCCGCTGGGTTGGATCGTAGCCAAGCCGTGTCGATTGGTGTAGAATTAGCTCTCAACCGTCCCCGTAGTCGGGGAGATGAATATGATGCTGATAGCAGGGGATTAAGAACTCTAACACGCTCTGGTTATGCTCCATCAGCAATGGTTTCCTTCATGCAAAAGCTACTCAAAAAAGGTTCTAACGCTCCCACATTTTTAAATACCCATCCTGCAACAGGCGATCGCATCAAAGCTTTGCAGAGTGCTATCAACGACCAACCTAGAACTGGGAGTGCCGGTTTGGATAGTTCTAATTATCAGGCTAACATCAAAGCACTGCTGAGATAACTCATAAGCTGTCGCGCATATAAGAAGGTATGCTTCTAAACACTAGACTGCTTGATCTCAATAGTTTTCTTCCGGATTGAATTTGGAATTGAAAAATTTTGAATGATCTGAATTTTGGATTTTAATTTGGGTTGGAGCAATGGTATTCAAGCCCCCAGATTTCTTGGCGGGGTCTTTAATGTCTCCAGATTGCTAATGCGTGCATTTTGAATTCCCCAAAGGAGTGATTCCTCTTGTCCCCATCTTCTACTACACTCGTTGCTTATTGCAACGTCCAACCTCAACTCTAGCTGGATTGACAGTTGTCACTGCTTCCTTTAGAAGTAAGGTACGGAGACGACGATCATAGACATTTACCTGATAAACGAGTTGATTTGTAATGTCTACTCCTGTTAGCCAGCCACTTCGGGGATGATATGCGCCTGTATCAATATCCAACCATCCTTGTCCTTGCGCTAGTTTACCAGGATTTACCCCAGGTAAAGTAAAGGTGATGGTATGACCAACAATAATCAGCTTATCAGGGAGATATGGTTTTGCATACTGTGAAATTTGTCACGCACCCAGCAAAGCTGTTCAGCAGTTTGTTCTGCCAAAGGAATTGAGGGATCAACACCAGCATGAGCCAACAAAATATCTCCTAACTACGAGATATGTAGGTAAAGCTTTAAACCATTCCAGATGGTCATGAGGTATTGTAGCTTGTTGATAGCTGG
>JAAUSC010000203.1 GCA_012031965.1 Scytonema sp. RU_4_4
TTGATTCTAGAGTTGATATTGACTCTAGAAGGTTTTGTTATGCCTGCAAGTTTCCATTGCCCATAAACTTTAACGATTTTTGGTGGTTTTAGCCTTTAGTTTTGGCGCAATGAGTTTCTCAGAAGAGGGATATAATGCCATCTCTTGACGAAACTCACTAGAGGTAAGTCCGGATGCTTGGAGGATTTCGTCGGAAATTATGACATTCATATCATCATTGTCTCACCAGTCAAATTTTTAGAGAAGCTCATTGATTCGCCCATCAAAAACTAGTTATTTCGCATTTTCAAAACAATTTAAAGTCCAACTAGTGCATCAGAACTAGTGAATTGGCATAGTTAGCGGTACAGCATTTCTATGCAAGGAGAAGTACTTTATAAACAAACGATTATTGATCGAAGTACTCCGACAAAAACTTGCTCAGACAGAAAATTTAACGGAGGCACAATTGAAAGATCTTTTAGAGAAATTAGAAAGCCAAAAGACAAAACTTCCACTAGAGGATCACTCAGTTATTGATTGGGCGAGAACAATTTCTTTCAAAATCTCTATTTGCTCAGGAGGTACGTTTAGCACTTGATTAACAATCCGAGATGCGGTTGCTCGGTTGACCTGAATTTCCTGAGCAAGCTTGCGAACACTAATGTCACAATTTACCTTGCAAAGCAGCAAGATAGCTCGAAACCATTTGTGTAAATCCACATGAGTTTTATGAAAAATAGTACCAACTGTAACACTATACGAAGTAAAGCAACTATTACAACGGTATCTCCGTTCATTCTTATACTTTGTTGCTTTAACTGAATCACAGTATGGACAGGTCGGAGTCCCATTCCAGCGAATTTTTCCAGACAAACAAGACACTCTTCATGAGTCTCAAGCATGAGGGCGATACTCCTGGTTGTGGGCAGGGGACAATAGCCCAAGCAATACAGAAAAAATCGCCATCACGTTAGGAAACTAGCTACAAACTACACAAAACCTTCGTTTGTTAGCTTTAAATTGTGTACTATGCTATCCCTCTTGTGTCACTTTCGCGGTAGTATAAGAATGAACAAACGCTAGAACCAAGACACAGAGAATGGTAGAGCCTCGTCTACCCGTAAAAACAGTCAAATTCGTGGACGAATTTTGCCAGTGGTATCAAAACCTGTTTTCTCTCAAGAAACACAGGGGTGTAAGGGTGTAGGGGTGTAAGGGAAAAGAGTGTTTTTTCCATTCGTAGCGGGTGGCGCGCCGCCCGTGGGGCTGCTCCTAAGATGCACATTTTAGAATCCTGATACAGCAAGGGTTTTAAAGATCCCGAAAAATGTGCTTCTTTCATATATTGCTAGTGGCGTAAGCCGCTAGTTGGGCGCTCACATCTTGCACCTGACCGAACAAACCCGTAAAAGGCAAATAAAGAGTACTAAAATGTGACGGTACAGGAAGAGAGCTAAGTTAGTATATTTGAGTTATAATTTTAACTAATAGTTAACGTAATATTACACATGTAGTCGCAAAAGGCATTAAGATGCACAGATTATACTTTGCATCATCCCATAGTGCGATCTGCCGTTAGCGTAGCGTGCGCTTTGCGCTTAGGTAGCAGCGTTTGCGCAGCGCCCCCTTAGGGGCTAGCTATCGCTCACTAATTTCAAAATTTCAATTCTGGAGTTTGAATTTGCTTTGATAGCAGAAAATATGAGAAAAAGGGCGTGAAATATCTAATCAAATAAAGCAAGAACAATGCTTGGATACGCCCAAGAACTAGTCTATACCCTCAAAGAATTGATGCCCACGCAGTACCAGAAAGATAATCTTGAAGCAATGCTGGGATTATTCTTGGAAGCGCAAGGGGCAGATCAAACAGCAAGAGAAACATTTTTTCCTCAAATAGTTGTGTCTTTTCTTTTACTTGATATCGAGCGATTAATTCCTCTCGCACGTAGTTGTGGTTTTGACATCTATTTTTCCAGGTGCAAGATGTGAGCGCCCCACGAGGGGGAAGTCAAAAGTCAAAAGTCAAAAGTCAAAAGTATTAAGCCTCCTCGCAAAAATGAAAGAAGCACATTTTAATTAGCTTTCCAAATGCCTTGCTGTATAAGGGTTCTAAAATGTGCTTCTTAGGAGTTTACTTCTGCGGTGGACACACTTGCTGCACTTTTTGGGGAAGTCGCTGACACGCCTGCTGGAATGTTTGAGGATTCAGTCGCCACCAAGCAAACAATCCTAAACTTGTACCACCTACAAGCAAAACCAAGAACCCCCCAAACAAGAACCACCACTTTCGCCATCCTTTACGTTTCACAGGAGTTTGGCTTTCGTCTATTGCAGATGGTTCTGAAACAAGCAAATTCAGAAGTGCTTGAGAACTTGGTGCCAAATTAGATTGTTGTTCCAGTTCTTCTTGTTCTGCTACTATTATTTCTGCAGTGACTTCTACAGGTCGTAAGACGGGAACCAATGACACTGTAGGCTCTGGGGAAACGCGACAATGGGTCAAAACCACTGATATATTATCCTGAGCATTTTTCTGGTTTGCCAATTCAATCCATTTGCGGACAGCATCTTCTAAGGAAAGTGTACCTTGTAAGACAGGTACAGTGAAATCTTGCCAAGAGTGTTCTACCAAGTCGTTGTCGCTCAAACCATCAGAACACAACAGTAATATACCGTCTTCTTCTAAAATAAATCGCTGAACCGAAGAACGCAGAAATTCACCATCTTTTGTACCCAATGCTTGAGTTAGGGCAGTTGCGTCTGGGCGTTGTAGTGCTTTTCGATACAGACTGCGAGCATAGCGAACCTCCCGCCCTGCGACATCATTATCTATTGTCAAAAGCTGACAGTAGTTTTGCGTCATCCAGTAGGCACGGCTATCACCTACATTAGCTAAGTAAAGTTCATGTGTATTTTGTGATGGAATCCCAGAGTGAGTTTTGATGCTTTGCGGTAATTGCATCGCCATCACGAGTGTTGTCCCCATGCGTTGGGTACCTTCGCGTTTCTGCTCATCATTACAGTTACAAATGACGTTATTGACAATCCGCAAACTTGCTTCTAGTTGTTTTTGGATCAAATCCGGCGGTAAAATGTCTGCTTGTTCTTTCACCTCTGTGAGTAAGGCGCGAAGTTGCAACTTTAAGGACTCTACTGCGAGGAGACTTGCAACCTCGCCGCCCTCATGTCCACCAATACCATCACAAACAATAGACATTCGTGGTAATAATGAATCATCAGGATTGCTAGCGTCAGTGGGGTAGCAAGTGTCTTCATTTTGCGTTTGTTGTACGCCAGAATCTGTTGCTCCTGCCACTTCTAGGGTTAATGGCAAATCTGCTGCAGATGATAGGAGTAAAATATTGAGTTGAGTGGCAATAGCATCTAAATTTGCTTCCTCACTACGCATCTGCTGGACTATGTTTTTCAGTTCTTGTGCAACTGGTGTCTTTGCAGTAGCTACCCAAGGTTGCCAACATTCACCCAACTGTTGTAAAGATACGTTATGAGGCATCTTTACAAGTTCCAACAGTCGCACACACCAACCTTGTACGCGCAAATTATCTGGAATGAGCAAACTACCAGCGACTCCCAACTCTGATAGTGGTGTCCATAACTGGAGAATTTGCCATAACCAGTAAACTTGTCGTACCGCTTTTGCTTGCTCCCATGCGTCTGTTATCCCTGGGTAGAGATTTCCTGTCTCATCTATCGGCACATTTTCCAGTAAGAGAATATCATCGTGAGCAAAACCATATGCCTGCGGAATGTGTAATCTGTGTTGATATAACCGCAGATAAGACACGATTTCTTTTGACAATTCTTCAGGGATGTTTGGCAATAGTCCTGGCTGAGTATCTAGCCAAATATGAGGGGTAATAACCTCATACCTATTTGCTACATTTTCTCCAGGTTGGATTTTGGCGACTGATGAGCCAGTTGTCCAAAGGTAGCGGTAAACTAAGGGAGTGTGACAACTTGCACAAACACTATCTCCTACAGAATTCATAGGTTGAGTACAGCTAGGATTTGTGCAAGAAATTATCTGCTGAGTTGAAATCATGCGAGTGGGGATTTTTAGATAAATAGATGGGTTAATTTCGATTAAATTTTGCTGCCAAATACCAAAAGTCCAGAATAGACTGGAATTACGTTCTTGCTGTTAAGCATTGTTAATAAAAGTCATCAAAATTTACCGTAGAAAATGAAGTTTTTCTTTCTGGAAACAGTCAACACATGAGTGTATCTAATCACAAAAATGCATTGACGGCGTGAGTCTATCGTCTAGGACGGCGTTATGCCAAGTACTACTTTAATCTGGCTGTTAGCAGGCTCAGCTCTATGTTTGATGGAACTGTTGCTACCAACAGCTTTTGTTGCCTTCATGATGGGAATTAGCGCTCTGATCGTGGCGTTTTTGTCTCAAATAATTTTGGGCAAGTTATGGCTACAAGTTGTGGTTTGGTTATTGCTTTCCACAGCCCTCATCATACTTTCCCGTCGGTTTGTGACTTTACCACGACGCACAGCGAAAATTCAGCATGCAATTATAGCCGAAACTTTAACTGAGATTCCAGCCGGAAAACCAGGAAGAGTGCTGTACGAGGGAAATTCTTGGCGAGCACGTTGTGATGACGAGAAACTCAGCATACCAGCGAATCAAAGAGTTTACGTCACAAGACGCGAAGGTACCACCTTAATTGTGATGCCAGAGAATTTATTGCACTCGTAATTCTTCTTAAAAATTTGGCTTAAAAATTTGGAAAATTCATTATGGAACAGTTTTTTTTACTTGTATTTCTTGCTCTAGGCGGTTCTGCTATAGCAGGCTCTGTGAAAGTTGTGAATCAGGGTAATGAAGCTTTGGTGGAACGCCTAGGAAGCTATAACAAAAAGTTAGAACCAGGACTGAACTTTGTCTTTCCCTTTTTTGATCGGGTTGTCTACCGCGGAACTATCCGAGAAAAAGTTTTAGATATCCCACCTCAACAATGCATTACCCGTGATAATGTGTCAATTACCGCTGATGCGGTAGTTTACTGGCGCATTATGGATATGGAGAAGGCTTACTACAAAGTGGAAAATCTCCAAGCGGCGATGGTTAATTTGGTGTTGACTCAAATTCGTGCCGAAATGGGCAAATTGGAATTGGATGAAACCTTTACCGCCCGTTCTCAAATTAATGAAACTTTATTGCATGACTTGGATGTTGCAACTGACCCTTGGGGCGTGAAAGTGACGCGGGTGGAACTGCGAGATATTATTCCTTCACAAGCCGTCAGGGAGTCGATGGAATTGCAAATGTCAGCCGAACGCCGCAAACGGGCAGCAATTTTAACTTCCGAAGGCGATCGCGAATCAGCCGTCAATAGCGCCAGAGGTAAAGCTGACGCCCAAGTTCTAGACGCAGAAGCTCGTCAAAAAGCGGTCATTTTGCAAGCAGAAGCTGAACAAAAAGCAATCGTTCTCAAAGCACAAGCTGAACGCCAGCAGCAGATTCTGAAAGCACAGGCGATCGCTGAATCTGCCGATATTATTGCCCAGAAAATCCAAACAAACCCTGTTGCTCATCAAGCTTTGGAAGTTCTGTTTGCCTTGGGTTACCTAGATATGGGTGCGACAATTGGCAAAAGCGATAGTAGCAAGGTTATGTTTATGGACCCGCGCACGATACCTGCTACCTTGGAGGGTATACGCTCCATTGTCTCAGATGGTCAGACTGACTCAAATCTCCCATATACTGGGGAAGTGCCTCCAGGGAATAATTATCACTCTAGTTAGAATGAGGCGAGTGGGGGACAAATCAATTCAAAATTCAATCCGGGACTGCGTCCCGCTGCGCTAACAAAATTCAAAATTAGAAATCTCTCCCCCATCCCCCTCATCTCCCCCACTTTTTGTCACAGTTTAGGGGGATTTTTTGCACTGGAAGCCAAAAGGCATGCCTTGCCAATATGTATATCCACTGGCATAATTGCGATCCCAAGTGTGCATCATTAGCATCCAATCCACTTCTGAGTTATAGCGTAAAGGCAACATATGATCTCGACGAGAACTGACAAGATCAGATTTCTTTAATTTTCTTTCACCCAAGGGTAACGTTGGTCCATTGCTATCACTAACATTTCCATATACTCTATTACTACTAGGGTCGTATGTAAACTCTACTGTAGCCTGCCGACCATCTAAATTACATTTCCATGTTCCCTCCCAATCTGATTTAAGAACATCAGTAGAGTTTTTTCGTACAGGTGGTTGAGCATAAGTTTCTTGCTCTATGGATAAGCAAGTTACAAATGTACCAATTCCTAGTAGACAAAAAATACTAGCAATATTTTGTTTCATCGTTGTTCTCTATAAAGTGGAAAGTTGAAATAATTTAATCAAGTACGAAATACTTAATTGTGTACTATCACAGATTTATCGAGGAACTTCGCGTCTTGGCGTTGGTTGATTTTGCCATTGTGCTAAATTTGGTTCTTTTTGGAGTTCTTGGATTTGAGCAGCAACAGATTGGGACCAATTATTAGGATTTAAAAAAGCTTCAATAGATGATCTGGGTATATCGGCAGGATTGATATTTTGGGTTCTTCCGCTACTGCTACTGTAGCTAAGTCCCTGCTGCAAAATAAACCCATTAGGTTGTTCAGCAGATTGTATAGTTACATCTCCAACTAAAGCATTAACTGTAATGTTGTCTTCAGATGAACTTACGTCTACTATAATTGTTCCATTTCCTACTGGAGAAATAAAAATTCTGGAGGGAGAGGTAAGATTTTGGCTATAGCGAGGAAATGAATCGGTTATGGTTTTTAGAAAACCTTTAGTCATCTTAGATGCATAGTTGCTTTGAGTTTGATCAAATTGAGAATTTAAATTTATTCTTCCTGTTCCTACATCTATTTGAGGACAGAATGGCTTCTTATTTGTGTCCGCGTTCTGCACCTCGAGCCAAGCGAAAATAAACTCTCCTGCAGCAGCACGGCAAGGAAACCAATAAATAGCCTTATAAGAGGTAGGACGAACGTGTGCTATTGGCTTTGGAATCGTTTTTTCTGTTTTGTCTTTAAATTCTATGTTGGCCATCGTATAACCTTCACTACTACCAGAAGGAGCCTTTGGCGGCACTACTAAACCCTTACCTTTAGGTTCGAGTGTTCTGCTTCTTTCGGGTCCGGTGAAATTCGATGATTCTTTATTACTCCTATCTAACAGTACAAGTTTACCATTACCTAATTTAGTTACAACTGCCTTTACGGGCTTTACGATTACATTTTCAGCATAGCTTTCAGAGTAAGTTAGTAGAGCATAGATAGAAAGTAAAAAAAATATATAAGTAGGAATTAACCCTCTAGAGATGTGATTTTTTTTCATAGTATTCCTTTTTCTTCAACAGTGAATATTTTTTGACTTTTAGATGATTTTACTGAAATATCAAACTTTTCTTAATTAATGCATTTTAATAACCTATCTCTAGCAGGTTTAAGAGGCATGTTACTTACTCTCAGTAGTATTTCACCTGTGATACATGACTCTTCTAAATTGTCTCTATTACAGTTCGTTTTCATAGCACGTCCCCATAATTCTTCTATTTCATTTATTGTTTCGCATGGCAGCAATCTGACTTCTTCCAAAGTGTTAACTTGCTCATCTCTATTTAAATCTGCTCCAGTATTGAGTCGTCCTGTGAGAATTCCATAAACTACTCGCCTAGCACCTGAATACTGGTTTTCTCCATCACTGGGACCAGTGTTTTGCTGCCATTCTCCAAAATCCCTCTGATTAAGATGATCTTGAAGTTTAGTGGTGATTAAATATTTATGAATCATTTCTACTCTAGATTTTTCAGATTCATCTGCTAAGTTTTGTATTTTTTTTTCATTTCCTAGTTTAATTGTTTGAGGAGAGCAATCAGCTTCTCCAAGTAAATTAGCTTTTTGTAGAAGTAAATTACAAGCTCGTGCTTGAATAGTACGGTAATAGGCGAATGCTCGTTCTAAGTCCTTTTGACTGCCATGCTCATCTGCTTTTTTTCTGTACTCATTTGCTTTGGTAAACATATCTGGTAAAATATCAGCCTCATTAGGTTCAATGATGCCACTCAAAGAATTATAAAGGTATAGTTGTTTCTGGTTTTTTAAGTAAGCATATCCCGCACCCAGAATGATAATTATTAAGCCAGTAATCGCTATTCCAATGCGAATTGTTTCTACTTTTTTACGGCGAGCATACAATCCAACACTCGCATCAATAAATTGGTTTGCTGCCTCACTAAACCCACCCAAAACTTGATGAAAGGTCGAGTCTTTTCTAAGTTCTAAAACCTGCTCCAACTTGGAACCAGTCCACAGCTCATCCTCTATTTTCCCGACTTGCCAACGTGTTACATCATCATTGAGTCGATTACGCAGCGCTATAGCTTGACGATTTTCCTTAATCCAAGTATTTAGATTAGTCCAAGAAGTCAGTAGCGTTTCATGGGTAATTTCTATGGTAGATTCTTGTGCTTGTGGTTGGCGATTGGGCTTTAGCCCACCGCCCTGAGCGCAAAGCGCACGCTCTTGCAACGGGCGATCGCTCACTAACAAATTATTATTAATCAACTTAACCAACACACCTTGCTCAAGCTCTGAGCTAAACTCAGAGCGTAACGCCCGTCTGCGAACTGGCTTCCATTCAGTACCAGAGTCTTCATCCCCACCAATGTCAACAAGTTTGAGGAAGATTCTCTGCGTAGAAATTTTTTCCTGGGCGGATAAATCCTCATAAATTTTATTCACCCGTTGCTGAAGCGCACCTCTAACCCCACCCAACTCACGGTATGTACTGATATTCAAAGTGCGGTCATTGATACTGCCAGTTTTGACTTCTGTTTCCCACAGGAGATTCAAAGTATACTGTAATAATGGTAGATAACCTGCTTGTCCTTGAATATCCTTAATAATTTCCTCTACCAACCCGGTTTCAAATACTACGCCATGATGGGCAGCAGGTTGCTCAATTGCTAAGCGCAACTCATTGGGTTGCATTTCTGCAATCATTGGACGATGCTTATCTGTAGCTTTGATGAGTTGGGGATAGGGGCTTAACTTGTCGAGAAAATCAGCCCGCATCGTCGCTATAGTTCTGATGGAATGCTCCTTGGTTTTACTCAATTTCACCAAGCTAGCAAGAAACTGATCGCGCTTTTGGGGTTCAGTGGTGGTAAACAACTCCTCAAACTGATCAATGAAGATCAACCAATAAGACTCAGACTGCTTCAATTTCGTCACCACCTGAGTTAGGGTGTCAGCTTTAGCAACACGAGCAATTTGCGCTTCTGTTTGCTTGTATTTACTAAGTAAACTGGCATAAAAAGATTCAAAGGGATCAATATCTGGGGTAAACATCAGTTTAACTAACTGCGACCCCCATTTTTCTGAGAGCCAGGGAATTAACCCCGCCCGCACAACTGATGATTTGCCACTTCCCGAAGCACCCAAAAGCAAAATCAGGTTAGTGTGTTCTAGTTCATTGACTAAACCTGTCAAAAATTGGTCACGCCCAAAAAAGAGGTCTTTGTCTTCTGGCTCGAATTTATTTAAGCTTTTATAGGGCGAAGTTTCTAGAAATTTCCGTGTCTTAATCTCCTCAACAGAGATTTGTAGAATCTCAGTCTTATTTAAAGTGACCTCAGTCTTATTTAAAGTGACAACGTTGCTATCACCATCAATCTGGATATTGTTATCACCAATTACCGCCTGCATGCCACCATTTAATGTAGAGCCATCAGCCTGCTGTAAAATATTTGGCTCAGGTGCAGGTTGTGAATTTGCGTTAGGAGGCTTTGGCTGATTCATAAACTGGTATTACTAGAAACCAAAGAAACTTTTAGCAACACCGAACCAAATGGGTAGTTCTTGCAGAACTGGTTTGACATTTTCCCAAAGAGTCTTAGTGCTTGCGATGGTTTCGCTTGTGGTTTTGAGAGTTTCAGCCATGCGTTTAAGATTTCCGGCTGCTAAGTGCTTATCCGGTTCGTCAGATTGAGCTTCTTCCTTGGCGGCTCCCAAATACCTGAGTGACTTTTCTTTTGTTGCTTCTGGTAGTTCCGGGAATCCCTCAACCATTTGCTCAATTTGCGCTAACATCCGAATCACTTCTTCCTGGGTTAGCTGTTTTTCATATGTCATTGATCTACTTAATGCCAAATTGCACAAGACCTTATTCAATACAGCGATCGCCCACAGGATTCCGGATCGTTCTAACTCATCCTGCAATGGTGCTGCCAACAGCATACGCTTTAGTTCGCACAATGCTTGAACTTGATTTAAGCAGAGTGTTCACGGGCGCTTTGACTCACCCCCCAAAGAACTTTCTTTGTCCAGCTAAAAGAGCGCTACATGGTGTGGTTTCAACCCGCCACGTAGCATCTGCTTAGAATCCCATTAGCTTTCTACGGGAGGAGTCAAAGCCTGTAGTTAGGTTTTAGTAGCTGTCAGAAAAGAGTGCTAATCAGCAGCTTGAGCTAACTGACATTGCCTACACAGACCGAAAAATTCTAGAGTGTGGTAAAAAATCTTGAATTTATGTTTAGATTGCAGCTGATCCTCTAGGTCATGGACGGGACATTGATTAATCGGGATGGAAGCACCGCACTGTAGACAAGTCAGGTGGTGCTTGTCTTGCTGCGCTAAATTATAGAGGGCTTCACCGTTAGCTAATGTCCGTACTTGCACCATACCTTCAAGCTTTAAGGATTCTAATGAGCGGTAAACTGTCGCCAAACCCATGCTTTGGTTACGGTTACGTAATTCCACATAAATATCCTGGGCGGAAATGCCTTGTTTAACGGTTTTGAGCAAGTTTAGAATACGCTCTTGGCTGCGGGTGCGTATGACTCTCATAGACAACAAGTATAGTAACAAAACATTTATTTTATTTGGAAAATTTGATTTTTAAGATATTATCTTGGTGAGCTTTTGGCTGAACTCTAATGACTTGTGATCTAAATTGTCGCCTAATTGGGACATAAAGATATAGTATGAGCTTAGCAGTATTCAGCAAAAACCAGTGCAAAGGAAGTATCTAGCCAAAATTTTTGTCACTCTTCGTCCTTCAGTTCTGGACCCCGCTGGAGTAGCAGTAAAATCTGGGTTGCAGCAACTGGGATACGCTCATGTTGAGCAAGTGCGGATTGGCAAGTACATTGAAATAACTCTCATCTCAACTGATGAAAGTACAGCCCGTCAGAACTTGGATCGGATGTGTGACCAAATGCTTGCAAATCCAGTGATCGAAAATTATCGCTTTGATTTGATAGAAGTTGAGTCACAGACGGGAGTGTATTGATTTGCTTCTTCAGAGTCATTAGTCTTTTGTCTTTCGTTTGATAAGCTCGAATGACTCATGACCAAATCGGTTATCAGTTATCAGTACAGACTGTCAGGGTACAAGCCCCTCAATTGATTGACCCAGAGAAACAAATTTTCCTCCTTATTAAATCTCCGCCCATTCATTGATGAGGATTTAACTGATAACTGTACACAAGTGTACTGTTAATAATGACTAATGACGAATAACATGAAATTTGGGGTTGTTGTTTTTCCGGGTTCTAATTGCGATCGCGATGTTGCTTACGTAACAACAGAGTTGTTGAGGCAACCAACTCGCATGATTTGGCATCAAGAAACTGATATTTCTGATGTGGAGATCATCATTGTACCAGGTGGCTTTAGCTACGGGGATTATTTACGCTGTGGCGCGATCGCTCGGTTTTCACCTGTGATGCAACAAGTCGTAGAACACGCTCAAAAGGGCAAATTTGTCCTCGGTATTTGCAATGGCTTCCAAGTATTGACTGAGGCAGGGCTGCTACCAGGAGCGTTGATCAAAAATCGGGATTTGCATTTTATATGCGATCGCGTTCCTGTTAAGGTTGAGCGCACAGACCTTCAGTGGACGCAAGGTTATCAAAAAGGTGAAATGATTACTTTGCCCATCGCCCACGGAGAGGGGCGATTTTATGCAGATGATTCCACATTATCAGAGATTGAAAATAACGGTCAAGTCCTATTTCGCTATGAGGGAGATAATCCTAACGGCTCAGTGAACAACATAGCCGGGATTTGCAATCGTCAAGGAAATGTGTTGGGAATGATGCCGCATCCAGAGAGGGCGTCTGACCCGATGCTGGGCGGTAATGATGGGTTGAGGTTGTTCCAGGGGTTGTTGGAGAAAGTGGCGGCGTCGGTGTAAAAAGAGTAGGGACACAGTAACTTTGTGTCCTTATTATCATTCCAAAGATTACCCATTATGGCAGCAGTTCTTGAGCAGGGAAAACACGGGAAGAGAAAATAGGAAATCTTACACGCCTGAGAAATGTCTAATTCCTTGAAATATTGTTATCTGGAATAATTTCATAGTAACCGTTTATCTTAAGCTTAATATCCAAAGCATTTGCTGGAATTAAAGTTTCCAGGTCAATTTCAAGGAATTGTCCTTCATGCAGAATTTACACATTTGGGATGCTCCCTATTTCAAAGAATTGCAATTCCATAGCATAATCAATCGTCCCAATCAACTCGTCAACAACGGGAGCGCTTATAACGTTACAAACAAAGCTCCGTTCGCGCAGCGTGCGCTTTGCGCTCAGTTCCCTATGGCGGGAAAACCCTTATCCGGACTTCTCTGTACCACCGTAGGCTAATTAGGCGCATCTATGGCTACGCCACGCAAGCTATCATAAAGAAATGGTATGCAATCACAGTTTTACATCTTAGTCCGAAGGCGATCGCCTCCGGTAGAATCTCAACTGTCCTGTTTGACTTCCTCTAAA
>JAAUSC010000037.1 GCA_012031965.1 Scytonema sp. RU_4_4
CAGAGGTTGGCTTTGTTCTTTTGTAGCTCCAGGCTTCCAGCCTGAGAGCAAATTAGGTCATTTACAATTTTCTATTTTTTAGGAGACAGAAGACATGAATATTTCTTCTCAATTCACTATTCCAATTGTTGTTCAGCCATCTGATAAAGGAGACAGAGCCTTTGATATTTATTCGCGTTTACTTGCAGAGAGAATTGTTTTTTTGAAGAGTGAAGTGACAGATGAAACAGCAAATTTGATAGTTGCACAGTTATTATTTCTTGATGCTGATGACCCAGAGCGAGATATCTTTTTGTACATCAATAGTCCTGGAGGTTCAGTCACAGCAGGAATGGCTGTTTACGATACAATGAATCAAATTCGTGCAGATGTTTGCACTGTCTGTGTTGGTTTTGCGGCTTCAATGGGAGCATTCTTACTTTCTTCGGGTACAAAAAGCAAAAGATATGCTCTACCAAATGCTCGAATTATGATTCATCAACCTTCAGGAGGCGCTCAGGGAGTGGCTACTGATATTGAGGTTGCAGCTAAAGAAATTTTACGTACTAAAGCAACAATCAACAGGATACTGGCTGAGAATACTGGTCAATCATTAGAGAAGATTGAACGTGATTCAGACCGTGACTTTTTCATGAGTGCTGAAGAAGCAAAGGTTTATGGGTTAATTGATGGCGTTATCTTGAAAACACCTACCTCTGTTCAATCTTCAACTAACTCCCACATTGACAAACATCAGTTGAATGCAGGCTAATATTTGTTTTGAATGTGCCTTTGTCAGTGGGGAAAGCACTTGAAGCTCATCTGCTTTCGCTCACGCTCTGTAAGCATGGAGCGACTTGAAGCTGTTGCTGATGGTTGCTCCCATGAGCTTCATAAACGTGTTTCGTAGTACCACACCAAAAGGATTATTCAATTCACCCATTTTCCCTGCTCGTAAGGACTGCTCAACGATCAACTTTGTACGAGGAAACCGCTCTGACTCATACTGTTGGAAAGCGGTTGTCGGATCTGCTTGCTCTTTGAGACACTTAGTTAAGGATAATCGTAGGTTGGGTTGAACGAAGTGAAACCCAACAAAGCCGCGAGAATGTTGGGTTTCGTTCCTCAACCCAACCTACGCAAAATCAGGTTTTTAACTCTAACTGAACTGTATTGATTGATAGAGCAGGCTGAGTTTGTACCACTCCGTTAAAATTGCGACCCTTCTAAAAAGACCTAGGACCAAAATTGTAAAAGTGTAATCTTCCATAGCCGAGAAATTGACCATGAGCTTGCTCTCCCGCCGGAAACGCCGTGACTCCAAATAAATATACGCCAGCAACTGTCGGGTTCTGCACTGGCTTGAGAGCAAGTGTGATGGTTCTACCTGGAGAGACTGGCGGATCAAATGTGAGTGATAGTGTTTTCGTTTTGCGATCGCTTGTCACATCTTTCAAGGCAAGTTTTTGACCTTTGTTAGAATCCGTTCCTTCAAAAGCGGAAGTGTCTTCCAAGTCAAAGCGTACACGATCTACTCCCTCATGCTGGTTAATTGTTATTCTTTGCAGCGGTTCTCCAGCATTTTCTGGCAGGCTAATAGTAAAGTAATACGTTGCGCCCCATATATAAGTATCCTTGTAGGTCGTCACTGCACTTACCAGTTGCGGCGGTTGGACAAAATAGACTTTACCATCTCGTAACTGAACTGCTTGGCTCA
This sequence comes from Scytonema sp. RU_4_4, assembly GCA_012031965.1. GTDB lineage: Bacteria > Cyanobacteriota > Cyanobacteriia > Cyanobacteriales > Nostocaceae > Brasilonema. Next base: position 1,697 of record JAAUSC010000037.1, read on the forward strand.
AATCCGCAGTGTATCCGCTGAGGACTGCTGTACAAGCGATCGCCGTACCTAATAAAAGTGCTATACGCATTGTTCTGTATCCACAGGAGCTATCACAGGTGGCAAACTTGCCCTATGACTTGATTTTACAATTGACTTTTCTGTGCTCTACGTTGTTTATCAAACCTTATTTTTTATAGATCTTAAAATTTATTGATATTTCTTAAGAAAGAACTGTAATTTTGTCAAAAAAACCGAAATCGCTTTGCAAAGTGATAATAAATTTGTAAAAGATAATTGACATCTGTTGTCATAGTGCTTTGTTACGTTAGAAACTGAAGATATTAAAGATACGCAATTATTCAAAAATATGAACTCAGTTTCTAGCGTCGAACTCAAGCGACCGATTTGGCAGACTATTGCCGTATTAACCTTAGGCTTTTGGCTGAGTGCTAGCCTATTTCTTGACTGGGTAATTATGCCTAGCCTTTATATTTCTGGCATGATGACTCAATCCAGTTTTGCAACAGCCGGCTATGTCCTTTTCTGGAATTTTAATCGTATTGAATTATTGTCTGCTGGCTTAGTCTTAGCCAGTGTGTTAGCTCTGTGCAACAGCCAATCTAACTGGCGTCGCGGTGCAATTATTTCGTCCGTGCTACTGCTCGCGATAGCTTTAATTGACACCTACCAGTTAACTCCGCAAATGTCTGCCATAGGACTCAATTTGAACCTATTTCAGGCAACTGCTGAAACTCCAGCAAGTATGAATATACTGCATGGTGGTTACTGGATTTTGGAAGCAGTCAAGCTATTGGTAGGTGGCACACTTTTGGGGTGGTGTTGGCGGCGTTGAATCATGAATGAGGAATGATGAATTATGAATGATAAAAAACTTCATATATCATCATTCATCAGCTTCCAGCGAAGCTTCCTCATTGTTAAGAAATAACAGGCGTACTGCGAGTATGGCAAATCCCACGGCAGCAATAGCTTTCAACAACCTTGTGGGTAGTATCTCTGACACTGCTCCTCCCGCTAACGCTCCTAAAAAGCTAGTCAAAAGCAGTGCGCCAGCCGTACCAAAAAAGACTGCACGCGGAGATTGACAACGACCTGAAAGCGCAATTGCCGCTAACTGACTTTTATCACCCAATTCTGACAGAAAAACCGTAATAAAGCTTAATCCTAAAAGATGCCAATCCATAGTTAACAAATTCACGCATTCAAAATTCACGCATTCAAAATTCAAAATTGGGCTACGTCCCAAAATAGCATTAGGGAAATTAGCAGCAGCATAATCCCTGATGCTTTTTCTATAGTTTTCGGTGAGAGTTTGCTAGCGATCCAACTCCCTAACATCACACCTAATAAACTAGTCGTGATCAGTGCAGCGGCTGATCCCAAAAACACGACCCATGGAGATTGTGATTGTGCGCTCATCAACAGGGTAGATAGCTGTGTCTTGTCACCAATTTCCGCCAGAAAGATGGTCACAAAGGTTGTGGCGAAAATGACTAGTGGCGTTTGCTGCTTCTGAGGTTTATCAGAAACCAAAGGTGAGGATAGTTCAACTAACGTAGTTGTGGAATTGCAGTCTATTTCATCTTTTAGCTCTAGCTGGCTTTCAGTCTCAGATGTGGAAAGGTTCAAAGGTTTAGAGTCAAGTTTCACGGGCAGTAGTTTTTGAACGTTAAGTTGTTTTCATTTTTTTCTCATTTTCTCAAGATTTTTTACAAATGGCAAGCCAGGATTCTAAGAGAGCTTGTCTTTCATGCTTATGTACGAATTTTAACTAGGACTAAAGTCCTACCCTACTGTTGCAAAAATGTGAATGATGACCCTGGCAGCACAAAATACTGTGTTGTAGAGTAGGAAAAATTCTTTCAATAGATTGTAGATACAAAATATCCCTATTACTCACACTTGCTGCCGTGAATCGCCTGATTCAATTCCAATCTCACCCGTTTCGCTTACTGCTCTACCTAGAGTGGATTCTCTTGGGGATTACTCTGCTTCTCCCAGCACGTCCGCCACATATGCCCCACCAAGTCTTTCTCCAACAGCCACTACTGTTATTTTTATGTATTGCCTGCTTTGGCATCATGGGTTTGCGGTTACCAACAATCAACCTGTTCTCAAAAGTGCTTTATACGGGGTTGGAGCTCGGATTAATTCTATTAGTGAGTGTGATAAATAACAGTAATGGCTTTGGGCCACCACTACCGTTGATTCCACTGCTGTTGATTTTAGTTATTCGCAGTTGCCTAGTGTTTAACGTCACTGGACGTTTGCTTGTGGCAGGTCTGGCATTTATGGTATTTACCACGCTGATTGCGATGTGGTACATTTCCTTAAAAGATGTACCCTTTTTGCCACAAAAACCCACAAGCGGGGGAATTCAGGGGATTTTTTGGCACTTTACATTAAATTCAACGTTGCTGTTTGGCTTAGTACTGGTGTTTGTATTGTTGTTGGTCAATGCTTTGCTCGCAGAACGGCAAAGTCGGGAGAAACTAGCGATCGCTCATCAACAACTCAGAGAATACGCTCACCGTATTGAAGACCAGGCGACGCTCCAAGAACGCAACCGCATTGCTCGTGAAATCCACGATGCTTTAGGACACTCGCTCACAGCTCAAAGTATCCAGTTAGAAAACGCTTTACTCTTTCTGTCATCAAATGTTGATAAAGCCAGAACTTTCTTAGAGGAAGCCAAGCAACTTGGTAGCAGTGCGTTGCGAGAAGTGCGCCAATCTGTAGCAACGCTGCGTCGTGATCCTTTGCATGGAAAATCTCTGGAATCTTCACTCGCGCTGTTGCTTGCAGATTTTCAGCGCCGGACAAATATTATTCCAGAATGCACGCTCAGTCTACCGCGACCATTATCTGCTGAAATTAGCACAACAATTTACCGGATTGTTCAAGAAGCTTTAACAAATATTTCTAAGCATAGCGGCGCCACTCAAGTCAAAATTAACTTATATACAACTGCTAAGTCCTTGCACTTACACCTTTATGATAATGGTAAAGGCTTCAACCCAAACCAGAATACTACAGGATTTGGTATTCAAGGAATGCGAGAACGAACGTTGACTCTAGGAGGTCAATTTCACATCGTCAGTACGCCCAAAGCTGGTTGCCAAATTATTTGCAATATTCCCTTATTGAGGCTTGCGCAATGATTCGCTTGTTATTGGTAGACGATCAAATCATTATTCGTCAAGGCTTAAAAAGTTTGTTGGAGTCAAAGCCCGATTTTCAGATTGTGGGTGAGGCAGAAAATGGTGAAAGTGCGATTTCCATTCTGGAACGCTCCGCGAACGCCCAAGTAGAAGTCTTGAAACCAGATTTGGTCTTGATGGATGTCCGTATGCCCGTTATGGATGGGGTTGCAGCAACTGAGGTCATTTCTCAGCGCTTTCCTACAGTGAAAGTGCTAGTGTTGACGACTTTTGATGACGACGAATATATCTCACAAGCAATGCGATTTGGAGCGAGGGGTTATTTGTTAAAAGATACACCTCTAGAACAATTGGCAAATGCTATCCGATTGGTTCATCAAGGGTACACCCAGCTAGGACCTGGGTTATTTGAAAAAGTCTTGTCTCCTTTACTACACTCTATAACACCAAAACCTTCAACTGACTCACCTGGGCTTGCTGAACTGACCCCAAGAGAAAAAGAAGTTTTGCGTTTAATTGCTGCTGGTGCTAGCAATCGAGAAATTGCAGAATCTCTCTACATTACAGAAAGAACAGTGAAAAATCATGTGACGAGTATTCTTAGTCGGTTAAATTTACGCGATCGCACTCAAGCTGCTATCTTTGCAAATTCCTGTCTATCGCTGTTGGAAAATTCTCCAAAATAAAAGAAATCACTCACCACCAGATGAGTGTTACCCTTATTCTTGATTTTTCTTTCCCATTTAATAATTAGCTCACCACCGTTTAATAATCTGTCTAATACAATAGCGTTTTTATAGTAGAAAGCGAACTAATACATAAAATCCTGAAGTAAACAGTTGTAGCAGCATGACTGGTATACCATAGTGCAAAAAAGTTTTAAATGATATACGACGACCATGCTGTTCAGAAATTCCTGCAGCTACTATGTTAGAAGATGCTCCTACCAGTGTACCATTGCCTCCCAAAGTCACACCAAACATCATAGCGTAGAACATTGGCAGCACCTCAGGTGGAAATTGCCCTTGAAAATCTGATGCAAGCACTTCTGCTGGTGCTAACCCAACGTTAACAATGTACTGTTTCAATAACGGTACCATCCCTACCACTAAAGGAATATTAGGAACCACACTAGATAATATCCCTACAAAAAATAGTATAGATAAAGAACCCAAGACAATATTTTTTCCTAAAAGAGTTGCTAATATCTCAGATAAACTATTAATAACACCTGTTTTTTCTAGTCCTCCAATTAACACAAAGATACTCATAAAAAATATCAATGTACTCCAGTCTACGTCCCGTAATATATTGTTGACTGAATCAATTTTGCTTTGATGTGATAAAAGTAGTGCTAAGGCTGCTCCTAGCAAAGCAACACCGGCAGGTGATATAGGAACTGGAAGATATTCGCCAACAACGAAAAACACCAGGACTAAAGCCATTATTAACCCACCTAACATCAAAACTCGCGGATGATTGATTTGAGGGTGTGGTAATTGTTCAAGATTTTCTAGTCGTGTGTTCCAAATTTTGCGAAACAAAATTGGTAATACAGCTATCACTGTGGCGATGGCGATCACTCCTCCCAAACTTAAGCGCCATAGATAATCTAGAAAGCTGATATTAATAGCATCACCTACAATAAATGTTGCTGGATCACCAACTACGGTTAACAGTCCTGCACTATTAGCAACCAAGACTAAGAGAATAAGTAATGGTACAAAATTTACCCCGACTTCTTGTGCCATTGGTGGAATTAAAGGCGCTAAAAGCATGACTGTTGTAGCATTTGGTAAAACAGCACAAATGGGAGTCGTAATCCCTACAATACCTAGTAGGAGACGATTACCTTTTCCTTCAGCGAGAAGCACTATTTGCGTGGCTAGGTATTCAAAAACTTTGGTTGGTTCAAACGCCCTGACAAGCACCATGACTCCAAAGAATAAACCTAATGTTCCATGACTGTTGCCAATATAACCAACAGCTTGTTCTAAAGTCATGACGTTGGTAAAAACCAGTAACAGTGCTCCTAAAAAGGCAGCAATTGTGAGGTGAACCCACTCTGTCATGATTAATATAATGACACTTACAAAAGTGACAACGCTAACAACCGTTTGCCAGTTTTCCACTGATAACTCCTCTGTTATATCTTTTGCAGATTAGTCTAAAAAACCACATAATAAACTAACAAGCATTTTATTTGCATATTGCATTTAGACAGATGTCTTGTGCTGTGGGTATCCTGTCTTGCCCATGACTATGCAAGTTAAAAATACATTAGCTTAATTATGTGGTTTTTTGCATCTTCAAGAAATTGGGAGAATTATGCTGTTAGCAAGAGATGCAAGAGACAGGTTTCTATACTTTCTATACTCAGGTTCTCTCCACAACATTCTCCACTATCCCTGCTAAACGCATTTCTCATTGACAAAATTGGGTATACCCAGTACTGAACAGGGGAAGTTAGAACCAAGCTGTTGGACTATCGGATGATTAACGGAATTACAGCCAAGTAATAGTAAGTTCGCAGCTTCTAATTTAACAACTTTCCTAAGTTCCTTGGCAATACAACCAAAGCGAAGATGAGCTTTAAAAGAACTTTTCCATTCTGCGGCTAGACAACTTGCTTGCCGAAGAATACATTCTGCTTGTGCAAATTTATCTACTAATATTTCTTGGGAACCAGCTGCATTATCTTGCATTTTTGGTTGAGTTGTCACACTTGTATCAAACTCAATTAAGGAGAAGCCAGTTGAATACTGTGATGGATTTTGTTCCGCAACATGCTGACTGACAAATTTCTCTCTTTGCAAAACATCTCCACGATGACTTCTCTGATTTTCTTCTATCACATAGACGACTTGAACCGTTACTTGCGCCTTTGTGGCTAAACGTGTTTGATGAGCGATTAACAAGGCAATATCTAACGCAGTATGACTGTTAGGAGAGCTATTGTAACCAACGATTAAATTGATTGATTTTGCAGATTGAGCCTGTGCAGAAAAAGGTGTCTCTGGTACGGAGATTAATACCATTTGATCAATTAAATCGTCTCTTCCGATCGCGTTTTGCAGACGCACCAAGATAGGTTTAAGATTCATAACTTTATTACCACGCTAAAGAAAAATTTACAAAAACAATAACTCGTTTGTTCTTCGTAACCCGTAATTGACTTGAGAATGACGAATGACGAATTATGAATTACGAATTTTTCGATGACTCGTCTTGGGTGAAATACCGATCCAGGAAGTTGAGGGCGTAGTTGCGGAGTTCGTAGTATTCTTTGGCAATACCCACCCGCTGTTTCATGCCACCAGAAATTTCATCAGGATATTTATCTGCTGCAGCTGTTAAATTTACCATTGCCAGGTGTTCGTTCACAATGCTAATTTTTTGAACACGATTAGCATCTTTTAGCACTTCGTCTACAGCAAGCCGAATATTTTCCCGCACAGTTAACCAAGGCAATAATGAGTAGTGTTGAAACACCATCATACGCTCAGCTCCTGGTTTGCGAATTTCTTTACCATCTAACCGCACTGAGCCAGAGGTCGCTTTTTCTAATCCTGCCACAATCTTCAAAAGTGTGGATTTACCGCAACCAGAGTGCCCAATAACAGAAGTATATTCATCTTCACCCACTGTCAAATTAATGTTATCTAAAACGACAAATTGATTGCCATCAGATGTTGGGTATGATTTCTGTAAATTTTCAATTTCTAAAAATATAGTGCGGAGTAAAGCTGTATCATAGGCATTTTTTGAGAAAAAGGTAGATTTCATTTGATACTCCTGCAATACTCTATTTATGAATCGTTCAAAAATGACATGAATTGTTGGTAAATAACAAAGGGAAAATGGCAAATAACGCTCCAAAAAATCAAGTTGACTTGACTCAATTTATTAAGACAGAAATAAATATTTGGGAGCGTTTGCTCTCATCTCAAAACTCTTAAGATACCCCACTGCATTTCTGGGGTCAAAAGCTTTTTTGTCGATAAAAAGTTCAGCTTGTTCTATACAAGAATAGCGCCCAAAAAACCAAGCAAAGGTAGCAGGAAAACATCCCGTACGATAATGGGCTTAGTCTGTTTCCAAACTGTTCGACTGGCAACCGCCAAAATAGCAGCTACATTTAGTTGCAATATCATTTGGTGACCTCAACAGATTTAAGCGCAGGTACAATTAATCCGAGCAGTACCAGCCAAGGATACTGAATGAGATCAACCATTACAATCAATGATATCCCTTCAGTCTCCTCTCATTGCCTACGAAGTTAGCTGACGGGCTAGGGCTGAGAGATGCCCCTCTGATAGAAGAAGGAGAACACAAGAAGCAAGAAAAATATATCTACTCTTTGTTCTTTATTTCTTTACTTTCCGTCTTCTATGAGATACGCCCCATATTTTGGTTCCTCCGCTCCAATTTATACAATGCAATTCATTGGATTAGGCTGACTTACTCTTATTTTTGATAAATGTAACACTGGTACACAGTAGCGTCAAGTCATCTTAGGATATACTTAATCTGCACGAAAAAGCAAGCATCCTCATAGATAAAATTCATCTATATTTAGATATAGAAATATTATTATGATAGTTTGTTTAAACAATATCTTAAGTTGTATATTTTTATTGTTTTTAAATTACATTCTTTAACAAAATTTAAACAAAAGTGTAATATTTCTACACTTTACATAGTAATTATAAAATCTTTTCTTGTGTTTGTATATAGCGGTTTTCAATAATCAGTTATCAGTTATCAGTTACCAGTTTGAAGAAGAATTCAGAATTGCTGAATTCAGTATTCAGAAGGAAGAAATAAAGAATTGCGACTTCTGACTCCTGACTCCTGACTCCTGACTCCTGACTCCTTCACTGTTTACTGTTCACTGGTTTAACTGCATTCTGACTTCTTCTTCAATAGACTTCTTGCAAAAATCTGCGCTCTTTGTGGATAGGAAATCGCAGATGCACAAGAGATGCACGCAGATAAATGCGGATGAAAACAGACAATTATTGACTTATGCAAGAGGTTTAGTGAGTTTGACGCCTGTCATCGTGGTGGTTTGCAGTTTCTGCAAATGAAAAACATATTAAACAATGAATACTGTGTATTTGTCACACCACCTGATAGACAAAACTAAGACTTGCCCAATGATTGACATCCAACACATAGGAATCAGTTGCTGTACCGTTCATATCGCTGATAGCACTGGCATTATGTAAATCTTGCAGGACGGCTTGTGCGACTTCTAAGGGGTTTATTAAGGGTTGAATGCGGTGTTGTTCTGCTTTAGGATGCTTAGCAGCTTCCAAAGATGAGAGAGATTGGGTAAAAGGTGCAGTACTAAAGATCAGTTGAGTTTCACTTAGGGAAGTTGGTCCTTGCACAACCCATTCAAAACCTGAAGTCGTTTGTGGTATTGTCAAAGTCTCTCCTGGAGAGATGACTATATCTTTGAGGATTGGTTTGACTTGCGATGGCTCGGATTTGGTACTCTTGTACCAAGGAAATAAGGCGATCGCAGTTCTACTACTATTTAATGCTAGCACCATGAGATAAACAGGGCGATCGCTAATATTTTCGACTCGATACTGTATCTTACTACCAACACTGACAGTAGCAAGACGTACATGTTCTGGATCAAATGCTTTCTTATTTGATGTTTCAGTGCTTTGGGTTCGCAGTGTTTCTCGTTGTATGAGTGCGCGAGGTGTTAAAGCGCCAATGAGTTCTAATGTTGCCTTAATACCCAAGCGAGAAGATCCTGCATTCTCTGTTAATCGCCATAATTTTGCCGCTAGTAAGGTTTGCAATTTTGGTTCTAACCGCTGTGCAGCTACTTTGACTGCTTCTCCCGCTTCTCCATCAGTGCTTGGAATTAACTCGTTACCAAGAGAAAATAAACCGTAACGACTGGGAGACCCGATTGTAGGGTTTGCTTTATTCTTCGCTTCTGGTAGTCTCCCAAACAGATAATCTGCTGCTTGTTCTCCTGCGACTACGCTTGATACATGGGCGACTGTTGCAAAGGCGCTTGTTGCATCTACTCGCTCAATTCTTTCCAGCCCATGAAGGGCGACTGTTAAACTGATATTCCGGGGTATCACTCGCACAGTTTCTTGAACAAGTTGCCCGACTTGGGGAGAAGTTATCCTCTCAGGACTCGTCTGAGGACTAGAAATTTGCGCTTTTGCTGTCAACCCAGCACGCGATCGCAACGACAGCTCTATATTCGACTCTTGTTGTGTCACTACAGTGAGTCGTGAATTCACTCCGTAGTATTCTAAGACTTGTGCAGGTAATCCTCCTAGCCACAGTAGGACTGTTTTCCCGTCATCCTCCATTCCTGTAATCACTCCTTCTGCACAGGTGCTGTTTGGGAGCAAAATATCTGTCATGAGTTTACGAGAAAGTTGATTTTTTTTATCTAGCAATAAAGCTGGCTGCTGTTTTGTGCTACCCAACTGCTGAATAGAACCTGCGACATGAGAGAGGCAAACTTGAATTGTTGTTGCTGGTGTCGCTTCCCATAAATACTGGGTTAAAGCATAAGTAAATAATCCAGCACTAAAACCAGACAACAGCTCCTCCCTTGCCAATTGCTTGGGAGCAGAGGTTGCGCAAAGTACAACGATTGACTGTTCAGGAGAGACGTTTTGTTGTAACTGTTTTTGCAATTCAAGTTCTTGTGCTGACAAGATAGCTTGTCCTGGTTCTGGGAGGGCGCGAATTCCCAGGCTTGTTGGCAAAGAGTGAGAGGGAGTGTAGTAACTTGTATCCAACACTGCTGTAATATGTTTTGTAGGAAGCGATCGCAACATGAGCAGCAGTGTTTCCTCTAATATGTAGTTGACAATTTTGTTTTCTTGTTTGTTTTCTTGTTTGTTTTCTTGTGGGTTTATTTCATCAACTGGAACGAGAGCGTTTTGCTCTGTTTGTTGCATTTCCAATTTGACACGACTGCCATAGCCACTATAGTGGAACACAACCACATCATCAGGTCCAGCTTGCTTAACCAAATGCTCGAAAAAAGCCGTCTCAATAGATTCCCTCGTCGCTTTTTCATCAGTTAACGAGATAATATCTGAGGGACGAAAACCAAAGCGGTGAATTAAAAGTTCCCTTTGCAGTTCCACATCGGTTAAACAACCAATCAGACCTGGAGATTGTGGGTACTGATTGATGCCGACTAATAATGCCAATTTACGCGGTACAGATTGTGCCAAAGCTTGATAGTAGCGGCTTTCTAAGGACAACCACCCAGTCTCAACTGCACTCAATACCCCGAGTATAGAGCCAAAACTTTGTAAAAACGTTCGCCGCTTCATAAGTTAATTATCAGCCCTCAGTCCATCAGCTATAGCTTAAAGGGCTGAGGTCTGGGTGTAAAGCAACCTTTTATACTTATCTGCCTTTCATGTGCTTTAAATATCGTAAGTATGGACTGGGACTCGGATTGCGCGTGCCAATTCCGCCGCCACCTCTGGACGAGAAAATTCTGGTGGAGGTAACTCACCTCGGCGCAGCATTTCTCGCACTTTTGTTCCCGAAAGATGAATGCGCTCTTCTGGAAGACTAGGACTTGTTTTACTTGTCGCCATTTGCTGGGTACGCATGCAGTAAAAGGCGTGTTCAAACATCATCGGCACAATGCCCAGTTCTTCAGGCTTAAACTCATCAAAGATGTGCTGAGCATCATAAGTGCCGTAGTAATTACCGACTCCAGCATGATCCCGTCCGACGATAAAGTGAGTGCAACCGTAGTTCTTGCGAATCAAAGCATGGAAATTGCCTCCCTAGGACCAGCATAACGCATCGCTGAGGGATTAATTGCTAAAAGGACGCGGTTATGTGGGTAGTATTTTTCCAGCAAAATTTCGTAACAGCGCATCCGCACATCTGCGGGAATGTCATCTTCTTTCGTCGCTCCTACCAATGGGTGCAAAAATAAACCATCCACAATTTCCAAAGCGCACTTTTGGATATATTCATGAGCGCGGTGGATGGGGTTGCGAGTTTGGAAACCAACAATAGTTTTCCAGCCTAATTCCTTAAACAACTGCCGAGACTCAGCGGGATCAACTTGGTATTTTGGAAATAGAGGATGAGGTTCGCGTTCTAATAACCACACATCACCTGCTAAATGTACAGAACCTTGATTGTAAAGCACCTGTACGCCGGGATGCTTTGAATCATTGGTTCTATAAACATGAACGGCTTCACGGGTTTTGTCGTAGTGATATTTTTGTGTTAGTTCTAATACCCCGATATATCGACCAGCAGGATTATCCAAGCGAATCAAATCACCTTCTTTTAAGGAGGCGGCGACTTTCTCATGAACCGAAAGTGTAATGGGAATGGACCAAGCAGTACCGTTAGCGAGCCGCATTTGGGCAACAACGCGGTTGTAATCCTCCTGGTTCATAAATCCAGTTAGTGGACTAAAGCCACCAATTGCAATCATTTGCAAATCTGATACCGCCCGTTCATCAAGTTGAACTCGCGGTAGAAAGTCGGCTTTTGAGAGAAAGACTTGTCTTTGCTCAGGTGTAGCGATGCGATTCACTAATTGCCCGCCATGAGGGGCTATTCCATCAGAATGATAACTCAAGGTAATCCTTTCTCTACGATAACTGCAATAATTTTTCCAGCTATGTATTAACTTATCACTTTACAGTGTCGGGAGCAGAAAGCCCAATGCCTACAGCACGCTGCGAATCGCGGCTTCTAGCCGTGGGATGAATGCGTCGGTGCAGTCAAAGTGGTTCTTAAATTAGCAATCAACCGGGTTTAGAAATTGTGTTGCTAATCTTAATTTCATCATTTTGTCTCTGTTTTGTCACTTTTTGAGTGCCAAAATACATGTAGTTATTTCATCATTTTGTTCCTGTTTTGTCACTTCCTAAGTGTCAGGATTTAGATAAAACTTTATTGGTAGAAAAACCAAAAGAGTTTTTTAAATCGAAAAATTCACAACAGTCATGTCACGTCCAGTGAAAGACATGGTACTCTTCTATTGCTCCGGAAATTAACAAATACGCTCAAGATAAAACTGGATAAAAAGTTTATCCAGTTGTATCTGACATCTCTCGTTTATTACTCTTGCCAAATTAAAATCTGAAACCTTTTCCCAGATAGAGTTTTGTCCATTTAACTTCGTATATCCGGTTTCTATCGGTTTGCAATCACTCATTCTCTGTGTGTGAAGAATGTGTGAAGAATCTGACTTCCATCATTTAGTTTCGATGATTTTCTACTAGAGTCATAAAAGATAGAGTCATAAAAGAGAGTTACCGTTGGTACTCATACGTACTTATACGGTGTGTTATCACTGTGTGCAATGCTACCGGAAAGATTGCTTGAAGAGTACCGGAAATATTGCTTGAAAAGTAAAGGATTGAGAACATGGTAACTACGTGCGTTTTAACCAATCAAGTCTTTACGAATACTAATGAGGAAAAACTGGGATTAAAGACAACTTTGCAAGAGTTACCACTTTGGGAGATTGAAGTTGAGTTATCCTATCCAGCAAGTCACTTGAGCAAATTGTTTGAGGAAGAGCCTCTGCTACCAGGAGTTCTTTTGTCCAAGAATGAGCTATGCGTTGGGATAATTTCGCGGCGGAGGTTTTTTGAGAAAATGAGTCAGAGTTATAGCTTGGATCTCTATTCTCAACGACCTATCGAAGTTCTCTACAACATGCTTCCACAAGTGGCGTTCACACTTTATGAGGAAACACCTGTTATAGAAGCAACCCCATTGGCATTAGAGCGATCGCCTGAATTTATTTATGAGCCTATTTTAGTAAAAACTGCTTCTGGAAAGCATCGGTTAATCGATTTCCATGCATTACTCTTAGCGTACTCTCAAATTCATATTTTCATACTGACTGAACTCCAACGAGCAGAAGAAAAATCCAAAATAGCCAATACAGACTTACAGAACCTTCAGCGGAAGTATGATCAATTACTAAAGAAAGAAAAAAATGAAAAAGTAGCTGCTATTGGACAACTTGTTACGAGCATCGTCCAGCAAATTAACAAACCTGCGACCTTTATCGCTGGTAACGTTATTCATGTCAAACGCTATATTCAAGACCTACTTCAACTCATTAACCTGTACCAACAATGCTATCCTACTCCAGCAGCAGAAATTCAAACTGCACTCAATAAAATTGAACTGCACTCTTTAAATGTTGAGCTTCCCAATCTGCTGACTTTTATGAAGAGTGGATCTCAGCACATCCGGCAAATTGTTCGCTCCTTGCAAAACTTCTCCTATCTTAATGAATCTGAGAAACAAGTCGTTGACATCCATACAAGTATTGATAGTGCTCTTTTAGTTTTAGAAAGTCGTCTGAAATCTTGCACAGACGATGAAGGCATTACCATTGTTAAGGAATACAGAAGTCTTACCCTAGTGGAGTGCTATGCTGAGCAAATAAAACAGGTTTTTATAAATATCCTCAGTAATGCAATCGATGCCCTTAAGGAGAGAATGAAAAATTGGAAGTCATTGATGGAGACACAACAAGAGCAGATCCCCAAACACGAATGTCCAAGCTTCCAGATCCGAATTGACACTGAAATGCCAGCTCCTTTTACTCACGTAGTCATTCGCATTGCAGATAACGGACTTGGCATGACAGAGAAAGTTAGGCAGAGAATATTCGAGCCTTTCTTCAGCGCTCAACCTATTGGTAAAGGAACTGGATTAGGATTATTTCTCAGCTATCAAATTGTTGTTGAAAAACATGGTGGTCAATTGCACTGCAATTCTACTCTAGAACAAGGGGCTGAGTTTATCATCAAAATTCCGGTTTAAAATCGAATTCATGATTGCTCAATAATCCCACCACCCAATACCTTCTCCCCATCGTACCAAACAGCGGCTTGTCCGGGAGTAATGCTGAATTGAGGTTCATCAAACGCGATGCGAACACGGGAGTTTTCTAAAGGAATAACTGTAACTGGTACAGGAGTTGAACGGTAGCGAACTTGTACTTGCGCCCGAATGGGAGTTGATGGTTCAGCAATGGATACCCAATTCACCCTTTCTACAGTGCATTCTGGTTGGGTGACTTTAGTGCGATCGCCCACAACCACCCTGTTATTCACTGCATCCAACGCAATCACATACAGTGGCTCAGCGGCGGCGATACCTATACCCTTACGTTGCCCAATCGTGTAATGATGGACACCATCATGTTGACCCAGTATTTTACCGGAAGTATCAACAATATCTCCTTTTTTGGGCGCGAGATACTTATCAAGAAACGCTCGCATTGACCCGTTACTTTCAACCAAGCATAAGTCTTGGCTTTCTGGCTTGTCTGCGGTTTCCAACTCATATTCATCTGCAAGACGACGGGTTTCTGTTTTGTGAAATTCTCCTAGTGGAAATACGCTTCCTGCTAGTAAATCTTGCGACAAATCATAGAGAAAATAAGATTGGTCTTTGTTGCGGTCAACTGCTCGCAGCAATTGGTAACGTCCAGTTGCTTCATCATACTGAATGCGAGCATAATGACCAGTGGCAATGCGATCGCATTCCAAATTTTCGCGAGCGTACTGCAACATGGGACCAAATTTCACAGTTTTATTACATTGTGAACAAGGCAAAGGAGTGACGCCAGTACTGTAACCAGTCACCAAATAATCAATGATATTGGTTTGAAAGACGTCCCGAATATCAACAATATGATGGGGAATGCCTAGTTGTTCACAAACTTTAGCCGCATCAATCATACCTTCAGAGCAGCATTGACCTTTCCCTTTCATCAGCCAAAGGGTTAAACCAATCACTTCATAACCTTGATGATGTAGAATTGCTGCTGCGGTGGAACTATCAACGCCACCAGAAAGACCAACTACGACTTTGTTCATAATGCGTAAATTTAGCTAAGCTTGTGACGGCTTTCGATGAGTACAGCTTTGCACTCTGGTTGGGTCTTTAGGGACTTCACCGGCTCTATGCCTTTTCAGAGCAGTATTTCCAGGGTACCAAATTTGGCAGTTCTCGCCCACTTTCTGCGTTTTCACTAATATTGTATGATTTTGCTACACCAATTAAGATATTTTAGATTTTGAATTTAATCATCTAAAATTTTTGCTTCTATAGCGGTTTTCAATTGGGTGCAATGCATCAAAGGAGTTAAGAAACCGCAGATGGACGCACCCTCGACGCAGATGAAAATGTACTTCATCCCGGTGAAAACCGCTATAATGATATGCTCAGCGCAATACCGAATCAGGTGATGACATTTGTTAAATTGAGCCGACCATCTTTGATTTTGCGTTTACTCTTAGGAGGATGGTTAGCTTTTTTATGTCAAGCTAACTTAGCATATGCCCAAGTCAATCATGGCGAAGCTTTGATAGCGCAGCGTTCAGTCTATGATGGGGTACCGCCTGCACCTCCAGGTCCCGAACCGTTACCAGCGGTACCTTTAAACTCAGAAAGTTATACAGTTCCTGAGGTGAATACATCGTCCCAACGTTCTGTTCAACGTTCTATTGAATTCCAAGCAGAGCCGTCGTATCGATATAACCGTGGTTCTGCTCCTTACAAAGTGTATGTTGATAATAATGATTATGGGCTACAGCGAGGAACAGGTCTGATTCCAACAGATGCTTTTAGACAGCGGTTTCGGGGACGTTCTGTCATTCAAGTAGGAGCTTTTAGGACAAGAGACGGAGCAACAAGCCTAGCCAGACAACTCGAATCTAACGGTGTCTATTCTGCAAGAGTCGTCTATAGCGATCGAGTTGTCTATGAAGGACGGGATGGACGGGATGAACGTGATGAACGGGACGTTTCTTATGATTCTGACAGAAGGGATGATCGTAGAGCGAGGTCTAAGTATTACTATGTTGTTATTCCTGCCAAATCGGAAGAGTTACCCTACTATAGGAACGAGGTTATCAGCTATGTAGGACGAAATGTCTATGCAGGACGAGATGTATACGTCATCCCCAGACTTGAACCGCGAGGACCGCATATAGCAGTTGGACCTTTTGTCAAGCGTTGGCACGCAGAAGAGTGGAATAGCTATCTGCGGAAGGATTCAAGATTTGGTAATGCTAGAGTTTATTATGGTAAATGAGTATTGTAGTTTACAGGATTTTATAGATTGGGCAACCGTTCGGTGTTGACACCTACCAGGCTACCCAACCCAGTTTGATTTTCGGATGTCGTTACCAACATCGCAGGAACAAGTCTGGACTCTTCTTTGACACTCCCGACGAATTCCCATCCGCCAGCTCTGGTACAGAAGAGCGCTCGCAGCAGCACCGCAGACAACCCGAAAACCGATATTGTTGTTGTCGTTGTCGGGATTGTTCCTGTTGCGGTTAGCAGAACGACAATTTTCAGGATTGTTGTTCCACGAACCACCGCGCAGCAGCCGGAGTTGCTTGTCCCTTCTCTACACCCTCGTCCAAGCAAGGGAAGTAAATATCTGTTGACGTAACTGCCAAGTATCTCCATGCTCTAAATGAGCAAACCAACTTTGAATGGATTGGGATACTTTTTCTAAGCTAATCTTACCTTGAGTGTAATGACTCTGCATCTTCTTTAATCTCCGTTTCGCCCGTCTTAAATTTTCTGTGCGTACTCGAATGCGGTCGCTTAAGATGCGAAAGCCAAGAAAATTAGCGCCGTGCTTTGTTTCAAATAATTGGCTCTTGATAGGATGAATCTTAACCCTTAATTGCGCAAGATATTCTTCTATAGCCAGTCGCGCTTGGGCTAAAAATCCCCAGTCATCTGAAAATAAGGCAAAGTCATCGACATAGCGAAGATACTTTTTTACTTTGAGCTCCTCTTTCACAAAATGGTCAAAGCTATTGAGATAGACATTAGCAAAAAACTGGCTGGTGAGATTTCCCACTGGTAAACCTCGTCGTTTTTGTAGTGGTGTTAGTAAATCATCTCCATCAAAGTATTCAACGACTGGTAACTGTTCATTACTGTTGTTGATAATCGTATCAATTAACCAAAGTGTCTCTGGACATTTTATTTTCCGGCGTAGTAGAGTTTTCAACATTTCGTGGTCAATGCTAGGAAAATATTTCTGAATATCGCACTGAAGCACATATTTACTAGAACGAGCAAATTTGATAAAGCGATGCAAGGCGCGATGAGTACCAAAACCCACTCGATTAGCGTAGGAATCTGCGATAAATGTAGGTTCAATAATAGGAGTAATTATATTACATAAGGCATGATGCACGACCCTATCTCGGTAAGGTGCTGCAGAAATCATGCGACTTTTTGGTTCTTTGATATAAAAAGTTCTATACTTACCAGGCTGATATGTGTTTTCAACTAGTTCTTTTTGTAATTTTGCCAGTTCACCTTCTAAGTTATAATTGAAAGCTAAGACATTTTCTCGAAATCGCTTACCCTTTTGTGCTTTTCTGGCTGCTGCCAATATATTTTCAAATTCAATAATTTGAGGATAAAGATTGCCGTGGCGTTTCATGTTAAGTAGTTCAACCTTAAAAAACTTAAAATCCCATTTGATGAGATTGCTTCCCTCCACTGCGTTTCGGTCGCAATGACATTTTACGTTTAATTTCTCGTTCCCTGGCTGGAGCCAGGGAATGCATAACTTGAGGCTCTGCCTCTAATATAATCATTGGGAGGCAGAGCCTCCTTTAAGGCATTCCCATGCAGAGCATAGGAACGAGAGGAAACGAGAGAAAGCTTCTCGTTCCCTGGCTGAGCCAGGGAATGCGCTACTAAGAGGCTCCGCCTCCGGTACTTAGATCGAGGCAGAGCCTCGCCGCCTACATTTCCAGCCTCAGGCTGGAAACGAGCTTAGTAAGGGGTATCACCCCAGACGAATTGACCAACAACATCATAAATTTATGAGATCTGGGCAAGCGGTTGAGAATCGGGACGTACCATTAATCAAATCATAGGTTTTTTGGATGATTGGCAATTCTTCCATTTATTTTTTTGAGTTAAGCTTGTGTGTGACGCAGTTTTCAAGTAGTATAATAGTGAGAGCAGATAAACTCTCAACGCAAAAAACGAAAAAAAATAGATCGCTCCGCTCCGCTTCGCTAACAAAGAGAAAAGAGAAAAAAGGGTAGAGGGTAAAAGTGCAAAAGTGTCAAGGGCTACTGAAGAGTCCTCGCAGCAGCACCGCAGACAACCCGAAAACCGATAGGGTCGTAGTCGAGGTCGGGATCGTACCTGATGCGGTCAGCAGAACGACAATCCTCAGGATCGTTGCTCCACGAACCACCGCGCAGCAGCCGGGTATGATTATCATTCTCAATCTCTCCTCGTTTCTCTTGATATTTCTGACTCCTGATGTTTTTCCAGAGATTGCCGAGTGTTGAACCTAAACCAGCATTCTCTTTATTATCTTTCTGCTGGCTCTTTTTGTGTTTTTTGGGATTATCATTTTCATCATGCCAAGCACTCCCATCTGTTGGCGCTCCCTGGTAAGTTTCATGCCAAGAATCTTCGCACCATTCCCATAGGTTTCCATGCAGATCGTATAAACCAAAGGCGTTAGGGGAGAAAGTTCCTACAGATGTGGTTTTTTCTCGATACTCTCCTTTGGGTTCGTCAGCAAACGTTTCGCTGGCACGGTAATTTGCTAACTTATCTGTCAGGGTTTCACCAAAGTGAAATGGTGTTGTTGTTCCAGCGCGACAAGCGTATTCCCACTCCGCTTCTGAGGGTAATCGATATTCGCGCCCTGCTCTTCTAGAGAGTCTACCACAAAATTCGACAACATCATACCAAGAAACACATTCTACAGGATAGTCATCACCTTTAAAACGAGATGGGTCTGGATTAAGGTCACGTTCAATTCTGGGTAATGCGGCTACTGCTCGCCATTGTGCTTGCGTGATGGGATATTTACCCATGAAGAAAGGTTGAATAGTAACTTCATGTTGAGGTTTTTCGCTTTCATAGCCTTCTGTTTCTGGTGAACCCATCAGAAATTTACCACCGGGAATAGCAACCATTTCTAGGGTGATATTATCTCCTAAATTTTCAAGGTAATATTGAGCTTGGCGTTTTTCTCGTTTGATTTCTCGACCTTGAGCATTTACCGTCACAACATCAAACTCAAAGGTTGGGGTTTGGGGTGAGATTTTGGGGTTAGGGGAGGGTGCTACTTTTTGAGAAGACTTCTCTATCTCCTGAGCAAAACGCGCATAATCTCCACCCAACTGTTTCAAAACCTTCACCGCCATCACAGCAAAAGGCTTCACTTGTTCATCATCCGCGTCTCCCGGCGCTTTCAAAAGAGCGACAAATTCTTCTAAAGACTTCCCTAATAATCCTGCTACATATTTAGAAACAGCATCTAAGACATCAGCCGAATCTCTGACAGGTGAATCTTCTAACAAGATACTCCGGATCTGATCATCCATGAAATCATACTGCACTATATCAGGATTGGTATCTGTTTCAATCGGCGTTAAAGGTTTTAACAAACCTCCCAAAAAGACTTCTGCAACATGAACTTGGCGAGACTTGGATAACATGGTTTCCTGAATTAAACGCACAACAGGTAAATTCATCACTGGTGCTGCGGCTAATAATCCTGCTAATTTCCGCGCCATTGGTGAAGCTGTCATGCGAAAGCGATACACTCGCTCTTGGGAACTGAATTGATTTTGGGTTGTTTGTGGTTGTGGTTTGGTGGAATGAACTTTTTTTTGGGAGGTTATTTGGGAAGTTATTTGGGAGGGGAAAATAAACCCAGAAGCTTCTGCATCACTTTTTCCTGCTACCATTTGACTCCAAGCCAAAGTTACCTCTGGTTCTAAAGTCAAAACTGGGAGTTTAATTGTGCCTTCTATATTATTGATATCCTTCCACAACAAAAGCTCTTTGATGAATAAGTTTTGGTTCGCCACCCCAGGTGTCAAACTTCCCAAGCGCACCGAAGCACCCAAACCCAAACCAGTTCTTAACCACATCCAATCGGGTAACATTTGGATGAGCGCCACTGGTTGAGTATTCGCCCAAACTTTTATCGCCTCACTCACAACAGTACCATCACGCCAAGTCGCTGCGACGCAATCACTCACAACTAAAACCAAACGGCGACTGCTCGGATCAATTAATTCGCGGGGACTCGCAAGGCGTTGCTGATTTGCTGCTTTTCCAATTCCCGGACGAATATAGATTTCTCCATTTTCATCGCTGACTAATCCCCAAGTGCGTACATCCCGAAAAACACCATAATGTTCCAGTAGTCGTTTGAGTTCCCAAATCGTGTGTCGCCAAATAAGCATTGATTTGCTTTCATCAACAACCAAAGCGACATCTAACCAAGGTTCTGGTTCAGACTTCAGCAGGGGAATGCAAATTCCCTCAGCAGCAATACGCTCGACTGTACTCGTCTCATCTAATACTGTTTTTCTTCCAGAATCAACCCGACGCATCAAAGGTTTCAGCGCCTGCGCCAATGCTAAAGGTTCTCGCAGCGAAGGCGCATCCGGTACACGCAAGGGAAGTGCTTTGTTGTGAGAGGAAGTTTGAGATTTATCAGATGAAGTTTGTGGGTAAATTGCTGCTGTCGAGGTAGGGGTTTGGGGAGGTTCGGAGGAAATGTTGTTGTTTGCTGGGGTAGGATTTGATGGTTTTGATGTGGTTGATGGTTGTGATTCTTTTGAAGTCACATGAGTTTTTCTCTCGCCATTTTCCTGACGTTGAAGAGTCAGCCAGAGAATATCGGCGATTTCTTCCCCGGTTAATCCTAAATCTTTTCCTAAAGCTGCAATCAGTTGATGAAATTTATTGTTGGTTGCAGATGGTTCATGAGTCATGGATAGTTAGGATTGTGGGTTGTCAGTTATCAGTTATCAGTTACCAGTTACCAGTTACCAGTTATCAGTTATCAGTTACCAGTTATCAGTTATTTAGATTGAGCTACTTATCAGTTACGCTGGAAGGATCCCAAATGTGTATGTAAGTTATATCAGATCCAGGTTATGTATTGTCATTGCGAGTGCAACGTAGTGGAGCGAAGCAATCCCATATCTTGCGATTGCTTCACTACGCTGTCGCTTCGTATGTCCTTCGGACACGCTACGCGAACGCAATGACAAACATGTTTTGCAAAATTGGGATGCTCCCGTTATCAGTTACGCTTAAGTAAATTATGCTGGATAACTGTTCCCTGTTCACTGATTTAAGCTTCTTAATAAAATATCTTTAATGGACTTTTCATCTGCTGCTTGTGGACTCACATCACGGGTGAGTAAATAAATTGTATTCAGTAACTGGTCTGTCGCTCGTTCAACATTTTGATTTTTATCTGATTTATTATCTGACAAAAACTCTTTGATTAACTCATCAATTTTTGCTTCAGCATCTTGAGCAAGGCTTTCCTCATCTTTAAAATGAGCTTTGACGATCGCTTTGAGAGCTTCTTCTTTCGGTTCTGGCATTTCTACTCGTACACATCGCCGTTTAAAAGCTGGGGGAAAATCCCGTTCTCCATTGCTCGTCATCACAATGATGGGGAAAGCATAGCAGCGTACCCAACCCCCTACAATATCAACATCAATATCTTGGTCTTGGGTATCTACTTTAAATGTACGCTTTTCTTGGTTATTTTCATGATTATTTTCATACTCCTTTCCCGATGTAAGATTACCTATCTTATTTTCTTCTTCCTTCGTGTCCTTCGTGTCTTTGCGGTTCGTTAAATTAGGTATTCTTTGGGCGGTAAGGGAGTCATTACCTTCCTCTTGAGATTTTGCTCGTCTGACTAACTCTGGAATCTGAAACTCTCCCTCCTCAAAAATATTTAATAAATCGTTGGGAAGATTAATATCGCTTTTATCGATTTCGTCAATCAGGAAAACCCTTGGTAATAAAGAAGGTAAAAAAGCTGTTCCCAAAGCACCCAATGTAATATACTTACCAATATCCTGCTCTTCTTTTTGTTGAGCATCTTGGAGTCTGGCGATCGCATCGTAGCGATAAAGACCTTCCTGCAAGGTGGAACGAGCGGTGATTCCCCAAGATAAGACTGGACCCAAGTTCAATTCATAGGCGATCGCATAAGCCAAAGAAGTTTTACCCGAACCAGGTTTACCTGTGACTAGCAAAGGTCTTCGTAAATAAATAGCAGCGTTCACTGCATTAATCACATCAGTTGCGTCAGGGGATATACGAAAAATTTCACCCCTTCTTTTATTCCTGTCCTTTTCTTGCGCCAATTTCAAGAGTTTTTCCCAGCGTCCATCATCATTTGGAACATCTTCTTTCTTTCCAAAGCGTCGCCAAGGGGGAGTTTTCAAATTTTGGAATTTCTCCTTCTCCTTCTCCTTCTCTTTTATTTGCTCGCCATGACCATGAAAAAATCGCCAGTCTTCCATATGTTAGATTTCTCTTACATTTCTCTTAAATCTATATGATTCCTACGTACCTGTGTCCATAAGCGATTGATTTTGCAGCATGAGATGAAAAGGGACTCGATTAGGATTATCACATAAAAATCCCAGATTATAGCCTAAATAATTTTCTTTGTCTTTTTTCGCATGAGCCTTTTTACGGAGTTTCCAAACTGATTCAATTAAGGAACTGAAATCTGGTTGAAAACATTCAATCTTTAATAGCTCGTCAAATTCTTTCTCTATATTAGGAAGCTTATTACTTCTTGTCCATAAAGCGATTGGAACTCCTCCCCTTAAAACAGCAATAAACAATTTCTTTTTATCTAAATCAGCCTCTGGTAAACAGCAAGTCATCCTTACCCCTAGCTTTTCTTCGGTATCCAACTCAACTTCTATTTCATTCCAGTTGCAATCATCTACTTTAGAGATATGATAAATTTTATTTTGTAACTCGGTCTTATTTTGTAACTCGGTCTGTGAAGGTATTTTTTGAACCCACTTTGCTAACTCATCCCATCTTAAAGAGAGTTGAGTGACATATTGACCATTATTATTGGTGAAGCGCTCAAGAAAACGCACGAAAAATCTATATTCATTTCCAATTGGTCTTTTTTCATCATCGATACCAATCGGTATTTCTTCTAAGTCTATACTTCTGCCTAAAAGTTGTAAAGGTAAAAATATCTCAACCGTTAAATAATGTTTGTATTGTTTGATGTGTTCAGTTTTAGCAAGGATAATAAACTGATGAATTGTATCTGCGATTTCCTCAAAAGAACACTCGACCTTTGCTGATTCCTGATTTAACTCAAGTTTCATAGGTCTTTGATTAGCATCATTAGCTAGATAATCGCGAATCAATTCAGCTTGCAGATAAAACTTTTTAGCAATTTTGAGAGTAGGGCAAACTGTAATCATTAGATAGGATTGAAGAATAGTAGGTGATATCGCTTCAGAATAAGTTGGCAAAGTGATATTCAGTTCCTTGGCTATATTTTCCACCCACTGATTTAATTTATTTTGCTGAGATTCTCCAACTTCTTTTTCTTTAGCCAGACGTTTAGCAAATTCAACAATCGTTGGTATATTTTTATCATTATGAGTGCATTTTTGTAATAAAATATGCTTTAATTCATCGATTCTATTAAGTTGTATTAATTCCGGATAATTGCCCAAGATATCTTTATCTTTGTCTATATTTTGCAAAGTGATGCGACATACCTGAGCAAGTAACTCTAAATGAATTTTAGATATTATACCATGTAAATTACTCCATTGTTCGTTAGAGATAGGACAATTGTCAAATTCAATACCTGCATAATTAAAGAAATTGGTAAATAGTTGATTGTATATATCTTTTAATTCTTGATTACCAGGATTAGATTCATGTGCAGATTTAATAAGTTGTCCTAACTTACCGTGTGACTTAGCCCATTCCATCAAATTAAAAACAACTTCCTTAAGATTTTCTCCTCCAGCTATTGCAGCTAAATCTTCCCCTAATTTGTGACGAACCATCATCTTTACCTTAGTTTCGCTTGGATAAGCACTGATAATGGCGTCGCATAATTTCTCATGTTCAGAACCAGACAGATTCATTGCTTGATATTAAAATTAATCACTTTCTTTCATTTTTGTGAACATATTGAACTAATTCCCTTTCCTGATAAACTCCAGTTATCCCATCACGACTGATAGATATAGGACTTACGCACCACCTCCCTTGAAACCCGGTTTATTCGTTCGTATTTGGTTGCGAAACAGACGATTTTTGGTAGAAACCGGGTAACTTTTGCGTAAGTCCTGAGATATTTTCATTGAGTCTCCTTTAGAATATTGCAAAAGATGGATTCCCATCCCTTTAACGGGAAGATGATTCGCATCCCAATGAGCAGGTTGAATATCCTTGGTGTCGAGAAGAGGTTTATCCACTAGCAAAACATAATCGAGTTTGTTGGACTACAGTGTAAAAGCGGTTGCTGACTTTCTAATTTAAATACCTGTCCGTCTGTCTCATTTCCGGAATTTGAATCATTGGCTTTTATAGTTATTGAAATTACCACAGATTAACTAGAAAATGGACAGTAGGATAAAGAAAAGTAGGGAAACATCACTCAGCATTCATTGCTCAAAACTTCAGAACTTTAGGACTCAGAACTGATGCAAGATAGGCAAGAACACATTTCACAAATAGTCGTCACTGCACAGCAAATGCGTGATATCGAAGAGCGTATTTTTGCAGCAGGAATGCCTGTGGTAGCTTTGATGGAAAAAGTGGCAGGACTTATTGCCCGTCGTGTTCAGGATATCTATCCTCTGTTTTGCAGACAAGACGACAAAGTGAAAGCTTCCTCATCCCCCTCATCCCGCGTAGGAATTCTCGTCGGTCCTGGTCATAATGGCGGTGATGCTTTGGTTGTTGCCCGTGAGTTGCACTTTCGTGGCTATGAAGTTTTGATATATTGCCCTTTCTCTAAACTAAAAGAATTAACTTCGCAACACTTGCAGTATAATAGAAGTCTGGGTTTACCGTGTTATGACTCCATTGAACCACTGCAAGATTGTGATTTATTAATTGATGGGTTGTTTGGATTTGGCTTAGAAAGAACACTCACAGATCCAGTCGCGACTGCTATCAATCAGCTCAATGAATGGCACAAACCGATTATTAGTATAGATTTACCTTCTGGGTTGCACACAGATACTGGTGAGATATTGGAAACTGCGGTGCGTGCTACACACACGTTGTGCTTAGGTTTGTGGAAGCAGGGTTTATTGCAAGACCAAGCTCTCGATTATGTCGGTAAAGCCGAGTTAATAGATTTTGACATTCCCTTGGCTGATATACAAGCTGTACTGGGGAATTCACCAAGTACTAAACGCATCACAAAAACAACTGCTCTCTCCACTCTGCCTTTACCTCGTCCGTCAGTGACTCATAAATATAAGGAAGGACATTTACTTTTGATTTGTGGTTCACGTCGCTATTCGGGAGGAGCAATATTAACTGGGCTGGGAGCACGAGCAAGTGGTGTAGGGATGCTTTCAATTGCTGTGCCAGAATCTCTTAGATCAATAATGATAGCACAGTTACCAGAAGCCCTAATTATCGGTTGTCCGGAAACAGAGTCTGGGGCGATCGCCCAACTGCAACTCCCAGAAAATACAGATCTAAGTTCATTTAGTGCGATCGCCTGCGGTCCTGGCTTAACCCAAGATGCTAGCCCTATTTTACATGAAGTGTTAGATAGCACTAACCCTTTAGTTTTGGATGCCGATGGTTTGAATATCTTGGCTCAGATAGGAGCTTTTTCAGAGTTACAAAAAAGACATTTTATGACAGTACTTACACCACATGCAGGTGAATTCAAGCGATTGTTCCCTGACATTCCCGATGCCAATCAGGACAGGGTAAAAGCAACGCGGGAAGCTGCGGCGCAAAGTGGGGCAATAGTATTATTGAAAGGCGCAAGGACTGTGATTGCCAACTCTCAAGGAACCGTCTGGATTAATCCCGAAAGTACCCCAGCTTTGGCGCGTGGTGGTAGTGGGGATGTGTTAACTGGGTTGATTGGTGGATTATTAGCGCAAGCTTCTTCTAAGAAGATTTCTGTAGAAGATATTGTTGCAACTGCTACTTGGTGGCACTCTCAAGCGGCAATTTTAGCAGCACAAGAGCGGACAGAGTTGGGAGTAGATGCCCATACCCTGACCAATTATCTCAGCGCTGTTTTGGTGTCAATTTTTATAAGACTTCCTAAGCAGTAGTATCTCATGCAATGCACCAGGATTTACCTTCTGTTCGCTGCAACACGTCAGTGACTCCGCTAGTACTCACGCTATGATGTTACACCTCCATTGAGAAGAATTTCTGTCGCTTTTTCGGCAGGAAGAGGTCGGTAGAACAGAAAACCTTGGACATCTTCGCAGTGGATAGATTTTAAAAACTCTAGTTCTTCTTCCTTTTCTACCCCTTCAGCGGTGAGTCTCAACCCTAGGCTGCGCCCCAAACCAACGATCGCCTTGACAATGTGAGCGACTTTAGTATCTGTCGTCAAGTTTTGGATGAAGGACCTATCAATTTTCAAGTTATGGAGTGGCAATAGTTGCAGGCGTGAGAGCGAAGAATGACCCGTACCAAAGTCATCAATAGAGAGGCGAACGCCCATATTTTCCAACTTTTGCAGGACACTTTCAGTAAAGTATAAGTCTTCAATAGCGGTACTTTCTGTAATTTCTAATTCTAAAAAGCGTGGCTCTAGCCCCGTTTGCTGTAAAATCATTGCTACAGTCTCTACCAGTTTGGGTTGGCGGAACTGTTTGAGAGAAAGATTGACAGCTATTGTCAGAGAAGGTAATCCGCCCTCCTGCCAGATTTTATTCTGTTTGCAGGCTGTCCGCAGAACCCACTCTCCAATAGGAATAATTAATCCACTTTCTTCAGCAAGGGGAATGAAAACATTAGGAGCCACTAATCCCATTTCTGGGTGTTGCCAACGCAATAGAGCTTCCATACCAGTAATTTTTCCTGTCGCAATGTTAACCCGAGGCTGGTAGTACACGACCAACTCTTCCCGCTCCAAGGCATGGCGTAAGCTCTTCTCCATAATCAGGAGTTTCGGAGTCTTAGTACTTAGGGAAGCGCTGTAGAACTGATAGTTATTTCTACCAGCATCTTTAGCTTGATACAGAGCAGCATCTGCATGTTTGATTAAAGTTTCGGCATCACTACTGTCGTCATTAAATAGAGCAATACCAAGGCTAGCACTCACGTAAAATTCATGTCCTTCAAGATAGAAAGCATTTTCAAATGCTTGTAAGATTCTTCGAGCCACATGAACGACTTCTTCAATTTGATGAATGCGAGGTAGCAGGATAGTAAATTCATCGCCTCCCCAACGGGCAACAGTGTCCCCTGCTCTGAGGGCATCTCTTAATCTTTTGGCGACGCTTTTTAACAATTGGTCTCCCAGTGTGTGTCCGAGACTGTCATTAATGCTCTTGAACTGATCCAAGTCGAGAAATATCACGGCTAAACTTTCGTCATTTCGCTTTGCATTGGGTAGTGCGTTGGAAAGTAGCTCGTTAAATAGCAAGCGATTGGGTAATTCAGTGAGCAAGTCATGAAGCGCCTGATAGCAAATTCTTTCCTCTACCTGCTGACGCTGCTTAGCACCACTAATGCTGATTGCCATTGCCAAAAGAGTTGATTCTTCGTGCTTTGACCATTGACGCTCACAGGAACAGTCAGCCAAGCCCAAATAACCCCAGAGTTTTTCATCCAGCCGCAGAGGAACTAAAAGCAGAGACTGAATACCGCATCGGGTCAGAAGTTCTTGTTCAGTAGTGGGAAATTCTCGGGTCAGTCCGCTAATGGACTTTCCACTCTCTAGCGCAGTCTTCCAGCGAGATAGTCCAAAAGCCTGAGCAGAGTCATCTTGCCAGTGGTACACAGAAGGTTCATAGTCAGAACATGTCCATTCAAACCTCAAGTTCACAACCATCTCCTCTGTGACGGGATGAGGATTGTTCTCGAAGAGGTAGACCCGATGCGCTTGAGCAGCTTTGCCCAGAACAGCAAGAGCCTTATCAATAGCTGTTTCGTAGTTCAATTCTGCCAGCAAATAACTCGTAGCTTCAGCAACTGCTTGCAGTAAGCGGTCTCGTTGAGAAAGTTCCGCTTCAACTTGCTTTTGTTCTGTAATTTCTCTAACAATGAAAGTCCTGATTAAATCACTTTCAGCAAGATAGTGAATAGATTGTTCAAATATTTCTCCGTCAACTTCTACTTCCCGAACAAAAGAATTTTCCTGATCATTCTCAACTGCGCTGAGCAATCCTGCCAATATGGGGTGCTGCTGACCAGCTTCTCTAAGATTAGGAAATTTGAGGGCAGCAGCGGGATTAAGATAAGTTAGGCTTCCCTCCAAATCAATCTCAATGATTGGATTAGGGATGAGTTCAGGGAATGACGCTAGACGCGCTAAGGCAACTTCACTCGCTCCTTTGAGGGCAGGATGGCGTATTTTTTCCCGCTCATTTTTTGGCATTGTTCTTCCTTAAAATCTCATATCCTCGGGCTAACGAAGTGACAAATACCGCTCTCATAAGTTATATTTTTCTTCCATTAAATACTTAGAATAAAATGACACCGATAGTGTAATAAACGGTACATTTGCGGAATTTTGACCTGAGATGAGAATAAATGTACAGAAAACGAATATACAAGCTAAAAAAAACTACCTGCATATCAAGTTCTCAGGAAAAATCTAGTAGAAAATACTAATTTCAATAAACAAGCTGTATAATATAGCACTTATTATTGTTAATAGTTATATACTCTTATTTTGATAGAATACTGGTGAAAATGCAAGATATAGATGC
Organism: Scytonema sp. RU_4_4; assembly: GCA_012031965.1. Taxonomy (GTDB): domain Bacteria; phylum Cyanobacteriota; class Cyanobacteriia; order Cyanobacteriales; family Nostocaceae; genus Brasilonema. Next base: position 30,639 of record JAAUSC010000037.1, read on the forward strand.
TTGCCTGAATTTGCCCTCGTGACATTCCACACCCCCAATTCTCCCCTATAGTAGAAGCAAAGATGTTTCTAAAAACTCATTTAACAGCCATATGGCTCGTACAGGTTATACCCTGCCAGTGTTTGCAGTAGCGGCGGCTAAGGCTGCTCTGATGCATCTGCGTGAAAAAATAGACTCTCAATTCTCTGTTGAGATTGACCTTCTTTCTGAAACAGTAGAGATTCCGATTTCTCAAGTAGCAGCTTTAGACTCTCAAAGTGCCTTGGCAGTGACGCTCAGCGATCCAGGTGATAACTTAGATTTAACAAGGAACACGCCCATTTGGGCTTGGGTGAGGTTGTCCGAGAGGCAATCCCAAGCCCTGATTTTAGAAGCAGGAGAGGGTTTGGGAAAAACAATCTCTGGAGAACCAGCAATTTATAACTACGCCCGTCGCCTATTTGATGCTAATTTACTACCTCTAATTTCCCCAGAGCAAACGGCAACTGTATCAATTATTCTTCCTGAAGGTCGTCAACTGGCGCAACGTACCTCCAATGAAGCCTTTGGCATTTTAGAAGGGTTAGCTTTGTTGGGAACCAGTGGAATTTCTCAACCCCTATCAGCGGCTGACCATTTAGAAGAATTTCGTTTGTCATTGCAAACTAAGGTCAAAGTTTGTCCTAATTTAGTGTTTTGTATTGGTAGCAATGGTATGCAAGTTGCACAACGTTTAGGCATACCAGAGTCGGTAATTGTGCAAACAGGCAACTGGATTGGTGCAATGCTTGTGGAAGCCGGACTATACCAAGCAACTTCTGTTTTACTCTTGGGATACCAGGGCAAACTGATTAAACTAGCAGGTGGTATTTTCAATACGTCTAGTCATTTAGCAGATGCGAAATTAGAAATCATAAGTGCAGCAGTCGTTGCTGTTGGTGGTGATATACAGGCAGTACAGGCAATTTTGGATGCTAAAACTGCTGATGCAGCACACAAAAAATTAATAGAATTGGGACTAGCAGAATCAGTATTTGGGATACTGGCTGAAAAAATTAGTCAGAAGGCTCAAGCTTACGTGCAAAAATATGCCAATGTTGCTCTTAATGTTGGGACTATTTTATTTGACCGCAAGGGCGAAATTATCAGTCAAGACTCGCAGGCAAAACAACTGTTATCTATGCAGAATGGATAGTTAATAGGTAATCTTCTGGCGGGAGGGGAGTAAGCAAGTAATGCGGTATATTGGGGGGCTGAGGCGTTGCAGCAAAATGCTGTAAGTTAATATGTCATCCCCTTTGATTGTGATGTAGAACAAAATGGATATAGGTTTGTAGCCCAGTCAGCGAACAAAAACGGGAGATACTCCTATGACAGCACTTACATTAAACCTCAATTCTGTAATTAAACTGACAAGAGAGCAGTTTTATCAATTGTGTGAAGAAAACCCCAATTTAAAATTAGAACGCAATGCCCAAGGAGAGTTGATTATAATGCCACCTACGGGAGGGGAAACGGGAAAAAGTAATTCTACTATTAACGCTCAAATATGGTTTTGGAACGACCAAAATCAATTGGGCGAAGTTTTTGATTCATCAACTGGATTTACTTTACCAAATGGTGCTGACCGTTCTCCAGATGTTTCTTGGGTAGAAAAATCTCGTTGGGATGCTTTGACTAAAGAGCAAAGAGAAAAATTTATTCCCCTATGTCCTGATTTTGTCATCGAGATACTCTCACCTAATGACAGCTTGAAAAAAACTCAGAAGAAGATGCAAGAGTATATCGAAAATGGTAGTCGTCTAGGCTGGTTGATAAACCGAAAAAAACAGGAAGTAGAAATTTATCGTCCAGGACAAGATGTGGAAGTTTTAAACTTTCCTAAAACTATTTCTGGGGAAAACATTTTACCTGGTTTTGTACTCAATCTGCAACGAATTTGGTAAAAGTTCGTCGTGTAGACTTCAGTCTTCATATACTTATAAAAAAGATAAGGACTTTAGTCCTGACTACAAAAATTTACTCAAAAGTAACAAACTAAGAGGATGTTTGAAAAGTTGGCAGTTGAGTAAAAAAAGCTCTTAGGGCATTTGAAGCGGCACGCACAACATTAATTGATTTGGGAATAGATATTAGCCAAAAACGAATCGAAAGGTTGACTTATCATTTTGGTAAAATTGGTATAGAAGAGCGTCAATTAAAAAATTTGGTAAAGAACCAACACCTGAAATGCTATTAATCTGTGAGCGCTTTCGTGTTGTGTACTGGTAAAGTAGCATCTGTTGAAACGGCTAACAAATTAGTCAGATCAAGTAGAGTGGGCACTTGCTTACCTTGCTTTTTGCATGAGGTACGATTTAATTTTATTCTGCTATCTATGAAACATCTTCTTATTCTCGGCGGAACAGGTGATGCGGCAGAATTGGCAGCTAAAGCCTCCACTATCCCAAAAATAGAAGTTATTACATCTTTTGCTGGTCGCACCAGTCAACCACAAGCCCCAGCAGGAATGCTACGTATTGGCGGTTTCGGTGGCGAAGCAGGACTGGTTGAATACTTAATTGAAGCAAAAATAGATATACTCATTGATGCGACTCATCCCTTTGCTACGCAGATATCCTTTCATGCAGCAGCAGCCGCTGCTACTTGCAAAATACCGCATTTGATGCTCATCCGTCCTGCTTGGGAGCGCCTTTCTAGTGATCAGTGGACTGAAGTTGATAGTGTGGAAGCAGCAGCAGCCGTATTACCTGAATTTGCTAAGCGGGTGTTCCTGACTATCGGTAGGCAGCAACTTACACCCTTTGCTAGTCTAAAGAATATTTGGTTCTTGATGCGACTGATCGAACTTCCTGCCTCTGATGCATTGGTACCATCAGGAGTGATATTGTGCGATCGCGGTCCCTTTGCTCTAGACAATGAGCTAAAACTTTTGATTGAACATCAAATTGATACAATCGTCAGTAAGAATAGCGGCGGTGATGCCACCTATGCCAAGATTATTGCAGCACGGGAACTTGGGGTGAGGGTAGTCATGGTAAAGCGTCCAGCAACTCCACCAGGTAAACAAGTCAGCGATGTGGAGAGTGCTGTAGCGTGGTTGATGAATCAGCTACTATAAATTTGAGAGATTGTTTCCTATCCTGAAAGTTATGACTGCTGTAACTCTTGTTGTCAAACCCGTTAGCCAGATCCAGTTGGCTCCTGGTAGTGCAGTCACCATCCCAAATGTGAGTTGGCAGGAATTTGAGTCGATTTTGCAGGAATTGGGAGAACATCGCAGTGCAAGAGTCGCCTATAGCAAGGGTACTTTAGAAATTATGGCTCCCTTACCCGAACATGAAAAGCCAAAAGAACTCATTTCAGATATTGTAAAAACTTTGCTCAGGGCTATGGGCAGAAGGTATGAGCCTTTTGGTTCCACCACCTTCAAACGGGAAGGTACAGCAGGAGTTGAACCTGATGCTTGCTTTTATATCCAGAATTATCAACGCATGATTGGTCGTCGCCTGGAAGCAGACGATCCACCACCAGATTTAGCAATTGAAACAGATGTTACTTCTAAAACGACTCTTGATGCGTATAGAGCAATTGGTGTCCCAGAAGTATGGGTTTATGATCGCGGTAGGCTGAATATCTATGTGCTCACAGATGGTATCTACTTAAGATCTAACACTAGTCCCATTTTTGATGAAATGCCTTTGGTGGAAATTATTCCTGCTTTAGTGGAACGTGCTTGGCAGGTGGGAAATCTTCAGGCATTGGAAGAATTTGAAGCGATGATTGCACAGGAAAGAGCGAATTGAATATATGAGGCAGATTAACTGGCTTGTGACGAAGGTTCACTCGACATCTATGAGCAGTTTTCAATTGGGTGCAATACATTAAAGAATTAAGGAACCGCAGATATAGACGCCCTCTGGGCGGCTTCCCGGAGGGTACGCAGATAAACGCAGATGAAAATGCACTTCATCCGGTCGCGATCAATCGTTAACATTAAATTTCTATAGAAAGAACCTTATAACACAACGTTGCAATCTCATCGGCTCTAAGCTGATGCTCGCTTAAGTCGAGAGTTAAAGCAATCTCCTTATAGAACTCAAGCTTCATGGCGAAACTCCTTCCTAAGCAACACCATACTCCGTGTACTGTCGTTTGTATGGAGGCTGTAACCCCAGCACTATGTCCTCTCTTGACACTCCCATTGCAACTAATTCCTCTGCTGGATTCTGATCTGTCAAATTCTGCTGAAGCCAAATTTTTCCATCTTTGATGTCAAAATGCATCACGCATCGGTAAATACGATTGAACTCTTGCCAACCCACATTCATCCACTGGTAATGATCTCGCTGTGTGTCGAAAACGAGTTGAACCTCCACTTCGTTATCTGAGACATCATCACTTGCATAACGAGTTAGCAATGTCTGAATATACTCTCGATACTTTGTTATCTTATCCGTTATCTTATCCACTGTACAATCACCTCATTCACTGGGTCATACACAATTAGTAAAATCTGATATCGTTGTAGTGCAGTTTGCGTGAACTCAAATTGAAAAAATGTTCGGTAAGCATCCAACGGAATAGCCAGGTACAGTACTCGATCCGGTTCAGTCGCTTCCAGTGCAAGCCGATAACTAAGGAACTGTCCCAAGGCAGAATAAAAATCCGTAATTGCAGAGGGATTTAGAAAGCTCTTAATCTCAACGGCTATTTTCTCACCTGCTCTTTGTGCAGCTAACAGTCTCTCTGCACCTAGATCAACCTGAAAGTTGACATTCCCAAATTTAAATCTCAGTGGATCATTTGTAATTACCCACTGTTCTTTTTGAAGAGCCTGCTTTACTGCTTCGTGGAAGATGTCTTTTGCAGACACAGACAGAACCAAAATCTGTACTTTTATGATAGAGCTTCCATTGCGGAAGAAGCGATCGCCCCACCACTACCGTTTAGTTGAGCGTTAGCATTTGGATGAACTCATCAAGTAGGTGTTGAGTCATGACAGTGGCAAGACCTCAAGCCGAATCCAAGCGCAAAGTTCTACTGTATCCTGGTGAAAATGGTTATTTTGTCGTCGAGGTGCCAAGTTTACCAGGTTGCATTAGCCAGGGGAAAACTCGTGAGGAAGCTGTCGCGAATATTGAAGAAGCGATCGCTCTCTACATCGAAGTTCTGCAAGACTGGGGTGAGTCTGTTCCAGAGAACAGAGTTGAAGATGTGCGCTTATGAGTAAGCTATCTGTCGTTGAATCATACATCAAACTGCGGAAACGAATTCTTTTACCGTGAGTCCAGCAGTACGGATGAGGCTACGCAATGTCCCCTTTGCTACCTCATTATGGTCACCGAATAGATAGTGTTGCTAATTCACCTTCTTTGACCAGGATAATATGACTTGCGCTCTGGCGTGCAAATTGCCAGCCAAATTGTTCAAATACGCGAACAACTTCACGTCCACTGAGAATAGGAAGAGCAGATGACATTAAGCCACAACCTCTACCTGATGAGTCTCTACAGTCAGGGGTAAACCACGTTCTGCGCGGACTTGTAGACAGGCTGCGATCGCATCTTTGATATTTTCAAGAGCCTCCTCTTTAGTTTCTCCCTGGCTAACGCAACCAGGAATACTAGGGCACTCTACAATCCAAATTCCGTCTTCGTCGCGATCAATCGTTACATTAAATTTCATAGAACCTTATTATAACACAACGTTGCAATATGACCCGCTCTAAGCTGATGCTCGCTCAAGTCGAGAGTGGGGTGCCGGGGCCTGATCGCATTCATGCCTACTTTAGTCCTATATGTTCTGATACCAAGTTGCAGTCAAACATGGTGTTACGTCATTGCGACTGGAACGTAGACGCTGAAGGCGGCTTCCCGAAGGGTAGTGGAAGGAAGCAATCTCATCAACCCTGAACTACTACAACAGAACGCAAATTGGTATGACCAATCCAACTACTTCACCACCACCCACTGTGTCACAGGTACCATCGGCTTCCACCCCAAAAACCCACCGATAGGAGCAGCCCGTTGAACAGCAACACGAATCAACTCCCCTCCAACCTGATTGTGCCATTGCAACAACTTCTGCTCACTTTCAAGCGTCACAGCATTCACAACAAAACGTCCACCTGGACGCAAAGCTTCCCAACACACCTCAAATAAACCTTCTGCTGTTGCGCCACCGCCAATAAAAATGGCGTCTGGTTGGGGCAAGTCTTTCAACGCAGCGGGAGCCTTGCCTGTAACAATTTGTAAATGAGGTGTACCAAGAGCGGCGGCGTTGTCAGCAATATATTGTAGTCGGGTGGAGTTTTGTTCTATGGCGATCGCCCGACATCGAGAATGACTCCGCATCCACTCAATACCAATAGAACCACACCCCGCACCCACATCCCACAACAACTGTCCCGGTGTGGGAGCTAAAGCAGAAAGTGTGATTGCTCGTACCTCGCGCTTAGTCAACTGTCCATCATGATGGTAAGCATCATCTGGTAGTCCTGCTAACCGAGGTAAGGGGATAACTCCAGCATCGGCAATACATTCTACAGCGATGGTATTCAAATCAGCCAGTTCTGTTGTCGTCCATGACGCGGCTGTGCCTGCGATCATTCTCTCATGAGAACCGCCCATGTGTTCCAGGACAGTAATTTCGCTACCACGGAAACCACGTTTTGTCAAGATTTCAGCGACAATTGCGGGGGTTTCCTTTCCTTCACTTAAAATTAGAAGACGTGCTCCTGGGTAGATAGCGGTTTGGATGAGAGCAGGGGGACGAGCGTTTAAGCTTAATGTCTCTACTTCGGTGAGTGACCATCCCAGTCTGGCACAGGCAAGGCTAAAGGATGAAGGTGCGGGGATGATAGTCATCTCAGAAATGGGAATCTGGCGGGAGAGGGTGACACCGATACCAAAGCACATGGGATCGCCACTTGCCAAGACGCACACAGACTGACCCCGGCGACGGAGAATTTCTTCTATCGAATGACTGATGGGGGAAGTCCAAATGAGTTTTTCTCGTGAATCGTCTGGTGGTAACATGGCGAGATGACGTTTTCCCCCGACAATCACTTGTGCATGCTCAACCAAAGAACGGGCGATGGACTCAGCCCCGCCAGAGGCGAACGCACTCAATCCCGATAGCCCATCTTCGCCAATACCCACGACTGATAACCATTTGTGCATCTAATGATTGATGAAAGAATTAAGAAGATTTGGCAAAAAGAAGTAAGGCTATTATCTCATGCTAAACTACACGAACTTAGAGTTGGGAAAGTCCGGTGAGATTCCGGGACTGTGCCGCAGCTGTAATGGGTAAACCCTAGTCAGAATACCGACTCCAAGAGTGTCTGTAGACACAGTTATTATCTGCTCTCCGCGTCGCACGGGGAAGGAGTTGTAGGCGTGTCTAGTTGTCCTGGTCTTTTTTATCAAACGTCCGCGCGAGACGGTACATTATCTCGCATCCGCATACCTGGAGGAATACTGACTAGTCAGCAGTGTCGTGTTATAGCTGACTTAGCTGACGAGTTTGGAGAAGATTACACTAATATTACTAATCGTGCCAATCTTCAAATCCGTGCAATCTGTAGAGAGATCCCCGGTGATGTTTTAAGAGTCCTACAGGAGATTGGTGTAGCCTCAGCCATTCCAGAGGTTGACCATTTGCGTAATATCATGGGTAGTCCTACGGCTGGCATTGACTTATACGAATTAATTGATACTCGACCACTCATCTGTGAATTAGATCATTACATTACCACTCACCCCGAGTTAGCACCACTTTCACCGAAATTCAGCGTTGCTTTTGATGGCGATGGTTCTGTGTCTATTGGCGAGGCTCCCAAAGGGAGCCGCGCAAGGCGCGAACGCCCCAACGATATCGCCTTAACTGCAGTTATGGTTGATAATAACGTTTACTTTCGGCTCAAACTGAACTTGGGTACATCGCTGTTTGAACCATTTATTGATACAGACATTCTGTTGAAACCAAAGGAGTGTATCGAGGTTGTGGCTGCATTGGCACAAGTCTATTTGCAGCATCTAACATTAGAGACTGGGAAAATTATTCCTGATCGCAAATCGCGTCAGCCGCGTCTTTGGCAAATTTTGAACAACTTAGGTATAGAAAGATTTCTTCAAGAAGTTGAACGTCATCTTTCCTATCCACTGCGGCGGGTTCTCCAAGAGAAAGAGACAAGGGGAGGAGGAGACAAGGAGACAAGGAGACAAGGGGAATTCTCCTTGTCGCCTTCTCACTCACTACAAGTGAACCCAACTCGATATAAGCACATAGGTGTCCATCCGCAACGACAGAAAGGATTGTCCTACATTGGTGTTGTGGTACCCGTTGGTAGATTAGACACTTGGCAAATGCGTGGGTTAGCGGATATTGCTGAAACCTACGCTAGTGGTACACTAAGGCTGACACCTTGGCAAAATCTCCTGATATCAGATATTCCTCAACAGTGGATTCCCAATATACAAAGTAAAATTAAAAACTTAGGATTGCATTGGTCTGCAACTAATATTCGCAGTGCCCTAGTTGCTTGCGCAGGTAACACAGGATGTGCGTCTTCGGCTACAGATACCAAAAGTCACGCCCTTGCATTAGCTGAATATTTGGATAGTCGCCTGATTCTTGACCAACCAGTCAATATTCACTTCACAGGTTGCGAAAAATCCTGTGCTCAACATAGCAGAAGCGATATTGCCCTAGTTGGTGTCACCATTGAGGATAAAGGAGAAGCAGTGGAGGGTTACAAAGTTTACGTAGGTGACGGTGATAGTCACGAAAAATTTGGACGAGAAATTTACCGTTGGGTACCTTTTGCAGAACTACCTCGATTGGTAGAACGGATGCTGCAAATATACATAGCAGAGCGTGATACTCCCAAGAAATCATTTGGGGAATTCGCCAACCAATATGTGATTGCAGACTTGCAACAGTTGTTTGAGAAAGGAGAGTAGTTAATGATTAGTAAACAAACAAACAACTAACAACGACTCCCTTCGGTGCTACAAAATTACCTATCTTTATTCTTGGCGTCTATGTCCTGCGGACACGCTCTTGCAAGGCGGTATGCGCGAAGGCGCACGCTACGCGAACGTTTAACGATTAAAAACTAACAAATGACTATTGACTACATAAAAGACGGTAACGAAATATATCGTAAATCCTTTGCCATAATTCGCTCAGAAGCAAATCTATCTGTGCTTGCTCCCGATGTCGCAAATGTTGCTGTCCGTCTGATTCATGCTTGTGGTATGACAGATATTGTTTATGACTTAGCAGCTTCACCAACAGCTGTAGAATCTGGGCGACAGTCCTTAGCAGCAGGGGCACCAATTTTGTGCGATTGTCGAATGGTGGCAGAAGGTATTACGCGGCGACGACTACCAGCAGATAATTCAGTGATTTGCACCCTCAATCATCCCGATGTGCCAGAACTTGCTCAAAAGCTGGGAACCACTCGTTCTGCAGCTGCTTTGGAATTGTGGTTACCAGTGTTAGAAGGAGCAGTGGTAACAATTGGCAATGCACCTACTGTTTTGTTCAGGCTACTAGAAATGCTGGACACCGGAGCACCAAAACCTGCGCTCATTCTGGGTTTTCCAGTTGGGTTTGTGGGGGCGGCAGAATCGAAAGCAGCACTGGCAGCAGATAGTCGTGGTGTGCCATTTATGACATTACATGGTCGGCGGGGTGGAAGTGCGATCGCCGCCGCTGCAGTTAACGCCTTAGCAACGGAGGAAGAATGATGAACAAAGGTCGTCTTTATGGAGTTGGTGTAGGTCCTGGCGATCCAGAACTTCTCACACTAAAAGCACTGCGGTTATTACGTTCTTGCCCAGTAGTCGCCTATCAATCTGCAGACGATAAGGAAAGTATTGCTAGAGGTATCGTAGCCCAATATCTCCCTGGCAATCAAATCGAGGTACAGTATCATCTTCCCCGCGCTCTTGATCCATATGCAGCACAACCGATTTATGACCAGGTTGTCATTCCTATAAAAGAACATCTTATTGCCGGACGGGATGTGGTGGTACTGTGTGAGGGGGACCCGTTGTTTTACGGTTCATTTATGTATGTATTTACACGACTTTCTGACCAGTTTGAAACAGAAGTCGTGCCAGGAGTTTCTTCACCGATGGGGTGTGCGTCAGCATTGGCAGTACCCCTGAGTTATCGTAACGATGTTTTTAGTGTACTACCAGCCCCCTTGCCAGCCGAAGTTTTGGAAGCACAATTGTTAAATGCTGATGCTGCTGTGATTATCAAGCTACGACGGCATTTTACAAAAGTTCGTGATGTGTTGCATAAATTAGGACTGGCATCACGGGCGCGTTACATTGAACGAGGGACGATGGCAAACCAGCGAGTTGTTTCCTTGGATGATATGGATCCATCCCAAGTGCCTTACTTTTCGATGATTTTGGTGCCCAGTAAGAGCCATTTATAAGTGGGGTAGAAAGCAGCAAGAACAAAAGGAGGAAAAGAAATGACTCAAACCCTACGCAAACTAGTCACATTTCAAGAATTTGTGGAGTGGAAACCAGATGGAAGACGCTATGAACTGCATGATGGGGTAATCGTTGAAATACCGCAACCATTGGGAGATCATGAAGACATTATTGGATTTCTGGCTGAAAAAATCACTTTAGAATATGTTCGCCTTAATCTTCCTTATTTCATACCCAAGACAGCACTAGTTAAACCACCTGAAAGTGAATCAGGTTACTCACCAGATGTATTGTTACTAAACCGTCCTAATTTGGCAACTGAACCGCTATGGAAAAAGGAATCTACTGTAACTCTTGGTGCATCAATTCCTCTGGTGGTTGAAGTAGTTAGTACCAATTGGCGTGATGATTACTACAAAAAATATGGTGAGTATGAAGGAATTGGAATTCCTGAATACTGGATTGTAGATTATCTTACTCTTGGCGCTCGTAAGTTCATTGGTGACCCCAAACAACCTACTGTTTCTGTGTACTATTTGGTGGAAGATGAATACCAAATTACCCAGTTTAGGGGAGATGATCGCATCCAATCCCCAACATTTCCAGAGCTTAGCTTAACCGCCCAACAGATTTTTCAAGCAGGGAATAGTCTTTCAGTTTAGTCCCTTAGATAAATCAGCATCAAAAAAAGTCATTTGCCGATGTAGACGCAAAGTGTTTCTATGATAAAAACCCCGCCGGTTGTTGTTGCGCTGGGTAACAACAGTATCCCCGTCGCTCAAAAAATTATCAGTGTCCTGCCAGGAGCACAATTATACGGTTTGGCAGGTCGTACTTGTGATGTGGATGTTAGTTTTACTGAGTTTGGAACGACACTGCGGGAGTTATTCACCAATGGAGTGCCCATCATTGGCATTTGTGCGACTGGTATTCTTATCAGAACTCTCGCGCCACTGCTTGCGAATAAGCGACAGGAACCTCCAGTTCTTGCAGTTGCTGAAGATGGTAGTGCAGTAGTACCACTTTTGGGCGGACTCAATGGTGTCAATTCGTTAGCACACCAAATTGCTGAGGTACTGAATGTCAAACCCGCTATCACAACCACGGGTGATATTCGTTTTGGCATCGCGCTGGAAGATCCTCCTGTAGGTTACCGTTTGGCTAACCCCGATGACGCCAAATCTTTCATGTCTGACTTACTGGCGGGAAACTCTGTAAAATTAGAGGGCAATGCACCTTGGTTGAAGAATAGTTCCTTACCCATTGCCCAGGATGCACAGAGAATTATACAAATTACTGAAAAGCAAGTCGTTTCTACATCAAAGCGTCTCGTTTATCATCCTGCAACAGTCGTGATTGGAGTAACCCTCCTCAATGGCTCCTGGAGAGGTGGTTCCGAGGAAATCGCCTTTGTGCAGAAAATGCTAGTTGATGCTGAGTTAGCGCCTGCATCCGTTGCAGGAGTCTTCGCCAGCACGCTTGATGCTGCTCATCCAGCTTTACAAGCAATTGCTGATGCCCTCAATGTGCCTATTCGCTTTTTTACGACCGATGAAATTGCTGTTGTGATGTCACAACATAATACCGTAGATGTGGCGATGCTCCAGCAGGGAGCCGAGCCCTTGCGGGCGAACGCCCTCGCTTTAGCCGCTTCCTCTGGACAGTTGGTGATGCAACGGCAAACATCTGACTTTAGTTGTGCGATCGCCCTCTCACCCTTACCTGTTAATATCAACACCACTGGTAGACCACGCGGTCGATTGGCAGTCATTGGCACTGGTCCTGGAGGAAAGCATTGGATGTCGCCAGAAGCCCAGAAAATTTTACGTAATACCACTGATTTAGTTGGTTATTCCACTTACTTGAAATTGGTAGGCTCTCTAGGCAAAGGTAAAAGATGGCATGAGTCTGACAACCGGGAAGAAATTGCACGAGCACGAATAGCGCTAGATTTAGCAGCAGAAGGACGTTTTGTTGCGGTAGTCTCTTCTGGTGACCCAGGTATTTATGCTATGGCTGCAGCAGTCTTTGAAGTATTGGAACAAGAAGCAAAACCGGGATGGCAAGGTATCGAAATTCAGGTAGCACCTGGTATTTCCGCAATGCAAGCAGCAGCCGCAAAGATTGGTGCGCCATTAGGTCACGACTTCTGCACCATCTCCTTATCTGACATCTTAAAGCCGTGGTCAATTATCGAACAGCGAATCACTGCCGCTGCACAAGCAGATTTCGTGATAGCTTTTTACAATCCAGTTTCAAAGCAGCGCACTTGGCAACTGGTAGAGGCAAAAAATATACTGTTGCGTTACAGACATCCTGATACCCCAGTTGTGCTTGCTCGCAACCTTGGTAGGGATGGAGAATCTATTCAGGTTTGCACTTTGGAACATTTAGCACCGGAACTCGCTGATATGCGGACAGTTATTCTTGTGGGATCAAGCAAAACCCGGACGATTCAGCGGTGTGATGGTAACGTCTGGGTTTATACTCCCCGTCGCTATGACTCACCTTCCCACTAACGGGACTTAGACAAAAATGAAGCCTAAATGAAGCCCAAATTGGCTTTATAAGCGGCAAACACATCACGATTCATGGTTAACCAATCAAAAAATCGAAAAGACATAGCTGTTCTAAAGGCATCTATTGCTTCAATATAGCGGTTCTCATACCATTTCACGAAATTACTGATACAAATTCTTTCACCCCTGCACCCAAGCGCTCCCCTGCTCCCCTGCTGCCTATTTGTATCAACATTAAAGTAAAACGGTATCAGTTGGGTGCAATACAGTAACCGCAATGTTTAAACCAACCAAAAATATCATTAATCCCAGCAGAAAACTTTGAACTTCCGTTTGAGGGCAAGTTATCAGAAGATAATCGTTGGGTAATTATGGTGAATTTAATACCCTGGGCAGAATTTGAAGGAGATATACTGGATAAAAAGGTAGTAAAAACTAAAGATAATGATTACCTTCGTTCAAAGTCCAGTAAGTTCCGATCCAGAAGTCATGGGCGGTACGTTGGTATTCCGAAATACGAGAGTTCCAGTCCAATCGCTTTTCGATTATTTAGACGATGGATTTTCACTAGAGGAGTTTTTGGACAATTTCCCATCTGTGACTCGTGCAGATGCGGTGAATTTTCTGAAACTTGCTCGTGAACACGTTAAAGATGAAAATCATTTTGGATGAGAATTTACCAAGAGCTTTGAAGCGCTATTTGTCTGTTTCTGAGGTGACCACTGTTCAGGAGCAGGGATGGGCTGGGGTTAAGAATGGCGAACTGATGGCGAGGATTGATGGTGTATATGATGTTTTTCTGACATCAGACAAGAATTTGAAATACCAGCAAAACTTAACTGAACGAAAGATAGCGATTATTGAGCTTCCCACAAATCGATTAAAGCTATTGGAAACTCTTACCGTTGACGTACTCCCCGGTCTAAAGACACGGGGAAACTCATGCGGATGTTACGAAGCGGGTTGAAACCACGCTTCTCCACCCTTCTTCTTGCTTCGTTGACTCTTAACTAGACGGTTTCCCGTCCCCCGCCAGACCGTCTCCACAAGCATTTTCTTCCAGGCTGCGTCCCAGCCCAGAGATTCCCC
>JAAUSC010000204.1 GCA_012031965.1 Scytonema sp. RU_4_4
TATGAGTGCGGGTTTTGCTGGTGTAGATAATGACTTGTTCTACAAGAATAAGACGACGATGCTCTTCGGTAGCGCTAAGGATATGGTTGGGAAGTTGGTTTCTGAGGTGAAGCAACTGTAGTGATTTTGGATTAATAGCAGTTCTGAGTTGAATTAAAGACACGATGAGATGTAGAGACGTTACATGTAACGTCTCTACTGCATTTTCAGGAAATCGCATTGTTTATCCAGCAAAGTTTTACAGTTGCTCAAAGTCAATCAACGATAAAATTTGAATAAGTCAAGCAATTAGGGTTATGTGAAATGAATATTTCCCTCAAACCTGAGCATGAGCAGTTTATTCAATCCCAAATTCAAGCAGGGAGATATGCTAATGCAGAGGATGTGATGAACGAAGCTTTGAAACTCATGCAAGCAAGGGAGCAACGTTTGGAAGAACTCCGACAAAAAATAGCAGTTGGTAGGGAACAAATTGCCAGAGGAGAGGTTACGGATGGGGAAATAGTATTTGCTCAACTGCAAGATAAAATCAATAAAATTGCTGAGTCTCAAAGATGAGTCACTACTCTTTTTCTGATGAAGCAGTTAAAGATTTAAATTTTATTTGTGATGAATATATTGCTCAGAATAATCCTAATGCTGCCAATAAGCTATTTGACGCAATTCGTCAGAAGTGTAAATTAGTTTCTGGATTTCCCAATATGGGGAAGAGTTATGAGGAGTTATCTCCTAATTTACGGGGATTTAGTGATGTCAAGTTATCCCACTTTTCCACTGTTGGCTTATACAACCAATGATCCAGCTTGATGTCATCAACAAACCCTCTAAGTTCAGGATCGGGCCAAATGTGAAGCCGATCCTCACATCCTACCTCTCGTGCGGCTGTTTCAATGTCATTCCATTGCCTTGTAAAGCATTCCGCCCATGAGTTTTTATGCCTTATGGAATCGGTAAAATTTAAGCCCGCCGCTATCATCCGTTTTCCATTTGTTCCGCGAGCATTAATAGGCTCCCAAAATATAACCTCTGGATTTATACACATTATTTTTTCCAGATGTCTTTTGAAATCATCTAAAGTCATATTGGGAGGAGTAGGAGCAACTGCAACATACATCCTACAGCCAGCTTTATGACCTGCCAGCATTGCTTTATAACGTTCCGAAGGAGGAGGAGCTTGAGGTTCAATCTGGCGACTGAGTTCATCATTTAGGTATGGTAAACTCATGCCAACAATCACGTTGGTACGATTAAGAATATCAATATCATTTACCCATAACAGACCACGAGTGAGAATCCGGACTTTTTTGTTATGTCTTGATAAAGCTTCAACAACACCCCGCGTAACATTTGCAGTCTGTTTAGTTTGATAGGGATCAGTGCCAGAACAAAGTAAAACTACACCTTTTCCTGCTGGTGTTTCACGCCAAGACCTTTTACGGCTGAGGATTTTCTCTAGTTGCTCAGGTATCTCTTCTCGAACAAATAAATACTGTCCCCAATCCATTTGAGGATTGCTTACTCCTTTTGAATGCAATTGTGCTTGCTTTGTCCTAATTGCAGGCGTTGAAGGTACATAACAGAGCCTTTCAATTCATGTGGTTGCTCATCAACTAGCTCGTCTAGACCAGCCTTTGGCATTGAATAATTTTTGAGACAAGCTAAATGCTCTGGATTATTGTCTATAAAAATAAATTTTACATTTAAATCATACTGGCGTTTTGACTTTTTATAACCTGCACGAATAGCTTCTATAATTCTGATAGGTGAGCCTTGCCACTCTGTTTTATTATCCTGGTCATAATACATACCACCTCCACAAAACCCATCAATAAAAGTGAATGTTGTTTCTCCATACCTACCTTTTCCATAAAGTGTATAAATGAGATTTTCAAGATATGTTTCAAGAATTTGATGCTTGGCTTTGGTATGAGGATCTATAGGGGGAATGTGACTTCCATCAGCACTCCAAGTTGCTTGTGCTCCACTCACGTTGATTGTCTCCAGAAAAACATTAAATACTAACTTAAGAAAATACCAGCGCAGGCGTTACTCTTGCACCAAGTAGCAAGAGGACTGAGTACAAGCTTGCACAAGCTCGTAACGTATTTTAAATATAGTATATTTCTTAGCTACATAACCTAAATAACACGTAGATAGAACAGAGATCGCCTAAAAAATCTGCACAATGCGATCGCCTGATTCTAATTTTTCCAAAAGCTACTTAATAGCTTTAAACCACAAATCCCAAAACCACATTTAAAGCTGTACGAATGGGTTCCCAATATTCTTCTTCCAACACACCCACCAAACCCAACACGCGACGACGATCAACAGAACGAATTTGAGCAACATCAATAAAACGGTCTCGATCTAATCCATTAGTTGGTGTTGCTTTCACATTGACAACATACGGAGCTTGTTTACTTCCAGGTCGAAATGGCATCACAATTGTTAGCAATCCATACTGATTCATAATGTCATTTTGCACAACCAAGCAAGCACGGATTTTTTGCGCCTCAGCCCCTACAGTTGGATCAAGGTTCACCCAACGAATTTCTCCCCGCCGATAAGTTAAGTTACTCTCTGGCATTAATGCCATCCCCAACAACATTATCCCAAGCAGCAATCTCAGCTTGATACTCTGAATCTTCAGCATCCTGCTTGAGGGCTGCAATCATTTCTGCTTCCAAAATCCGGTGGCGATGTTCTGTCAGCAACGCATTAATATAACCACTGCGGTTGCCTTTTGCCTGTTGATCTATAAACTGGAGAATGTCTTCTTCTAAGGTAATTGTGACTTTGATCATTTAGTCTTACCTTTTTGTCTTACTAAATAATCATACTACAAAAAGTCTTTGCACTCTTCCCCTTGAGACACTGTAGAGACGTAGCATGCTACGTCTCTACATTTTGACGCGAGATTTTAAGGAGAATTACTTTTTCTTCTTAGGTTTAGGAGTTGCGCTAGGAGTGGTGCGTTTCATTTCGCGTTTTTCTTCTTCTCGCAGACGGCGATCGCGCCAATCCGCCAGCGTCAAATAACCAACGCCTCCGGTGACTGCGATAAGCAGCACCACTGCAACTAAAGCCAAAATAGTCAGGAATGGACTTTCCACGATTCTCTTAGAGTCCGTTGCGACCCCAAACTACCATTGCAATTGACCAAGTGAAAACAACAAGTAAAGTAACCCAGCCGAGTGTCAAAATTTCCATAGTGGTACTTTGAAACTTATTTACAAAACGTCTCTAAGTTTAATAATACTAGAACCCTGTTCTGAACTAAAGTTTGAACTCAGTGAATATGATTTTAGATCATCAACTCATGGCAGAACGCATTGAATCCCTCAAAGCTGGAATACTCGCGGGTTTGAGCCTGATGATAGCTTTTTTTCTGACCACTTTGGTGAATCATCTTGTGCTAGCAAAATATTTTGAACGATTGGGCAGTCTGGCAATCGATTCGCTAGATTTACAATGGCTAGTCAGAACTGGAATTGTCTGTTTCTCTGGTTTGCTGTTTGGCGTTACCTACCGCTATATCATCCGCTCAGATAAAAATCCTCAATTGAAAGCTGGGGGAGTGTTAGCGTTTGGTTTCGTACGCGGTTTGACCCAGGTGGATGTTGGGCTGTCGTATTCTAGAGATATATTGCCTTTTGTGGTTTTGGGAGTCGAAAGTATCTTGTGGTTTGTGTTGGCAGCATTTTTTCTGGATACTGCCATGCAATTTGGCTGGATTAAGCCTTTTCAATCAAAATGATACATAAAATATATTTTCTGTCAATATAGGCATATGAATCTACCCAATCTTGTCAAAACCCCGTCTTTTTTGCAAAGAATCCAATGGGTTGCTAAACCTATAGGATATATGGAAAAAGCGGTTCAGCAATATCCTGATATTTTTACTGCTGGAGTTATTGGTTCTAGGCGTCCTATAGTATTCGTGCAGCATCCCCAAGCAATTGCGGAAATTTTACCAACGATAGAAAGAAGTTTGCAGCCCTGAGTCAGGAGAACAGGATTTTACACCCCTTACTAGGTGACAATTCAGTCGTTATGTTGGACGGCGATCGCCACAAACGACAACGCCAACTCCTGATACCCCCCTTTCATGGGGAACGGATGCAAGCCTACGGTGAAATAATCCGCAATATTACTGAAAAAGTTTTTATTGCGCTACCACAGAACGAACCCTTATCGATTCGGACTGCAATGCAGGAAATTTCCCTGCAAGTCATTTTACAGGCTGTTTTTGGTTTGTACGAGGGAGAACGTTGCCAACAACTCAAGCGTTTACTCACTTCAATGTTGGAAGTTTTTCAGTCACCGCTTGGTTCTAGCTTCCTGTTTTTCCGCTTCCTGCAAAAAGATTTAGGGGCTTGGAGTCCTTGGGGAAGGTTTGTACGCCAACGTCAGCAAATTGATGAATTGCTTTACGCTGAAATTGCTGAACGCCGTACAAAATCAGATCCAAATCGCATCGATATCCTCTCATTGCTGATGTCAGCACGGGATGAAGAGGGTAAACCAATGACTGATCAAGAGTTACGCGATGAGTTAATCACCTTGCTTTTTGCTGGACATGAAACCACAGCAACAGCAATGGCTTGGGCGTTGTATTGGATGCACCATTTGCCCCAAGTTGGTGAAAAAGTCCTCCAAGAACTGAGTACCCTTGGCGACTCCCCAAATCTCATAGACATTGCACGGTTGCCTTATCTGAGTGCTGTTTGCAACGAAACTCTGCGTATTAATCCCGTTGCACTTTTGGCATTTGGTAGGGTTGTGCAAGAACCCGTTGAGCTACTGGGACATCAGTTAGAGCCTGGTACGGGAGTCTATGGCTGCATTTATCTTTTGCATCATCGTGAAGATTTATACCCCAATTCCAACCAATTTAAGCCAGAGCGCTTTTTGGAACGGCAATTTTCGCCCTATGAATTTATACCATTTGGCGGTGGTGTCCGTCGCTGTATTGGTGAAGCTTTAGCTCTCTTTGAGATGAAGCTTGTTTTGGCGACTATTTTATCACGTTATCAGCTTGCACTCACTACGAATCAACCAGAACAACCTCAACGACGAGGAGTGACTCTTGCTCCTAGCGGTAGAGTTAAGATGATGATTACAGGAGAACGGAAGCATCAAGAGTCTCCAAAAGTTGTCGCAAGTGTTTAGAGTAGTAAGCATGACTTTAGCACTTGGTATGATTGAAGTCTATGGCGTTCCCGCAGCAGTAGAAGCGGGGGATGCTATGTGTAAAGCTGCTCGTATCACTCTTGTTGGGTATGAAAATACTGATTTAGGGCGAATTACTGTGCTTATCCGGGGAGAAGTGGGTGAGGTGAATGTTGCTGTCGCAGCAGGATTGAAGGCGGTACCGCGAGTAAATGGTGGTGAGGTGCTTTCTCATCACATTATTCCACGTCCCCATGAGAATTTAGAATATGTTTTGCCGATTCATCAATCAGTAAATATTGAGCCATTCAATTCTGATATCCGGTTTCCACCGCCATTGTCGGTGTAAAAGTCGTCGTTGGGCGAGTCGAGGACGCTTTTGTGAACTACGCACACCAAACTGAGTAGAGCTATGGTGTGGGCTTCTGGCACATTTTTAATGTTTCCAGAACTTCCTTCAAGGTACTATTAGTAGTAGAGTCACCTACTACTAGATTCCCTTTACGGCGTTTTAACGTGGGGAACAATCCCAGCCCCACGCGCTTGATGTTAATTCCCGCGTTGATATCGCGATCAACATTAAGCGAAAGTTCAGTATCCCAATAAGAACGCATATCGCAATCAGTAAAGACTATTTCGTCACGATACGCCAGCAATTGAGATGTGTATGCAGGATTAACTGCGATTACCCTAGATCCAGCTTTTGCAGCTATGTATTCCAGGGTGAGAAAAAATTGCCCGAAGGCTGCGTCATTCCAGGATTTGTTCAACCCTGACTTAGCTGCTTGACCATTGGGTAAAAATTTACCATCCTCATCTTGTTTCGCCTTGTTGCGCTTTGATAGCGCTTTTAGGTTTAAATCCTCATGGACAAAAACTTTCTTAAGAGTCCGCACCAACGCATGAGCAGTTTTGAACGCATGATCTTTCCTTGCTCTGGCAATACGCTGATGTTCGCGTCCTTGGCGCTTGGCAAGTTTACGTCTCGACTTGCTGCCTTTTTTCTTTGTTTCTTTGCGCCTTGATACTTTAGCCAAACGCTTTTCAGACTTCCTGAAAGACTTCAAAGAAGGTACTTTAATCCCCTCTGAAGTTGCCAAGTAATCTTGTTCATGTAGGACTGCATCCATTCCCAAAGTGTTTGCCCACGTGGGAGTCACATCATCTGGGTTAAAAACTGGAACATTTGGGTCTTCCAAGCAAATAGTTGTATACCATCCATCAGATTTTTTGGTTAACAACATATTCTTGAGCACAAACCCATTAGGTAGAGGACGGTGCAACCGTACTTTTAACCAGCCTTTAAGCTTTGAAATTGACAAAAATAACCAATCTTTTTCTATTCTTTCAACGGTTATGGCTTGTCCTTCAATCTTTAAAGTACGGTAACGTGCTGAGTTCTTAAAACGTGGGCGTCCACTCTGTTTTCCGCTACTATCTCCTTGAAGAAAACGTTTAAATGCCAGGTCTACGCGCTTTGACACGTCCTGTAGTGTCTGAGATGGTACAGACGTGAAATCAAGCAACTCACCAGAGTGTTGAACAGTTACCAAATCTTGCTTGATGATTGGTAGCTGTTTCTTTTGAGAGTAAAAGTCTGGGTTTTCTCGTAACTCAGGTAGTGAACAAATTAACGGACAGGAGTTAATATCATTGCGGTTATTTTCATACCAACTGAATCTATCCCCAAGCTGCTTGTTATACCAATATTGACCGATGCGTAGCCAGCTACTGAATTGTTGTTTCTGATTAGTGTTGGGGTAAGCGCGGTATTGATAGTTAAGCAGCAAAAGGATATCACCTCCTAAAGTTCTTTTCCCGTCAAAGTTGCTGTGGTGGACTACTAGTTTTCAACACGGAGATAGGCAACTCCGCACTTCGTGCCGCTACGCTAACATCGACATCACTCCCGCGTTGACCTATGGTCAACATAGGTCGGATGTCAATTCGTCTTGCCCGCCGCAAGACCGAGCGCTAAACGGAGTACCGTTATAGCGTGGGGCTTACGGCGAAGAAGCTAATCACAAATCAGCGTACTCGCTCAAAACTCCTCATCGACAAAGAATTCGTTTTCGTCATCTGATTGAGAATTCCTTTGCTCAGAACCAGCAAGACCCCACAGAGGTTGCAGCAATGCTATACCAATTATTCCTACGCCAGCACTAAAAGCTAGCACTAAACCTACTGGAATTTGAACAGACTGAAAGCTCAGAAATCTCAAAGATACTGATTCAGCGTTTTGCACTGAGAGGATGGCTACTCCCATCACCCATAAAGCTAAAACTATCGATATCACCAGATTAGTAAGAGTTTTCATAGGAGTCTTAATTATTCTCTATAAGGGCAGGATAATTACTGATAAATTATTCTTAGCCGTTTTTTTCTGTAGTTCTGCTCCCAATGAGCTATTTCATCCAAAAAATGGCTAAAGTCGAGTACAACTCACAGAGTTATTTAGGAGAATGAGAATATGTTTCTCGGCGATGTACCTCGGCTTTCCACTGTTAGGACACACCAGAGGGTATGTGAGATGGCTTGGTTTGCCGATCTATGCGGGGGTGACACTGATCGTTTAGGAAAGCTTGATCCCTCTCGACGTAGCAACTACGAACATTGCCGTGATATTGTGCTCACCGCAGATTCGTTGGGCTATAAGAATATTCTACTGCCCACAAGCTACATGTTGGGTCAGGAGGTGTTACCTTTCGCTGCGGCGATCGCCTCCCAAGTCCAGCAGATCAGCTTACTCACTGCAATACGCACAGGCGAGATCCATCCTCCTATGTTGGCACGTCATCTTTCGACGTTAGACCATCTGTTACAGGGACGGCTCATCATAAATATCATTAATTCTGAATTACCTGGTCTTGTTGAAGACCCTGAGTATCGGTATCAACGGTGCAAAGAAGTGATCCAAATTCTTCAACAGGCGTGGACGCAAGATAGGATAGAGTTTCAAGGGGATATTTATCATTTTAGCCTACCTAGTTACCCGGTGAAACCGTATCAGCAACATGGTGGACCGCTGCTTTACTTCGGCGGTCTATCACCAGGTTCTCGCGAAGTGTGTGCTCAATACTGCGATGTCTTTCTGATGTGGCCCGATACTGAAGAAGGACTGTTTGAGAATATGCAGGACCTTTCAAAGAGGGCTGCTACCTATGGACGGTGTATCGATTTTGGACTCCGCATTCATGTGATTGTACGCGAGACTGAGGAAGAAGCTCGTTTATGGGCAAAAACCTTAATATCGGAACTTGATGCAGCTCGCGGTGTACAGTTGAAATCTCGCGCTCAAGATTCTCGCTCTGTAGGCGTGTTAAAACAGGATGCTCTGCGAACAGTTGCTGATGAAGATGACTACATCGAAGAGAACCTGTGGATGGGAATAGGACGAGCGCGTTCAGGGTGTGGAGGAGCACTGGTGGGAAATCCCTCCCAGATACTTGAGCGACTGCATCGTTATATGGATATGGGAATTCGAGCATTTGTTTTCTCTGGCTATCCCCTGATTGAGGAGTGTCAGTATTTTGCGAAGCTTGTGTTACCTCATCTGCCGAATGTTAGGCTTGCAGAGGTTCAAGGAAGGTTACCTACGGTGGAACCGGTGACACCTTTGACAACGGGAGAACTGGGATAGGGAGTGAGGGGGATGAGGGAGGGAGGAAGGAAGGGAGTGAGGGAGTGAGGCAGAAATATTTTTATAGTTGCTGGTGGGCAAATGCTCATGAGTCCTACTTTTGACCACATTTCTAATCACGCTCTTACCACTTTTGCCACCACCTCAGCTTGTTCAGGGTATAGTTGTGCTAAATATCCGCACATCTCATAAGCTGCATCTAGGTAGTAAGCGCAGGGGATTAATAGACGTTTAAAATTTACCTTATCTCCTGTTTCTGCTAGCCATGAAGCGATACAAGGCAGATACCAATAGCGGTGGGTGAGGATAGCCTCTGCCGTTATCACTGCTTCTTGACCTTTTCTCGCAATAGCTTGTATTTGGGCAATCATCTGGAGTGCTTCGAGGCGTTTTGTTTCATCCTTAATTTTATCTTTAGCCTCAAGGGCAGCAGCAAGTGTCGTTATTTTTTGCCCTTTTTTAAATTGATTCCAAGTAATAGTCCAAAGCGCTTTTAGTCGCTCGCTAGCATCTTCAATTTCTTCTATAATCTCCAAGGCATTTGTAATTTCACCTGCTTTGGCAAATCCTGCGGCTATTATTGATAGGTTTCTCTGTGCTGTGACTATACTTGATGTCTTGTTTTGCTTTTCAATTACTTGTTTTCGGGCAGCATCAAGCAATTCGGCGAAAGTCGCTAATGCAGTTTCCCTATACCCTATCGCTGCTTGCGCCACTGCCACTGTACTCCAAAACTTTATATTGTTGTCCAAAAAAAGGAAAAATCTATCATCAGGAATTTCATCAGCGATGGTAGTAATAATTGTGTTCCATCTTTCTTTTTCCTGTGCATCAGCTTCTGATTTTAGTTGTGCAATTGTTACAAGTACATTTGCTTGGTATGAGGGAATATTAATTAATTGCATTATTTTCAGAGCAGCATCAAACTCTCCTGTCTTTGCCTGCACTTGAGCTATGAATTCAAAAGTGTTTGAGCGTTGATCTTCTCTACTGTGACTTATATGTTGTGCAATCTCAAATGCTCTATCACAAAACAATTTTGCATCTTTGATATTTCCTTGCCCTACCAAAATATCTGCTATTCTCGTGAGAATATTGGCTTTCTCTGCTGGATTCTCAAGTTTTTGTGCTATGTCGTAGATACTGTTAACACTTACACTATCTTCTTCTCCTTGTCCTTTATTTATTTGTATATCTGCCAGTTTTGTTAGTGCAAAAGCTTGGATATATAAACTAGAGATGAACGGTTGTTGTTCTAGTTTCAAATGAGTTGAAAAAGTCGCTCTTGCGTTATCAGTTCTGCCATCGGCAATTTGCTCTTTTGCTATTGATTTCAGTGTTTTGGCTCGCATATCTGGAATATGTATTCCTTCTGCCATATCCAAAGCCATCTCATATTTTTTTACGTTAGCGTATGCTTTTGCTATTGATGATAAAGCCTGCTGTTGTCTATTTTTATCTTGAATCTTATCCTTACTTTTCAAGGCTAGAACAATATCTCCTACCTCTGCCTGTACTGTCACTATATCTATTAGTGATTCCGTTTGCTGCGATTTATTATTAATTTGTTCAACGGTCTGATACGCAGCATTGTAATTTTTTAATTTAGCATATCCCTTAGCTATTGCAGATAAAGCTTTATTTTGTGGACTTTCATTTTGGATATGGTTTTTGTTTATCAAGGCAGCAGGTATATTCCCTGCTTCTGCTTGTGCTGTTACGACTCTTACTAAAATATCATCTTGTATTGATTCGCTTGTAATCGTATTAGCTGTTTCAAGTGCATCGGTAAACTTTCCTAACTCAACTTGTGCTTGTGCAATTTGCCAGAGAGTATTTATTTTTTTTGTCTGGTCTTTAATCTTATTTGCAGTTGCAAGGGCAGAAGTAAAATCTCTGACTTCAGCTTGAGCTATTGCAATTGCCTCCAAAGCTTGTGTTTGATGGTACTCATCTTCAATTTCTTCAGCAGTTTCAAGTGCAGCAATAAAGTTTTTTACTTGAGTTTGTGCTGCTGCGATTTCCCTAAAAGTATTTGCTCGTTTGTTTTTATCTTCAATATCACACGCTGTTTTTTTAGCTATGGCAAATTTCGTTCGTGCTTTTTCTTTTTCTCCTGCGTTGTAAAGCACTTGAGCTATATCTTGAAAAAAATCTCCCCGTCCTGGTAAAGTATCCACTTTCTCTAGAGTTTTAAGGGCTTCATGAGACATTTCAAGATCTACTTGAAAATTAGCTATATAAAGAAAAACTCTAACTTTTTGGTATTGGTTAGAAATAGTGTCTGCTATTTTCATGAGTTCTGTTAAGGTATTTTTGGCTGCTTCTACATCACTTAACTGTTTAATTTGCGCTTCTGCTATCAATTCCATTTGAAACACATATACATTATCGTCAGAGAACGCGCGTATAATTTGGAGCGACTTACACAAGATATTTTGCGCAGCCTCTTTGTCTCCTTGATTTGCTTGTGCTTTTGCTATATTTATCAGACTCCGCACTTGTTTTATTTCTGGACTAATTCCTTCAACGGTTTTTAATGCAGCAGGGAAATTACCATTTTGTGTGAAAAGATTACATAAATAGTGGAGATAAAACTCACGTAAAAGCTGATGGCACAAAACAGTACAAATATCCTCACTCACATCAAATAAATGTTTGAAGAAAAAAACAGCATAATCCCCTTGCCAAGATGCACCATCATAACCTGGAAAATTGCGTAACTCACTCTCCTGCAAGCGTTTGAGTGTCTCTCGTGCTTCTGCTAAATGCCCTGTATCTTTTAATTCCCACGCTAGCAGTAAATACCAAAGTATGCGATACTCAACGTCGCACCAATCCGCTATTTTCCACGCTTTTTCTAAACTGCCTGTGCGTAAAGCTTCCAGAGGAGACTGTTGTACCAAAAGCTGTTTTGCGTGTATCAGCAAAAATTTTGCGATCGCACCCGCATCATCTCTCTCTGCTGCTGTTTGCAATCCTATCCGTATATTCTTTAACGGTAACTCTGGTTCGTCGGGTAGTTGTTGGCGTTGAGCATCTGCAAACGCTTGATTCTGGGCTAACTCATATAACTCATTCCACTGCTTCGCATCCCGCAAGTGTTCCGCGTAATACCGTAAAGCATAGAAACTACAGTGTTCCTGCCAAGAAGCACAAAAAGTTAGCAACTTTTCTCTATAATCTTCAAGAAGCTCATCTGTATAAATTTCAGTACATATATAATCGCGCAGACGAGGATGAACCAAAGCATAGCCCTTTACCTCATTGCCTACTATCCATCGTCGCACTTGCTCAAGAATTTTATGAAAAAAATTCCTTTTCTTCTTGGATACTAAGCTGGAATTGATAGTTTCTAAATCAGCACGGGGAATAGATCCTAACGCTACAGTGAGCGTACCAAATAAATCTTCTAATGGCTCATTGTCTTCTTCTGACTCTTCAATCTTTCGCCACCAAGCACTGAGATATTTATTCAGCCCCTTCGGCTGAGTTGCAATATTAGCAGGAGTCAAACGCCCATCTGCTGCATCCTCCGCTAGCAAGTGCACGTAAAATGGATCTGCTCCCAAGCTTGGTTCTTCCTGGTAAGCTGAAATCCGCATCACTTCTTTAAGAAGTGTGGGATTATCAGCAAAGACTGTTGCTTGCTTCCCTGCTTTCCGCAAAACATCTGCATATTTATCTGCGTACCCTGCGCTCAGCCGCCAAGGAGCGTCTATATCTGCGTCCGTCTGCGGTTCTTTAACTCTTTGATGTTGTACTTAATTGAAAACTGCTATCGTATAATGCGCGACAGCTTACCAGTCAGAATTTAGGGGTGTGAGGTTGCGCGTATTCTGCACTGACACCCCACACCCCTATGTGACGAGAAGAAATTTTATTTACTGATAAGAAGCGGCGTATTCAACCAGTTGACCGAGACGCTGGCGTAAGGTTTCTAATCC
>JAAUSC010000205.1 GCA_012031965.1 Scytonema sp. RU_4_4
GTTTGATTGGGCGAATGTTTCTCAGCAAATCAATAACTTTTTCACGGTGCGACTCCTTTTGTTGTATGACAAAGTTAAACGTTGACCAAGAACGAACTCGGTACTTGTGTATCTTGGATTTACTTGAAATCTCAATCCAAAAAACTTTTATATCACAGGCTGCTCTATATTTTTCTCTGTTTTAATGGGTAATTTTGCTTTTTTGTAAGCTTTCCTTCCTAGGATCTCAGTCTCTGGGTAAAGTTTCCCTTCTCTGTTAACACTAGAGGTGATTAGCAATTGTGGATTAAGCTATAAGCTAGCTTGGTCTTGTCCAGACTTAAACATCTTTTGATTGGTACATTTATCCCTGCCTCTTTTATAGAGATTATTTGCGTCACCAGCTTGCACAGCAGAATTATTTGGATTTGTACCTTGAGTATTTGCGAGGTTACCACAAGCCATACTTACTATCAACAATAGCCCAGCTAAAAACACTGTCAAAATTGAGTGCAGCCATAGCTTTTATAATATATTAAGTTCAGTCATTCACGAATTCCTCCTATTAACGACAAAGAAGAAAAATATCTTCTAAATATTTGACTAACATTTTCTTCCTAAAATTACTAATTTAAGAAGAAACTATACCTCTAGCCAAAGTCACATTCTATTCGCATTTTTCGATTCTCTTTCTCTAACCTGAGAGAGATATAAGTTACTATGATTAGCTTTTGACGTGCTTACGTTAATTTCGTTTACTTTCATGACTTTATGAATATTTCATTACTAATTTATGCTAAAAAAAATAATCAAAAAGACTTTTTTCTGTACCGCTATAAGAGTTATCATGATATTGATTTCAGATAATTTATAGTATACAAAATACCGACTGAATCATACACTACACGAGTGTATGATTTTTTAAAGAAATTAAAAAAACAGCAATAAAGTCATAAGTAAATATCAAAAAATATTTTTGATGAGAAAATGTAGTAAGCAAAGCTATATAAAATTGACTAATAACTTAAGAATTTCTGCTGAAAAGCTTGGGATATATGGCTGAGATCCCATATGATTCGATGTAGTCAGTAGGTAAATCTATAAATGAAATGACCAAAATGATGAAGCGAATTTTACGCTGGATGATTTTAGGTGGGACGTTGTTTTTTCTAGTAAAAGCTTTTAAAGATAACTGGCAAGAAGTCGCTACCATCCATATTGATGCAGGGGGATGGGCAATTCTGGCGATCGCCACAGGTGTCACATTACTGGCACACACTTGGGCTGGTTGGGTATGGACTTGGGTTCTTCGAGAATTCAATCAACCAATCCACTCTTTAGAGTTTATTCAAGTTTACTTAAAAACAAATCTTGCTAAATATATACCAGGTAATGTTTGGCATTACTACGGAAGAATTATAGCTGCAAAAAACGCAAATGTTTCTACTGGCGCAGCAACCCTCAGTGTGTTGCTAGAACCTCTATTGATGGCTGCTGCTGCTTTAATTGTTGTTATACTCAGTAGCCAATTTCTAACTGAAAAAACCACCATTATTCTACTCATCGTACAACTGCTAGGTTTGTTAGGAGTGCTTTGTGTTTTACATCCCAAGTTTTTGAACAAAGCAATTCACCTATTGCAGCGTATGAAGGTAAAAAAGTCTTCTTCCAACAGCCTGCAAGCAGTTCCCTGGAGTCTAGAACGATATCCCCTACGACCTTTGCTTGGAGAATTAGGCTTTTTGGGACTACGCAGTGTAGGATTTATATTAACTTTGTTTGCCTTAAGTCCTTTAAATTTGAGTCAAATTCCTTTATTGCTCGGTGCTTTTAGTTTCGCGTGGTTACTGGGGTTAGTGGTTCCAGGAGCACCTGGTGGCTTAGGCGTATTTGAAGCCACGGCGATCGCACTTCTAGAGCAACACTTTCCGACTGCGGTAGTCCTTAGTGCAACTGGTCTATATCGTTTGGTGAGCATTCTTGCTGAAGCTGCTGGTGCTGGCTTATCTTGGGTCGACGAACGCCTCTTTTAGTCCTAAGTTCTGAGGGAAGACCATTTTTTTCTAAAATTACTTTTGAATTTTGTTAGCGCAGCGCTCCGCAGTCCCGGATTGAATTTTGAATTTTCTTAAGTGGGGGTGGAGGGACTTGAACCCTCACGACCGTTTAAGGTCAACGGATTTTCATTCTCCCGCAGCTTTCACTGCTGCCTAGTAGGTTAAGTAACCTAAGCTTGGCTTTGAGAATTGGACTCTCCCTTTACCCTCGACTTTACGTTAGGGTAGCTCCCGTCGGGTCTCTGCACCTTCCGATCCAAGTTCTGAGTTTTGAACTGACTTCACACTCACCACTTTTATCGGCTTGGCTCAGGATTGCCGTGTCTGTCGCCAGATTTAGGTTTCCCTGAATTTGAGAGCAGTCACTTGGTGGGTTTCTCCATCAAGGCTCAGTTATCTAAGTCCGTAGCGTCTACCATTCCGCCACACCCCCTGACATCTTTGGAAGTCAGTTGTCTTGTGGAGGCATCAAATAACCTCCTCATCTATTCCAGCATTAAATGTGTTTTTTGTCCAATTTTCCACTATTAATCTGGAAAAATAGAGATTCTTGAGCAAAACTGCGCTTCTAGGTTTTCCTTTTGCGCCTTACATTTTCATGTCGCATCCTTAAAGATGCTTGCTCAAGCGCTTTTCTCATGTGTTTGACAGCACTGGTTGTTAATTATAGCATCATATTTAGAAAATAGAGCAGAAAACATAAGGCTACGATTTTTCCTATCTTTATAATTTGATCTCTATTCTTTACGAGGACAACAATGCTTCCAACAGCCCAGGCATTCAGCCTATCATGGAAAACAGATGCACCAACAAATCTTTTCTACTGAGAACCCAGAAATTATGGTTGTAGCGCTACTGTATCTGATTTTGGCTGGAGCTTATCTTTTGGTCATACCAGCAGCTGTTTTATTTTACTTAAACCTACGGTGGTATGTGGCTAGTTCTCTGGAACGTGCCTTTATGTACTTTTTGGTCTTCTTCTTCTTTCCGGGTTTGTTGCTCCTATCGCCGTTTATAAACTTGCGACCCCGACGGCGACAAATTGAAGTTTAACGAAATTGGTAGGTCATAACTCTCATGCGACGCATTGACGCTATCGGAATTGGCTTTGGCATTTTTGTTGCAGGCGGCTTGGCATATATCTTACTGCGACTAGTAGGCATAGATAGCTCGGAAGCTGGTATTTGGAGCCAAGTCTTATTATTTGTTGGGTTGATTGGCTGGTTGCTAACCTATGCTTTCCGTGCGGTGGGAAAAAAAATGACCTACCACAAACAACGGGAACAGTACGAAGAAGCTTATTTGCAGAAGCGCTTGGAAGAACTCACTCCCGAAGAACTCGCAAAAATTCAAGCCGAGATAGAGCAACAAGAACAATCACAGGTGTAGACTTATCATTGGTCTTTTGTCTTTTGTTGTGAACTCTAACGACAAATGACAAAAGACTAATGACTCATAACAGCAGTCTGAACTCCGTTCAGACTGGGGCTTGTACGGGCGTATTATCTGGAGCAAGCCCCAGGCTTCCTCCAAGGAGCTTCCCAGAAAGGGATTGACGTCATTATATTAGTCACTCCCACAAGTTCAGCAGGGACTAAATGTCATTTCCGAATTTTGTTACAGTCTCAAAGCAGCGATGATTACAACTTGACATATGCTTAATTACTTAAACCTGATCAGTCAAGGCAGGTAGATTAAAGATAGATTAAAAAAGTTTAACAAGAAAGTTTTCTCACTTTCTTTGGTAGACAATTTAACCGATATCGTTTTGAATATATAAAGCAGATATTAGGCGGTCTGGAGGTAAAAAACGATTCTATACCGCAACTAGTAATTTGAGTATGATGTAACAAGTAGGGCTTAAATTTTTATGATGAGTGTGAGAGAGTATCGAATACCAATAATTGTAGTTTCGTCGCAGTTTAGGGGAAAAGGCGATGAGTGAGAGCATGGCATTTATCGGCGGAGTCGCCGTCGCCGGACTAGCAGCTCTTCTGTTACTGAAGGGTACAGGAGGAAATCCTCTGCCAAATTACACAGTTAGCTCACAACTACCAGCAACTGTCGTAGCACCTTCAACAGTCATGCCGCCAACTGCGACTTATCCTGGGCAGCCATATCCTAATCCAGCGCCAGTCAATCCAAATAACGAAGAAATGCGTGTACAGATGGAGCGACTGAAGATGGAAAATGAGGGACTCAAGAACGAAAACAATGGTCTCAAAACTCAAGCCCAACAACTCCAATCCCAACTCCAACAAGTTTATAACTACCAAGTCCAATTAAATCAGCAGAACCAAAATGCAGCGCAGTTGCAGCAGCAATCTCAAAATCGCTGGTGGTCTTCTCCCATTGTTTGGGCAGTAGGAGGCATGACTCTTACGGTAGGTGGTGGTGTTGTGGTAGCTGGAGTCTTGGCTTTGTTCTCGCCAAAAGACCGTCCCACTCGTACTGTACAAGTTATTCATCCCTACAATGGTTCAACCCCGCCACTGGCTCCCATACGTCGCCCTGAGTTTCTCCCACCTCGTACAGAAAGACGAGTTGAAACACCAGAATACGACGATACGTATTAAAAGTCTCAGTGGTTAACAGTTAACGCTGAGTCATAAACCATTCTAGGTATTAACACTATAAGCTAATTAATAGCTTATAAATCTGTGCTGCTCAGATGAACGCAACAATGATTAGCAGTGATAGCCTTGAGAACAATTTTCATTGCAGCGTTCTTACTTTGGAGTCATCAAGATGATGTTTGCCGTGATCACATTTTTGATTTTGAAGGCAAATGTAGCGCTTGATTTTGGGAATTACGACGTATGAACGAGAATTGTAAAACTTCATTCTGTTTATAGACATTGATATACAGCAGTTTTCAATTGGGTAGGATACACGTTGGCTCTGTTGGGGCGCAGCCATTGCTATGCCCCAACCATGTTGTGTGTAGTCTATGCAAATAAAAAGCGCTGTAGGTTACCAAGTAAAATTTATGGATATCGAGGTGATTCTTTATGAAATATTTTATACAAGTATTGCCATAGCATGACATTAATGTTCATGCTTTTTGGAAGTATTATTATTTTGTTTTGTTTTCGTTTATTGCTTGAAAAGCACTTTATCAAATCACAATGCAAACAACTCAGTTTATCAGTTCGGTGCTCACCAGTACTTTACTATTATCCTCCTTATTCTCCTTTGGAGAAGAAATCGTTCAGGCACAACGACCTCAGCGTCCTGTTTCCCTCCTGAATGCTAAATGTGTTAACAGTGGACTTGGCAGTGTTAATCAGCAAGACCTTGATGTTTCTATAGGCAGGGCAGTTTATACTAGCAGGTTTTACCTCGGACCTGGTAACCGCTCTGCCTCTATAACTTGTAACATTAAGCCAGAAAAAAGTTCTAGACCTGGGTTTCAAATCCTCAATCTGGGTTTTGGAATGCGCGACAATGATACAAAAAGTCCAGGTGTTGAGGTTAAGGTTTACTTAGATGGTAACCAAGCAGAGAGACGTACTATTGCCCCTACACAGCAAGCTTCTTTAACGCTTGATGTTAGTAATGCCAGCAACGTTGCTATAGAAGCTGTTTGTGCGAGTCCAAACCAATATTGTGACCGAGTTTACTTCTTTAACGCTGCTTTAGAGCGTCACAGTAGCTCTTCAGAAACGAAAAAATAGCTCGACATCTGGTATTAATCTACAGATAGATTGACTGCTAATTGCTAATTGCTAAATGTTAGTAGTTAGTCATTAGTTTTTACTAACTACTAACCAAGAATTATCAGCAATAAATTAAGGTTTCTTGATAGCTTTTTTTACAAATCACTTTCCAGAGTTTCCTGTAGTTCCAACGTTTCGGTATTATCAAAATCATCTGTCATGTCAAGTTCATCCTCCTCATTGGAATTTTGATGTTCCAGTTTGGATTTGTTTTGGTTGCTAGGATTGCCTAATTGAGGAAGCTGTTGTTTTGCTAAATTGTCGGCAGCTTGTTTAAATAATGGCTCTACTTTGTTTCGCCAGTACTCAATATTGGGTAGTTTTTCTGGATGGTCTTTATAAGCTAATACCTTATCCCATTGTCCATCAGCAAAGGCTGTGTCAAGGTTTTTGAACAAAGATTCCGCTTTAGACCAATCTTGCTGCCATTGGGATATCATTTCTGTTGTTTCTTTGACAGCAGTGGGATTTGCAGTGATAGTCTTTAACAGCGCGATCGCACCTTGTAAATCTCCTGATTCGTACTTCTTCTTTGCTTGTTCCACAACCTTAAAACCGCCTTTATCTGGGGTTGTAGATGTTGATTTATCTACTGATAAAGTTTTTGATGTTTCTGATTGTTCTGACTCCTGTGACAATGAAGTTGACACATTAGTCTCAGATTTTAATTTTGGCTTGGGTGCAGGGCGAGCAGCCATTAGGTTATTATCATCAACTATTTTGATTGCAATGCCCTTGTCTCGCAGACAAGAAACCCATTGTTCGTTGTTTTTGACGATTTCTGAGTTTGCCCAAGCCGTTTGTGTAGGGTCAAGTTTAATTTGCACCCAACCGCGTTTTGTTCGCTTGCCTGTCACTTCAAACTTAGTATCTTTACTAACAGTTTGTACAATAGAATTATCATTGATAGAACTTGGCTCAGAACGGATATTGGAATTTTCCTCAACAACAGCTAAGCAGTTTTGTGCTGAAGTTGTGTCATTAATAGTAAAGTTGGAAGCAAAACTTTGAACGTTCTTAACCACAGTTGGGGTAACAGCAGCAGCGCCACCAACTAAAGTTCCTATAATTATGAGCTGTAATAAATCTGGTCCACTAGAACCTCTGGGGATAGATTTGGCAGCGCCTGCTCCTATAGGTTGGGCGACATGATTTGCAGGAGCAACGGCGATCGTTTTTTGTCGAGACTGTGGAGATAAGGCAGATGAGGACTGAATTGGTTGGTAGCTGACAGTATTTGTATATTCTCTAGGTGTATAGCTTGAGGAAAATGGCTGTAATGCTTGCAGTGCTTCTGATGCGCTTTGGAAGCGGTCTTTGAAATGATAACGCACCATTTGCTTAAGACGGCTTCCAGAGCATCGCTCACGGGAACTAGATGCTGCCAAAGGATTTCCCCAGTGGAAGGGTCTTCTTGCAAATCTATTGGCGCGACTCCTGTTAGTGCTTGAATCGCTATGATACCCAGAGCATACATATCACTGTTGGGACGGGGTTTGCCTTGACCTTGTTCTGTGGGCATATAACCTGGAGTGCCAATAGCCACAGTCGGAGAGGGGTGACCAACCACCGTAAACATTTGTGTCTGTAAGGGGTATCCAGCAGACACTCGTAATTGTTTGACAGCTCCAAAGTCCACAAGAACAAGTTTTTTATCTGAAGCGCGACGGATAATGTTATCTGGCTTGATATCGCGGTGAATAACACCTTGTCCGTGGACAAATTTCAGAATATCCAAAACTTCCATCAACAATTCAATTGCTTGGTTCTCACTCCAACGCTGACAAGGAAGCAATTCATCACTCAAAGGATGCCCTTCAACATATTCTTGTACTAAGTAAAATTCTTGATTTTCGTCAAAGTAAGCCAAAAGCCGAGGAATCTGGTCATGACTGCCCAATTGTTCTAAAGTTTCGGCTTCACTTTGGAACAAGCGCTTAGCAGTGTCAAACATTTTGGTTTCGGAATTGGCAGGCTTAAGGTGCTTGACAACGCAAATGGGTTTGCCTGGTCGTTTTGTATCTTGGGCGATGTAAGTTTCACCAAACCCTCCTGTAGCGAGAACTCTAATAACTTGGTAACGATGATCCAGTAGCTTGCCTATCATATTCACTCCCCAGCGATAACACCCAATTTTAGAGAGGGTAATAAATATCTCCAAATATTCCTCAAGGAAATCCGCTATCTTGAGAAAAGATTTGGATGTAAAACACAATTTTTTAAAAAATACACATTGTTAATTTTTCTTTCAATAGCCTTTGTTAATTCCAATGCCACCTAAAATTATTAACTCAGTAGCATGGCAGCAGGCAGAACTCCTTATGCAACCTGCTTTCATTCGCGTTGTCGATAATATTCGCAAGCTGCTTGATGTATCTTCCTGGACGGGAACTTATCAAGATGTTCTGATTTGGCCTACTGGCACTACTGATGAGACGAAAGCAATAGTGAGCGATCTCCTGCAAGACTTGGAAGCCACAACACCGGAGCAAGCTTTGGAAATCAGAAAAACACTCTCTCGACTGCCAATGCCCCATCCAGGATATCATTTGTGTCTACAGCGTCAAGAGCAAGAAATCAGTATCGATTTATGGGAATTGTGTTATCAAGTGTGTTTTCGTAACTACATATTAGGGGATGAAACAGTTGAGATTGATACTAGTCTAATCGATGAAAACGGTGATGTAGACTGGCAAAACTTGGATACTAAAGCGAAGGAGTTAGTTGAACAGGTGTTTGCAAATTTACCGGAGTAACCTCACCAAAACAGTGCTGAGGACTTTCTTTGCCAGTCAAGAGAAAAGACGGTAAAAAATATCCTCAGGTTTCCAACCTGTGCTGTACAAAAAAACCTCTCAGAGGTTGTCTCTCAAAGACTAAAATGTGCAAGAATTCAGGTGGTAAGGAACGCTAGGGATAAAGGATCACTGCGCAGAAACCAAGACGTGCCACTAGATCCAGAAAGCCTGAGCCCGTGGAATATTACTTTTATTTGCGATAATGAAAATCTTTGGCTTGATAATGATTATTATGTTCACGGATTGAGTCACACTTGACTCGAATTTTCATCAAAGGAAAGACATATGTCTCTAAATGTGAGCGTGCATCTCATTGAACAAGCAAAAGCAGGTCAGGTTAGTGAAGCAGATTTTGTAACCACCATTAGACAGTCGTTACCTTATGCTTGGAGTGTAGTTGAAGGTTTAGCTGAACGTTTAGCAAGAGGAGAAGAATGGGCTAATCATGCTGTAGCACCACCGAGTGAAAAAGCACGTGCTCAATTATTACGGATGATGGGTGGAGATGCTATTCGTGGAGCAGTTGAGCGTTATTTTGGCATGAAATTGGCATTTCAAAATTGTCACAACGTTGCTGCATTTCACCCCACCAGATTAGATTCTCCTGCTTACCAAGATTTTATGTCCATCGAGAGTCAAATTCTTAACCAAACACCTGAATTGGTAGACTGTTAACTTAAACTTCCTGTAAAAGGACGCGAAGATTAAAGCTGCGACGCCCCTTCTTCATCCTTCACTAAAAAGTTTTTCCTTGTTTCTCCCTACATGAAGGGATTGCTAGGATTAGGGAAAGAAGGGGTTTCACTGATGAGATTTTTTTTATAATTATCTAAAAAAGCACAATATAGCTGGCGAAAACAACCCCTAAATGCAAGATACGCCATTATTATTGTGTTTGTGCTAACAGAAGTTTTTATGCCCAATAAGTTACATTTTTTTCAACCCTTACGTACTGCTCTCGTCGCTCTTACCATTGGATTGTTTGGATGTCATAATCCAGGTATTCTAGCAAACACTTCTTCTACGACCACTCTTAACTCTGGTGAACTGAATGCTAATCTTCCTAAAGTAGTAGCGACGACAAGTATATTATGCGATTTAACCAAGCAAATTGCTGAGGAGACAATTCATCTCACTTGCTTAATTCCTCCTGATACAAACCCATACCTATATCAACCAAAACCAGAAGACCGAGAAGCCATCCAGCAAGCTAAATTGATTCTTTTTAGTGGGTACAATTTAGAACCTCGTTTGCTCAAGTTAATGAAGGCGAGTAAAAGTGGTGCATCCAAAATTGCAGTTGCTCAACGTGCTGTTCCTCAACCGTTAGAGTTTAGAGGACAAGGCAAGACATTACCTGATCCTTATGTTTGGCACAATGCTAAAAATGGTATCAGGATGGTAGATGTTATTAGCAACAACCTAAGTAAAGCAATACCAGAAAATGCATCTCTTTATCGCAGCAACGCGCAAAAAGTTAAAAATGAACTCACACAATTAGATGCTTGGATTCAATCAAGAATTGCTAGTCTTCCTACTCAACAACGCGAATTAGTGACCAACCAAGATGTCATGGGTTACTATGCCAAAGCTTATGGTCTTTTTTATGCACCTATTTTAGAAGGTGTTTCTGATAGAGGAAAAGCTAATGCAACACAAGTACAAGCAGTGACTAGATACATTAAGCAATCTAAGGTTCCTATGCTATTTATTGAAACAACCAATAGCTCTCATTCTATTAAGAATATCGCGAAAAAGACAAAAGCGAAAGTGTCAGAAAGAAAGCTATTTGCTAATAACTTAGGTGCGCCAGGAAGCGAAGGAGACACTTATCAAAAAATGATGGTTGCCAATACGCGCACAATTGTAGAAGGGTTGGGGGGGACGTATTTGATTTTTGAACCAATACTCTCGAAGTAGCTAATAATAGTACCGCTCTTGCGGAATTGAAAATATGCGCGTATATGGTTTGCGCCACAGCGATCGCCCTTTGGGCGGTCACTTCGTGCGATCGCCGTAAGTCCTCCGGACAGACAACGCCAATAAAGTAGCGCCTGGTGGACCAGATACAGCAGACTTTGCGCTTTACAGAGTTCTTGTCAATTATACCTAAAATATATGAGCGTAGGCTCATCTACTTGGGTGAAACAGTTTCACCTACTTGGATAGCCTAAATGCGTGAGGTTAATTTTTGTCAAAAAAGGGATTCTAGTACTAGAAAGCATTGATTGTATTGAATTCTAGTAAGAGAAACTTATGAAATTTGCAAAATTAGTAGCCTCTACAATTGCTGTTGCTTCTGTTGTTTTTTCTGCTGGTATTGCTTCAGCTCAAAACGCTCCAACTCAAGACACTGCAACACGTGGTATGAAAGGTAACTATCTTGGTGCTGGTGTTTCTGCTGGCGTGACCAATGGCGGACGACAAAATGATGCGGCTGTATTAGGTGGAAATGTTCAAGGACGATTTGCTGTTCCTAATGCGCCTGTTTCAGTTCGGGGTTCTGCTCTGTTTGGTGGTGATTCAACGGCAATTATACCGACATTGACATACGATGCACCCATTGCTAAAAACACTAACGTTTACATCGGCGGTGGTTACGCTTTTCAGACTGATGAAGGTCAAGCAAGCCAGTTGGGAAATAAGAATGCACCTGTATTGACTCTTGGCGCTGAATCAGAAGTTGCTAAAAATACCGTCGTCTATGGTGATGCTAAGTGGGGTATTGACGCCTATAGGGGTAGTGATTCTGACGCTTTGAGCTTACAAGCCGGCGTTGGTTACCGCTTCTAGTCCTTCACAAAAGTTAGTCAAGAAGGATTTTGATATGAAACCAAATGAACGGGAGCAGTGAAGCTTTTCCTCTGAT
Source organism: Scytonema sp. RU_4_4 (assembly GCA_012031965.1). Lineage (GTDB taxonomy): Bacteria > Cyanobacteriota > Cyanobacteriia > Cyanobacteriales > Nostocaceae > Brasilonema. Next base: position 11,423 of record JAAUSC010000205.1, read on the forward strand.
TTCAGGAGCTTCACTGCTCCTTTATCTTTGCAGCAATGAACACAAATATTAGAATAAAGTACATCAAGACTTTTGCAAGAGGTCTAGTGTTTTCTCATAACTCACTAATAGCTTTCCAAAAAAACAGCTTAAATGTAAATTGATAAAAGGCGATGGAGCTCGCCATAACCGCCTTCTCATGTTTACATACCAAAAAATCGTGGAAAGGCTGATGGCTCCTACTTTTCCGGCTTGCTACGGAGAGGTAGGGCTATGTCCGTTAAACTTCTACTAGCAAGTCACGCTCACACATTAGCTGTTATGAAGCTGCGTGATGTTAGAAAGTATTCTTTGGATCTTACTTACAGGCTTTTTTGCCGGACAAATTGCCCGTCGGCTGAAAATCCCCGCATTGGTCGGTATGATTCTTGTTGGAATTCTATTGGGTCCGCGAGTTGCTGACGTCATCAGCCCTAATGTCCTGACAGCATCCGATAACTTGCGTAAGATAGCTGTCATGGTCATTTTGATGAAAGCAGGGTTGGGGCTAGACCGAGAAAAACTGAGCCAGCAGGGAACAGTTGCACTGCGATTGGGGTTACTACCAGCAACGTGTGAAGCTGTAGTCATTGCTCTCACCTCCATGTGGATTTTAAAGTTCGACTTTCCCACAGGACTGTTGCTGGGTTGTATTATCGGAGCAGAATCACCAGCAGTCATTGTACCAGGAATGCTGCGATTGAAAAGCTTGGGTTGGGGGATTGCTAAAGGGATTCCCGATGCTATCCTGACGGGAAGCGCCCTGTCAGATGTTTTGCTACTCCTAGTGTTTAGCTTGTTGCTCGGCTTCTTAGCGCAGGGGACTTCTGGAGGGGTGACATTACCTTTTGGTTTGACCTTGAGTGCGGTTCAACTGCTTCCTCTTCAGATTATTTGCCAGATTGTTCTAGGAGTCGTGCTAGGTTGCTTGACAGCACAACTCTTGGTTTTGGTGCTGGCGAAGCAGAACTGGACTCAAAATTCAGTTCAGGACACACTCGTTGCAGCAACTTTTGCGTTGTTGCTTGTGGTGTTGGCAGAAAAATTTCCCTTCTTCTCTGGCTATTTAGCCGTGATGGCGATAGGATTTTTTTCTTATTGAATTGGATGCTCCTTTAGCACGGCGATTGCGTCTCGGCTTTGATAGCTTATGGGTTGTTTGCATGAAATTTGTTTTGTTTGTGTTGTTGGGGACAAGTATTCAAACTGCAAGTGTTGGAA
>JAAUSC010000038.1 GCA_012031965.1 Scytonema sp. RU_4_4
CTTGATCACCAGAATGGATCGCCTCCACCGCTTCACCGTTGAAATTTCTCTTACTCCCTATTAGGGATTGGAAACGAAAGCTTCTTGTCATTGATAGAAGTCCTGCGAGCGCTTTTGCGTTGAAATTTCTCTTACTCCCTATTAGGGATTGAAACCTATTAGCTAGATTACGACCAATAGTGACCACATCGTTGAAATTTCTCTTACTCCCTATTAGGGATTGAAACAAGGGCAAAGCCACTAACAATAGCTAATGCAGTTGAAATTTCTCTTACTCGGGAGCATCCCAATTTTGCAAAAACATGTTTGTCATTCTGAGCGGAATGAAATGGAGCGAAGAATCTAAAACTCACGTTGACTCAACAGATGCTTCGTTACGCTACCCTTCGGGAAGCCGCCTTCGGCGTCTACGCTTCACTCAGCATGACAGTAAACTTGCACATTTGGGATGCTCCCTCTTACTCCCTATTAGGGATTGAAACAACCAGTTCGGACAACTACCCAAGCAACTGGGACAACTTTACGTTGAAATTTCTCTTACTTCCTATTAGGGATTGAAACAATCTTATCTCCTCGACCGGAACTTTTTATCGTACATTAAAGGGTTTAAGACCCCTACGTCTATACGTAGTTTCAGTTTGAGTTGGGGTTTAAATCCCCAACTCAAAATGTCTTTAATGCGTGAATTTTGTTAGCGCAGCGCTCCGCAGTCCCGGATTGAATTTTGAATTGTTAATGTTGGGTTGCGCTACGCTTAACCCAACCTACCTTATCCTTAACTGAACGGTATTGTATTATAATCCTGGTATGCGAATCATTGCCCGCAGCACTTTACGGCAATTTTGGGAAACACATCCCGATGCCGAGCAGCCACTAAAAGCTTGGTATGATGAAGCGTCTCGTGCAGAATGGAATAGTCCAACAGATATCAAAAGTACTTATCGCAACGCCAGTATTATTGCTAATAATCGTGTCGTTTTTAATATCAAAGGCAATGATTACCGCTTAATTATTCACGTCCGTTATGACATTGGGATTATTTTTATCCGCTTTGTGGGAACGCACTTCAGATACGATAACGTAGATGCGACAACAATTTGAGGTCATATATATGCTTGAACCCCGTCCCATCCGAACTGAAGCTGATTATCGTGCTGCGCTATCAGAAATCGAAAGATTATTTGATGCAGAACCTAATACACCGGAATGCGATCGCTTAGAAGTTTTAACGACGCTGGTGGAAGCATACGAACAGCAGCATTATCCTATCGTTGCACCAGACCCAATTGAGGCTATTTTATATTATCTCGAATCCCGTGGGTTGTCTTGGCAGGATTTAGAGTCTGCTCTTGGGAGTCGTGGGGAGGTTGCTCCCGTTTTGAATCGCCAGCAAGCACTAACACTAGAGATGATTCGGCGTTTGCATTCGGAATTGGGGATTCCGGCGGAGGTGTTGATTCAACCATACTCTCTAATGAAAAATTCAGCTTATTGACACTCTCCGCCCTATAAGTGCGGAGATTCTTGGGCTGAACTTGCCTTCTTCTGGTTGCCCTTTTACAAGGTCTTACGATTCATACTTGTCCGAAACACGGTTTTTTACACCATGTTCCACTTCTGGACAACTCCCCAAGCGTTTACCCATTTCAGGGTACGTTCCCATGTGCCCCATGGTACGTGGATTACTCCAAAAACTTTTTAATTTTTGACAATCGTTTGAAAGTCTTAGCTGTTTATCGAGTTCTCGCTGCTCGTTGCCCCTAAAATTTCTAACTCAAAGTGTGTCTTAACTGTTTCACGATGTTAGAGGAGTTTCACCCCGGCGTCTCAATTATAACACATTTGGCAAAAGCCGTCCTAGAAGGACGGGGCTTTAAACCCAATTTTTTGGTAAAAGTGTGGGTTTGCAGGAATCACGATATAGCGGTTCTCATTTACCTGAAATATGCTGTATGCAAGAGGTTTAATCTTTGTACTCATTATTCACCTTTGTGCTGAAGCTAAGTACAAAATTTCTTAAATGCATTATTTGTTGCTAACTATTCAGCAGCATTTCTAATTGACAAAAGCAATATTATCTTAAATTGCCACGAATGATCGCAAGCAGACAAAATGTCAGCGATTTTTTTGCTCAATTCTGGCAAGTCATACTCATACCGACTATGATTAAAGGAGATAGACAAAATCAAGAACCCCAGGTATGCAAAGCCTTGTTATCGGTGCGGTTGCTCGCTTAGATGCAGGACTTGCTTCAGTTCTCGCTGCTTTGCTGATTTAACCACTAATCAATGACACAGCGAGAAGGGATCATAGTGGGGTTCGGCGCAAAGGAGAAAAATATGAATTTTATTCGCTTTGAACATATCAATGTTTCTTGCAAAGATATTGATGCAACCAAGAAGTTTTATCAAATCCTATTTCCTGATTGGTATGTACGCGCCGAGGGTGTGTTTGAGGGTAGACACTGGATGCATCTCGGAGACAATCAATTTATCTTGCCCTTAATGATGAAGCTGAGCAAGAGCGTGTACATACGCCCTATGAAAGTATTGGCATAAATCATGTAGGCTTTGTCATTAAAGACGGCGAAGCTCTGAAAAAACTGCTTGATATTGAGAATATTGAATATTACACAATGACAGCCCCAGAAACCAAGCACAGAATTTATGTCAATGACCCTGATGGGAATGAGATTGAGTTCGTTGAATATAACCCTGAGTATGCATTGAAATAATCATAAGTTAAACGTTCTTGCTAATCTGGAATAGTTTTTGACATCCTCCCACGGCTGTGTGAATATCGCGCAGTGTGCTGTAAGCAGCACGCTGCGCTAAGATTCCTACAAAAAGCCGTGGGATTCCCATGACTGTAATGTCCATTTACTGGGATTTTCTTGTCTCAAATCCCAAATCTAAAATTGACACTGCTGTCACAGATAAATCTTATACCATACAAAAAATGACAAAATTGCTGACAAAAAATGACAAATTTTCTGAGATCAGAGCCAATTTTGGGTGGATACTTAAGAAAGAAAATAGGCGTATACATAAAGCGTATATCACCTACCCACCCCTGCTCAAGTTTGTGACTGCATAAGTTCGATTCACTCAACCCTATATATATGTAGTGACCTTATGACTATCAACCCTGACTCATCCAAGGAACGCTATTTATGAAGAAAAACAAAAGAAAACAAGAGAGTAGTATTTAAGACAAAGACAATGTATTTGGGAGGAAACTTAACACATATTTACAATGCCTAAAAGAAAATATGACAGCAAGCTCATGCATGTATTAAAGTTAACCAAAATGAAAGATATATGTAAAACAAATAGATAACAAGCTTGCTGTCAAGGATGTATTTTTCTAACATAAATATGGGTTGAGAGCAGTCCGGATACGGTTGAATTCCAACACAATCTCATATCTTGTTCAATGACAAGACGAATCAGCATTTATCGGGAAAACTTAATCATCTCGTGTTTCAACTCTCATAACTTCCTGACTTTCCCGATTTATCAGATAGACACAATTATTCAGCAAAGTCCTTATTTTCTTTCCGAACTTCCCTTTTTGTCCAAAGTTATAAAAATGGTTTTTTAAGATGAGCATCTTAGATTATCCCCGGCTGCACTTTCAAGGTTTCGCACGCATCCACGCCCCAACAGGACATAAAAATGGTCTGGTAGATGTCAGTAGCAACACTGTCTACATGAACGGTCAGCCATTCGACCAGCAGCGTAGCGCATCCGAGTACCACGAATACCTGTACAATTTAGGACCTCGGTTCAATGCCCAAGGGGAATTAGATGAACAAGGTCCCTTCAGCATGGCAATGGGGTGGGACTTTGGCGGGAATGGTCACTTTTCTATCGAAGCACAAATTGTCAGCACACAACGCGAGTTTGGACAAATTGACCAACACGATCCAGTCGTAGGACGCAGTGTTGATTTATGGGGTCACTACAATGATTACGTAAAAACAAGCTTCAATCGCGCCCGTTTCTTTGAATGCGACCCAGCTTCTAACTGGACCAACACAATTATGTTGGGTCAGTTGACCTTCGGACGCCTTGGCGGTTCCCACGAAACCCCAAATATGCTTTCTGGACCAATTTCAGGTCTGCAGTTAGCTCGTTGGCAAAACTTCAACCATATCCGTGAATTACCTCAACACTGTCTCAACAATGAATTTCAACGAGCAGCCGTTTATCAATTTACTGTCCCCAAAGATAACCAAGATTTTCTTTGGGGTGAAGAAATCGCCCAATCACCAACAGTATTAATGTTGCGAGAAGCAATGAATCGTGATGATGTGTTGGGGTTAGTTGTGCAATTGGGCATAAGTAATATGTCTGCACCAGTTGAGCCTGACTCACCAACTTTCTGGGAACTACACGGAACCATCGGATTATGGTGTAAAGATGAACTCAGCACTTATCCTCACGGAAGGTTGCTCATCCCTCGACGTGCGGCTGAATCGGAAATAGAATCTCGACCAATGTCTAATCTCACCCTACAAGTCACCCCTCAAGGCGTGAGTTTAAATATGGTCACATCAGTACCCTGTGTAGGACGTGCTTCCAAACCGGGACCAGGACCAACTCACGCTATTGGTCCCAAACTTGACCTGGGTGATTTGGAAGTGCGTACCGTTGACAGCAAACGGCTGATAGCGCGGATACCCAAGGAAAAATACCAACACCAAGCGCATCAACTGACGAGTGGAATTATAGATGTTCCTTTAGCAGAACCGTTTGAAAACTTGTCTGTTGAAATAGAACAGCAGGGTCTGTGCATCATTGGGACCGCACCTAACGGACAACAGCAAATCCTCGTTCAAGAAGAAGAAATCAATCTTCAGATAGATGACGCTTGTTTGTTTCTTGAGCATCCGAACTTGAAGCGTGGTGAAGACCATGCGGTAGAGTTAGAGGTGCGGTCTTTCGTCCGGGGGCGTCCTGTACCAGTTGAGTCTGTCTATCTGCGTCAGTTCTACAACCCAAAAGCGTTCCCCCAACTACGCTACGAGTTTGAAAGCGATTCTACCAACGCAGGTCAGACATTCCACTTTCCTCGCAGCAGTGAAATGGAAATTGTCCACTTCAAGCCAGGAAAGCGGGAGTATAAGGGAGAATTTACTCCCACATGTGCAATTTCCACTGACCACGAGGGGCGCGCTTGGGTAACTGTGCGCGGTGCTAGACCAGGAACGACACGAGTCTTGCTATCTAGTCACTCAGAGGTTTTACTTTGTGAACCTCATCACCCGGATGAAGCGGAAATTGCTTACGACAATGACGATAAACTCGGATTTTGGTCTGGTGCTGGCTTCTTTGCTGTTCGAGTCATGAGTGATGACTGGCACCTAGAAGAAATTCCTGATCAAGCCGTAGATTTTAACTTAATCTACGAACACGTTCTAGCTTTCTATGAGTTAAGTTTCTCGTTCATGAAAGTGGATGTCTTCAGTCTCGCCGACCAATGCAAGGTGGAAACCTATGCGCGATTGATGTGGCAGATGTCTGATCCTTGTAACAAATATAAAACTTACTATATGCCCCCAACGCGGGATATGTCTCAAGCCAAGTCGATGCTTTTGCTGAAGTTTCTGCAAAATCAGCAGCGAGTCGGCTACGTCCCAAGTGCGATTCCAGAACCAAAACGCCCCCAGCGCACCATCCAGACGCGGGAGGAATTGGTAAGCGCCCTGAAACAGGCGGCGGAGTTGGAAGTTACTGTCATGTTGCAATACATCTATGCAGGATACTCTGTTCCCAACTATGTCACTGGTCAGGAATACGTGCATCGGGGTTTGTGGACTCCCGAACAGTTGCATTTAACTTGTGGCGACGGGAAAGAAGTCAAAAGTTACGGAATGCGGGGTGTAGTGCTGGAAATTTCCCGTGAGGAAATGATCCACTTTTTGATGGTTAATAATATATTGATGGCGATTGGCGAACCTTTTTATCCAGCAGTTCCCAACTTCCGGGAACTCAATGGACGCTTCCCCATTGATGTAGACTTTGCTCTCGAACCATTGAACGCCGCCTCTCTACAGCGTTTTATGCGCTTGGAGATGCCCGACTTTTTGGAAGAAAAGCTGAACAATGAACCTGTAGGAGGTGATCCGACAGTTGACAACCTGCACGGTTATGGCTCCTTAAGCGAACTGTACCATCAGATTCGCGAAGGACTGAAGAATATTCCAGATTTATTCATGGTCAAGAAGGGTCAAGTGGGTGGTGAGCATCGTTTATTTTTACGCGATGACTTTAACAAAGTTCACCCAGATTACCAGTTTCAGGTAGACGACCTCAACAGCGCACTTTTCGCCATCGACCTGATTGTCGAGCAGGGAGAGGGATGTCACACCAAATCACCTAAATTTGAACGTTCTCACTATCAGCAATTTCGTCGTCTAGCAGAAGCACTTTCTTCTGAGCAAGTGAGTGATGCCAAGACTGAACGTAAAGTACCGTGGAACCCTTCCTACCCTGCTTTGCGTAATCCCTCCTTACATTACCGAGATTACAACACCAACGTTGTCACTGTCCCCCAAACCAGGGCAGTCATGGAGATATTCAACGAGAGTTATTTCCTGATGATGCAACTCATGGTACAACACTTTGGGTTAATGCCCACTGGTAGTCTGCGGCGCTCAAAGCTGATGAATGCTGGTATTGACGTGATGACGGGGATGATGCGTCCCTTAGGAGAGTTGCTGATGAGTATGCCTTCAGGCAAAAGCGGTAAAACAGCCGGACCATCTTTTGAGATAGAATCTCCTAGTTATATTCCCATGCCAGAAATCGCAATGAGTGCGATCGCCCGTCGATTTGAGCGACTAGGACATCGGGCGCGTGAGTGCGAAGTTATCCCCAGCAGCGTTTACGAGATGTTTGAGTTTTATGCCAGATTCTTTGAAGACTTGGCTCGTCATCCTCAGTCTTTATCCCATTAAAACAGTACACAGTACACAGTGAAGTCAGTGAACAGTAAATAGTTAACAGTTAACAAAAGAAACAGATCCGTATTTTCTCTTGGTAACTGATAACTGGTAACTGGTAACTGGTAACTGGTAACTGATAACTCAATACGGTTCAGTTAAGCATTTTTTCTTTTCTCTTTTCTTCTCTCTGCGCTCTCTGCGCCTCTGCGGTTCGTTAAAAAAATTAACTTTGACAAAGAGTTTTAGCCTTAACTGAACCGTATTGACTGATAACTGACAACTAACTGATGAGTTTAAACAAATAACTTTGGGCTGAAAACCAATGACTTTAGAAAACAATCTAGAAACAGATGTACTCATAGTAGGTGGCGGTCCTGTTGGCTTAGCAATGGCAGTAGAATTACGCTACCAAGGTATCGATTGCATCCTTATAGAACAGACTGACGGAGTTGTGATAGACCCCAAAGTCAGTACAGTCGGACCACGCTCAATGGAATATTGCCGCCGTTGGGGAATCTCTCAACAGATACGTGATGCAGGTTGGCCTCGTGACCACACTCTAGATATAGCTTGGGTGACGTCTGTTGGCGGATACGAAATATACCGAGTTCACTTTCCCTCCTATGCAGAGCGATCGCTACCTGATTACTCACCAGAGCCAGAGCAAGTTTGTCCACAAAATTGGTTTGCTCCAGTATTCCAGAATTACTTGGGAGAGTATCCACACGGGGTCATTCGCTTGCAGCATTGCTTAGAAAGCTTTGAGCAGACAGATGAAGGTGTCATCGCCAAAGTCACAAACCTAGAAAAAGAAACGACACAACTCATCCATGCTCGATACATGGTAGCTTGTGATGGTGCCCGCAGTACAGTACGTAAGGCTTGTGGAGTTGATGCTCCTACCTTTCACGACACCCAGGTGTTTCAGAGTGTGGTGTTCAAAGCACCAAAGTTGGCGACTGTGATGGGAAAAAACCATGCAATGGTTTATTATTTGGTCAACCCAATTCTTCAAGAACCACTCCGTGCAGTAGACGGGGACTCACTTTATCGCCTGATTTTGAAGCCAAAAGAAGACGGAAGTGTGCGTGATGCTGAAGAAGCTATCCGCGCCGCCATCTTAATTGATACCCCGTTTGAAATTGTCTCCAATGTTCCGTGGCGTCTCACCCACCGAGTCGCAGACCATTTCCGAGTGGGAAATATCTTCTTCGTCGGCGACAGTGCGCATACACTTTCCCCCTCTGGCGGTTTTGGTATGAACACTGGTATCGGTGATGCTGCTGACTTGGGTTGGAAATTAGCTGCTACGCTCAAGGGCTGGGCTGGTCCCAGCTTGCTTGATACCTATGAAATCGAACGGCGTCCCATTGCAGTGCGAAACCTCCAGGAGGCGAACGCCAACTTGCAACGCACCCAGAAACGTGCTATTCCTCCAGTCATTATGACCGACACAAAAGAAGGTGAACAAATCCGCAAAGAGATGGCTATTGGTATGGAACGCAGTGGTGTGAAGCGCGAGTTTGACGCGCCTGGGGTTCACTTCGGGTTTCGCTATGAGTCGAATGGTATTATCCCTGATGGTACACCCCCCAGCGATGACGCCTTCGAGTGGAAACAGAGTAGTTACCCTGGTTGTCGCGCACCCCATGCTTGGTTAGAGCAAGGGTTATCTACTTTGGATTTGTTCGGTCGCTCTTTTGTGTTGATGTGCTTTGACTCAATACAGGGAGTCGAAACATTAACAAAGGTTTGTCAGGAAAAAGGAGTGCCTTTCATGAGCAAGTCCATCGATAACCCCGAAATTGCCAAGCTTTATGAGCGTGCTTATGTCTTGGTGCGACCTGATGGACATGTCGCTTGGAGAGGTGACACCCTACCTGAAGACTCAGAAGCGCTGATTGATCGAGTTCGAGGAGTTTTTAATTAGAATTCGTCCCACAGTTTTCAGTTCTCAGTTAATCCCTATGGCTGTTTGCTTTTCGTTCTCGCGAGTACCAAACAGAACCGGATGCATAAATTCATTTTTTCTCCGGTATGGATAACTATCAACCGATAACTGAGAACTGAGTCATGAAACTATATTACGCTCCTGCATCCAGCTATTCCCAACGAGTCCTCATCGCCCTGTACGAGAAGGGAGTTGATTTTACAGCGATTCCGGTAAATCTCTTTGACCCCCAATCCCGTGAAGAGTATATGCAAATTAACCTTTTTGCCAAGATACCCACCCTCGTAACGGACAAAGGAAATGTGATATTTGAAGCTAATATCATCATTGAATACCTTGACCAACATTTTCCAAATACGTCCCGCCTGATTCCTCTTGATTCAGAACAAGCCATAGAGGTGCGGATGCTGGAACGGATGATTGATGTGTACATCAACAGTGGACGGGAAGCTCTATTTGCTGATACCCAGCGTCCTGTTGAGGAACGAGGCAAAAAAGAAGTTATCAAAGCTCATCGGTTATTGGAAACGGCGATCGCCATGCTTGATGAAAAACTGGCAAGTCGTACCTGGCTGGGGGGCGAAGAGTTTTCCATCGCTGACTGTGCTGCTGCTCCCACTCTGGCTTACCTGCGTATGGTTTACAACTACAAACACTTTCCCAACTTGGCAAATTACGTCAGACGTTTGGAGTCCAGACCATCCGTAGCGCAAGTTTTCAACTTGGGACGCGACCAGATGACAAAGATGCTGTCTGAACTGCGCAATCCACTGCAACTGGTGCCATTAGATGAATACGTAAGTTCTCAACAAAACTAAACAGGACTTACGCAAAATCGCTAAAAATCTTAATTTAACAAACCGCCAAGAACGCCAAGAATTCATAGAGTGTTCGTAACTAAAGATAAATTTCCTTGGAGTTAACTAATGACTATTTCTAAAGTTGAGAGACTAAACCCATTTTTACCTGAGGTCATTGCAGAACCTTATACTGTTTATCGTCGTTACAGAGAAGAAGACCCTGTTCATTGGGGAATTGCCGCAAACCCCCGGCTCCCTGGTGCCTGGTATCTCTTCCGTTACGAAGATGTCATGCAAGTGCTGGAAAGCCCTAAATTTGGTCGTGAGGCTAGCCGAGTTCGAGATGACGGTGAAGGCGCACCAGTACCACCAGCCTATCGCGGGTTTAGTTCGATGGTTAGCAATTGGATGGTTTTCCGAGATCCACCTAACCATACACGACTGCGAATGCTAGTCAACAAAGTTTTCTCTGCAAAGATGGTTGAAAATATTCGTCCAGCTATCTTAGGTATTACCGATAATCTGTTGGATGGGGTTCAAAACCGTCAAGAGATTGATCTAGTTGAAGATTTTGCCTTCCCATTGCCAGTGATGGTCATTGCAGCGCTGCTGGGTGTCGATCCAGAAGACCGCCCACTGTTCCGACAATGGGCATTAGCATTGCAACACGCCAGTGCTTCGCGTCTAACACCATCCCCAGAACTCTACGAACAAGCCGAACAGGCAACCCAAGGCTTTATCGATTACTTTCAACGAGCGATCGCTCTTCGGCACGCCGAACCACGTCAGGATCTCATCACATCTCTCATCAAGGCACAAGAAGAAGGCGACAAACTGAGCGACGAAGAAGTTCTCGCCACATGTATCCACCTACTAACAGCTGGTCATGAAACCACAGTTAACTTGATTACCAAAGGAGTATTGGCGTTACTGCGCCATCCGCAAGCGCTCGAATTGTTACGCTCCCACCCCGAATTTATGCCAGGGGCAGTGGAAGAATTGATACGCTACGACAACCCCGTCCAAATGGTCACTCGTTGGGCATATGCAGATATAGAAATTAACGGTAAGCAGATCCGGCGCGGGGATAGCGTGGGGTTGATGCTTGGTTCTGCTAATCGAGATCCCGCACGTTTCCAGAACCCCGATGTTCTCGATATACAACGCTCAGACTTCAAACACTGCGGCTTTGGCAGTGGTATCCACTTCTGCCTTGGGTCTGCACTCGCCCGCGCAGAGGCGGCTATTGCCTTAAATGTACTGCTCAACCGTTTACCCGAGCTGCGTCTAGCACAAGAGAATATTGAGTGGGCAAACAACATCGTGTTCCACGGACCCAAACAAATGCGGGTTGCGTTTAGGTCACCTAGTGCAAACAAAGCTTAATCAATTCAATCAAAATTTGGAATTTGGAATTTGGAATTTGGAATTTACTCTAATGTTGGTTGGAAAAAGGATTTAATAACATGAGTGTCATCCAAGGCTTGACAAAAACCATCCTCTATGTAAAGGATATGAACGCGCTGGTACGCTTTTATCGCGACGTGCTGGATCTAAAGATCCAAGAACCAGCCAATTTAGAAAGCTACAGCAACGCAATCTGGGTGGAGTTTGCTACCGGTGGATGCAACCTGGTGCTACACGCAGATAGAGAGAAGCGACTTGGTGAGGATAGACCCAAGCTGGTATTTAGCGTCAACGATATGGAAACTGCTCACAAAACGCTAACTGAGCGCGGCGCAAAACTCAGCGATATTCGTTCTCGCTTACCTGGTCTCAAAGTTGCTGACGGTTTTGACCCAGAAAACAACCCATTCTCCATTTATTGTCAGGAGTAAAACTAGCACGCTCAACTGCAACCCTTACTAGATAAGGCTTAATATCAAGTCCCCAGAGGCGAGGGAGCAGAAGAGCAAGGGACAGGATTTCAAGGTTTTTGCACAGATGTACCGAACAATTGTAAGTAAAAAGGAATCGAAACAATGATTGAACAAAATTCAACTCAGTCTGATAAAAAAACTTGCCCCCATCTTGGAGAGGAGTTCCAACCTTTTGTTAACCCACACCTTGATGATCCCTACACTTTCTTTCAGCGTGCAAGAAAAGAGGAGCCGATATTTTATAGCCCATTGTTCGACGCTTATGTTCTCACCCGTTATGATGACATCATCAATGTACTCAGAGACCCAGCACGATTTTCTTCCGCCAGTAGCCTCAAGTCGATAGTCAACTCTACACCAGAAGTGTTTGAAGTACTGCGTCAAGGCTTTCCCTTTGTTTCTTTGATTAATAGTGATGGCGAGCAACACAAACGCTTGCGCGCTCCTTTTATGAAAGTATTTGCACCCGAGCAGCTGACTTATGTAGAGGATTCAATTCGCGAGATTGCTAATCGGTTGCTAGATGATTTTATTAATGATGGTCGTGCGGAAATCATCGAAAATTTGCCCATCCACTCCCGCTTGAGGTCATCCTCACGATGTACAGCGTTCCGCTGAAGATCATGCCAGAAGTCACGCGGTGGGCAAAGGACATGACGCAACTATTTTCGACACCTTTACCTCCAGAACGTCAAGTCGAATGCGCTCGCAGTTTTGTCTCTTTACAGCACTTCGTTGCAAGTATAATCGAAGAAAAACGACAAGCGCCTCAAGACGACTTAATAACTAACATACTGGATTCTGGGTTGAGTACCCCTGAGTTAGTGTTGCTTTTGTGTGAGATGATTGTTGCTGGACACGCTACAAGCGCGGATTTCATTGCAACTGCAATCAAACTCTTAGTTGAGCAACCCGAAGTGTGGCAAAAGCTCCATGAAACTCCATCGCTCATTCCTGCTGTGCTAGAAGAAGTACTCAGGTACGATACTCCTGCGCCATCAATGGTTCGGGTTACGACCACAGAAGTTTCCATAGGAGAAATGACAATACCCAAGGAATCTCGGATTCTTATACTCTATGGCTCCGCCAACCGCGATGAGACTCGGTATCCAGATGGAGAGAACTTTAATATCGAGCGTTTCAAAGATGCGCCTGTTAACCATATTGCATTTAGTCATGGAATGCACCACTGTTTGGGTTCGAGTTTAGCACGTCGAGAAGGACGAATCGCCCTGGAGATATTATCACAGCGATTACCAAGTTTACGACTTTGCCCCAATCAACAACTCACCCATGTCCCCGCAATGCTCAACCGTGGTTATACACACCTCGAAGTGGAATGGGATATTCCCCAACAAGGTTAAACGGTTCGCTTGCATATGTATCAAACTTTCACCCCTATTTATAAATATCAATCAAATCAATCACAAGGAGCAAACTTTCATGACTCAACAACCTCCAATCCTAAAACGCGGTAGTACTGGTGCAGATGTCGAGCGCCTGCAAGGCGACTTATCCCAAATGGGATACGAAGTTGCAGTTGACGGCGTATTTGGTGAGGCGACTGAAAATGCTGTCAAACAATTCCAACAAGACAATAACTTAACTGTGGATGGAATCGTTGGACCTCAAACTGGCAGACAATTGGGCGCTGCTTTGACGTAACCCACACTTGATAGCTTGCATACGTATCAAACTTTCACCCCTATTAACAAAACAAACAATCAAAAGGAGCAAACTTTCATGACTCAACAACTCCCAATCCTAAAACGCGGTTCCACTGGTGAACATGTCGAGCACCTGCAACACGACTTATCTCTACTGGGATACGAACTTAAAATTGATGGCATTTTTGGTCCGGCGACTGAAAATGCTGTGAAGAAATTCCAACAAGACAATAACCTAACTGTCGATGGAATTGTTGGACCGCAAACTGGGAGACTCATAGGCGCTGCTTTGACCTAACCCACACTTGATAGCTTGCATACTTTGTCAAACTTTCACCCCTATTAACAAATATCACATCAATTGGAGCAAACTTTCATGAGTCAACAGCCCACAATCCTAAAACGTGGTTCCACTGGTGCAGATGTACAACGCTTGCAAGGCGACTTATCTCAACTGGGACACCAAGTTGAAGTTGATGGCATTTTTGGTGAGGCGACTGAAAATGCTGTGAAGAAATTCCAACAAGACAATAACTTAGCTGTCGATGGAATTGTTGGACCTCAAACAGGCAGACAATTAAGTGTTGCTTTGGCGTAACCTAAATGTTAAAACTAACGCGGGTTGATGACCTCAACCTGCGTTAGTTTTAAAAATTTCTACCATTATAAAAATGTCAAAAAAATCAATGAAGTTCATAGCCCCATTCATCACTATCATTTTATTAAATACTGTTTTAACTTCCAGCATAGAAGCTAAACAAAAAGAACCACAGCAGACACCGCAACAAAAAATCAGTCAAACTCAACAGCAAACATCATCTCCCGATTCTATAGAATATCTCACCTCTGCTGAGACGACTTCTCTCAATCTTCCCTTTTCTGAAGCAGTGCGTGTTGGCAACATGCTTTACCTCTCAGGGACACTCGGAAACATCCCTGGAACAAAAAAACTTGTCCCAGGTGGTATCAAAGCTGAGACGAAGCAGACAATGGAGAACATCAAACGTATTCTTGAGAAAAATGGGTCATCTCTCAGTCAAGTTGTAACATGTAACGTGATGCTCGCGGATATTAAGGAGTGGGGAGCAATGAACCAACTTTACGTTACTTATTTCCCTAAAAATAGATTACCTGCACGTAGTACATTGGGAGCAAGCGGTTTAGCTTTAAATGCACGAGTAGAAATTCAGTGTATGGCAACAGTCAAATAAATGACAAATAGTCTACAATAATCAGTTTTTTTTGTGATGTTTTATAAATTTAAAAAAGCCAAGTATTAGTTTTTTAAAAAATTAAACCGATGAGTAACCCAAGAATACAAACTCAATCAAAAAGTTCAACGAGCATCTTCCAGGATAAGAATTTTTACATCATCAATTCTGTGACGTTGATGGCAATTCTTGGGGGAACTATTTTTAACCCGACGCTACCAACGATACAAAAATTTTTTCAAGTTTCAGAGGACCAAGCTTCATGGGTAGCAACACTTTTTCAATTACCTGGAGCTTTTGTCACTCCCATATTTGGAGTTTTGGCTGACATTCTTGGCAGAAAACAAATATTGGTTCCCTCGCTCCTAATATTTGCCCTCGGTGGAGCTTTTAGTGGCTTGGCTTCTAGTTTTACCAGCCTTTTGGGATGGCGATTTTTGCAAGGTGTTGGTACTGCAAGCCTAGAGTCCCTGCAACTGACCATTATCGGCGACCTTTATCAAGGGAGAAAGCTGGGCGCTGCGATGGCATTTAATGCCAGCTTAATTGGTATGAGTTCAGCGATTTTTCCATTAATTGGTGGGTTTTTAGGGCTATTTAGTTGGAGATATCCATTTTTATGCTCACTGGTTGCCATTATCGTGGCATTTTTGGTACTCACAACATTAAGATTGCCAAGACGACAGCAGAACGCAGAGAGATTTCAACTCAAATCTTATCTACAAAGTACCTGGAGCAGCATTAACAATCGTCAGGTATTTGGACTCTTGTTTGCGGTGATGTCTCTGTTTATGCTGCAAACTGGAACTTGCTTAACCTTTTTACCTTTCTTAGCAACAAATAAATTTAGTACATCGGAAGCTGTAAATGGTATCCTCCTGACTTGTATGTCGCTGTCTTTAGCAATTGTCGCTTCTCAATTAGGACGGTTGCTGCAAAATCTCTCAGAAATCAAGCTCATCAAACTCTCTTTTCTTCTGTTTGCTGTCGCGTTATTACTTGTTCCTCTTGTTCCTAACATTTGGTTGCTATTTATCCCAATTTTTTTAATGGGTGCTGCTCAAGGTTTGGCGTTTCCATGTTCTCAAGCACTCTTAGCTGGGCTTTCTGCGCAAGAATCTCGCGCCGGATTTATGGCGGTGAATTCAACGCTTCAATCATGGGGACAAACACTTGGTCCTTTATTAGGAAGTTTTGCTGTGAAGTTCTGGGGACTACAAGCAGTCTTTTATACTAGCGCTGTTTTTTCCCTTATTGGATTCGCAATCTTTAATTATTTCGTAACGAGTAAAGTATTCGATTTCACTGCCAAAACTATACAGCTACAGGTTCCAGTTAATACCGAACAACTAACTTTGATTCCAGAGTCTGCATCTCCAACAATCCTACAACAACCCATTGCACAACTCTTCCATGTCCAGACTAACAGGGTCATTGAATTACCGGAACATTTTCAGGTTATTAATATCGGCAAGTCCAGTAACCGTATTACTCCTGAAATTGATCTTTTAGATTTTCCCAATTCTGGAGTTGTCTCACGAGTTCACGCTCAGATTCGTTACGATGGAAACGAATACTATATCCAAGACCTGAACAGTTCTAACGGCACTTACATCAACAAGTATCCACTCATACCAGGTGTTTGGTATAAATTAAAATCAGGTCTTCAAATTAGTCTTGGTCGGCAAGACGCCTTTGCATTCATATTTCAGATTGATTAGTATGAAAAAGCAGGTAGGAATAGTGTTTTCCCTTTTTGCTTTTACTCAATCAAAATAGACGAACAGGTTTGGAATTAAGACGCTCAGCAATAGATGTGACCTGCTTAATCACGGAAATCATATCTTGATAGTTGGGTGGCTCTGCGTTTGGTATATATCCTACATCTCGAACCAAATTAAGAGGAGCATCTTTCATATAATTACGAATCAACTCTTGGCGATTTCTTTCGATATTTGGTCCAATCAAAACAGCACCTGGTGGAATATTTTGAGAGTCAGCGAATAATATGCGAAACTCTGCAACACCGAATTTTGTTCTATACAAATTAAATTCTTCCAACGCAAGAGCGCCAGCTGCAGCCTTTCCTTGTGCTACCCATTCAAGTACTGTTTTTGGTGTCGGAGCAAATAGGATTTCTGCCAATGTTAAACCACGAAGATTGCGCAGTGGAAAATAATATCCAGTGGCAGAACCTGCTTGACCTAGAGCAACTATTTTACCCTGTAAATCTTTTAATTGTTTCAGAGGGCTGTTTTTACGTACAATAAATATCGCTCGTGAATTGATTTCTACCTGGAGAGGGAACAGTGGTAAATATTGATGCTTAGCACTTGCAATTGCTGCTAAACCCGGAGGAGCAAAAACTAATGACCAAGCACGACGCTGAATACGTTCAATCGCTATCTTCTCATTGAAAGCTGGTTCTAATTGAATAAATGCCCCTATTTTGTCACCCAAAAATTTACGGAAGCGAGCAAATCGTTCTATTGCTTGTTTTGTATCTCCATAGCTAATCACACCAATCACTAACTCAAGTTGACGATTTGATATTTCCTCCCCTGCACAAGCTGTAAACAGGAGCAGTATCTGTAAAAGAAATAAACGTCGAGAAAGTTGAGATGACATTAACAGTTTTTAGTAAATATTTTTTGATGAACGCCTTGTTATTATCTAACAATGTTAAGCATTATCTTATGGAAAGGGATATTTTTAACATTTCAAAATGTTTCAATCTTTTTTGAAGTGCTTGAGATCGATTTTCATATTCTCAGAAACAGCAGAGGGAGAGAAAAAGGGCTTATCTGAACTGTATTGAATTATCACGAAATAATAATATTCTTCATTTTAAAAAATAATAATTTTCGGTCATTATGTTATAATTCATACATAATAGATGTCTTTTTAGCACAGAGAAAAGCCATGAAAATAGGAACTAAAGTTAATCTAATTTTAATAATAGTTTTTATCAGCGGTATGCTCATTAGTGGTATCGCTTTATCAAATGTACTTGCAAAAAAAGCAGAAAATGAGATAAGTTCTAAAGCTGAGATTCTCATGCAATTGGTCAATTCGCTGAGAACCTATACCAACGACCGTGTACAACCCTTATTGTTACCGAAATTAGACACTCAAGAGCAGTTCATCCCAGAATCTATACCAACATATTCCACTAGAGAAGTATTTGAAATTTTCCGTAAAAACAAAGAATATGCGCATTTTGTTTACAAAGACGCCGCACCGAATCCAACAAACTTGCGGGATAAACCTGACGATTTTGAAGCTGAAATTGTTGAACGATTTCGTAAAGATACGGAGTTAAGAAACATAGATGGTTTCCGAACAATGTCTGGAGAGAAACTATTTTATACCGCCCGACCTTTTAAAATTGAGCAACAGAGTTGTTTGCGCTGTCATAATACTCCCCAAGAAGCTCCAAAAAGTCAAATAATAACCTACGGGAAAGACAATGGTTTTGGATGGAAGCTTAATCAAATTGTTGCAGCCCAAATGGTTTATGTTCCGGCTTCTGATATTTTGAAAAATGCTAATCAGTCATTGGTTATGATGATGGGAGTTGTAGGGATAATTTTTACCATCATCATTATCGTCATCAATCAGTTGTTGAAAAAGACTGTGCTATTACGTGTGAGAAAAATTGCTAATGTGGCAGAACAAGTTAGTATTGGTGATATGAATGCCAATTTTGATAAACAATCTAAAGATGAAATAGGAGATTTAGCAGAAGCTTTCAACAGGATGAAGTATAGTTTAGAAATGGCTCTCAACATGTTAAATAAAAATCATGATTAAGTAGCCATCAAAACAAGTAAAGTCTTTTTACAAGAAATCTATTAACCAAGCATGCGCCGCTTAAACTCTGAAGCTTGTTTTGGTTCAGAAATCTTCTCAGCTAACTTATTGACAAATTCTGATAAAGAAATTTGCGGCTGAGATTGCAAAACCTGTGTAATAATAAAATGAGCAATTGGACCAATCGAATAAGCTAACTCGCGCTCGCATTTACTAATCAAATTGGCATCAATTGTTTTCTTCTCCCCTCTTAACGATTGAGCAGATTTGTGTTGAGATGAAACGGTGGATGTTACTAGTAGAGCCATTGCCCGTTTCTCAAATTCTTTTTGTTGCTGTGGTAATAAGTAAGTCCCTAAACTTTTCACTAATTCTTGGCAATTTGCTGCTTGTATGACAGCTTTTTGTAATATTAAAGATGCAATCGGTCCTATAGACTGCTTGAGCAACTGTTCTAGGTTAGTGTATTGTTCTGAGCTTAGGGAAAAATTGAGTTGGGGTTGCTGAGTTACTGAAGATTCATTAGTATTAGGAGCAGAAATAACTGGAGAACTTGGGGAGACTACTGCGTGGGGATTAGGGGATATGGGGAGTAAATTTTCCTTCTCTTCCCGTTTGTTTTTCTCAACCTCAGGTAGTTCTAGTCCCTGGAAATCTTGGAAAATGGTGGCAATGTTACCAGGTAAAATATCAATGACTGCTTGTGTACCTGACAGCCAGACATGAAGGTTGATACCTTTAGCTTGTAAAAGTGTTTTTAATTGAGTTACCCATTTAGCAACTGGTAATCCGACTTGCGGATTTGCTGTCACAAGAGTTTCTAAGAGCGTTTGGGAAAATAATTCTGGCTCCTCCGCAGGCGTAGCAGCAGCTATTAAACATTGTCCATGCTCCAAATCACATTGCAAATCTTCTATCCAATTCTCCAGAGAAGTCGTAACAGAAGAATCTGAGATCGTTAAATCTAAAATAATGATTTGTTGAGTTTTTTGAGCGCGACGCAACTCTTGTCTTAACCAAGAACGACTCAGACGCACTCCATCACCCAAAATTAACCAGGCTTCTCCATCTTCGATTTCTTCGATGTGCCCGCGCAAGTAGAACAAGGACGTCGGTGGATTTTTGGCTATCCCATATTGTGAGAGAGATTTGGTTTCTGATTCACCACGCCAACGAGTCAATCCTTGGATTGTTCCACGTATTTCTGACCAATTTTTGCCTTTTTGAGGAAAATAATCTATTTCAAAACCACCAGCACCAGCAAACAATCGACTTAAGTCAGTAGTCGTTTTCTTTGTTGAAAGTCCATCAATGACAACTGCACGTCTTGCTTTTTGAGATTCAGCTTTTGCAGCCTGGAATCCAACAATTAATTCTCCGACTCCTTCTACAATTCGTTTCGGTGTTTGTAGGGGATACTCTGGATGAAGTTTACTATCTCCACGTTCAAGCTTCTGCTGATTAATAAAATGTAGTTGCTGATTTAATTTATTAATATATTGGAGCGTTTGGCGGTAAACATATTTGTAAAGTCTGTCTGCTTCAATCAGTCCATGTGAATCAGCGGCTTCACCCAACAGTCCCTGCATTAAATAGTAAGTGAATAACCCATGTCCTAATTCTGGAAACTCCCAAGACTTTTGTCCTTGATCACAAGATAACAAAGCACAAAATCCCTTACTTTGAGCAGCACGTTGTCTCAAGACATCCATCATTTGTGTTGTGGAATTCAGTGAACTCTCAGAAATGTATCCATCTCTGGCGCTACCTCTATTTCCCAACAACCTCATGTCCCCACTATGACAGGTGTCTAAACAAACTAACTGTTGGTTGGCGGGACTAGCCCCTAGCATTTGCACGAGCTCTTGCATACCTAATCCTGTAGCCAGCAAGTCATTTTGGCGAGTATCTGCCAGACACAGGACAGACTGCTGAGTATTTGGCTCTAGCATTCCATGCCCTGAAAAATATAACAGGATGGAGTCTTGGGATTGAGATTGTGAAACAATTTGTTGCAGGCTTTCGCGAATCCTTTGCAAGGTAGGAGGTTGTGCTGCAAAATCGTGATGGACAATCACTTCTTTGTTAGGAAATCCTTGGGTAGCGCTGCTAAGTGCTTCTCCTAACCCTTGACAATCTAAAGCTGGATAGCGCAAAGAAGGCAAGCCCTCATCTTGGTATTCGTTAACACCTACCAACAAAATCCAAAGCTTGGCTTCTCCTGTTGTTAATGTATAAGTTGAGTCACTAGAACCAATGCCGAGCGGGGACATATCTATTACTTAATCCTAGAAATAAGTTTAATAATGCATGGTGAGTCAGTTTAGTAAAAGCCGTACAAACCTGAATCAGTGGCTTTAAGAAGATTGCTTGTCCTTTGCCTAATCTAACAAATTTATTGTAAATTTATTGTGGTGAAGTACCTAGATAAAAGTTTATTTTGTACTTGTGTGCTTATGAGATACGATTTTTTTCCTGCTGGAATCAAACGTATTTACCCATATTCATAAATCAAGTTTGTTTCGGTCAATTACGTAAAAATTTACAAAAGTTAATAATAAGCATGGCGAAAATATGAAAATCATTATTAAGACTTCTGATAGACACCTAAAATAAAGTTGGCAGGTAAGCTCTAAGTGTTGCAAACTGTTATGCGTTTTTAGCACATTAATTTAGTTGTGACTATTGACAGTCAACGACCATCAAGAATCGCTATGTAATAATTTGTACTGTACGCGCAGTCTTCTTAATACCCTCATTCACTGCATAAGTGTATTTGTGATGTAACTATGCATTTATGTGATGATCATTTATGAATTGTTTAATTTACCATTTATGAGTTGTTTAGTTTATGCGTTCCCGCCAAGGTATTACTGAGCTATTTACAACTTTCTTACAATTTGACGCAGATAGGGTCATTGGTTGGGCTACCGATGCTAAACTACGCCGAAATATGCTCAACTCTCAGGCGCGTTTGTCAGAACCAGAAAATTCTGAGAATTTTTGGGTGACTTATTGGTATAAATTATGGCAAAATAAAGCAGAAAGTCTGTCACGAGCACATTTGTTAGCTTATTTACAAGAAGTATGCTACTGGGCGGCTAATAAGACAGTTGTTAATTTCTCTTCTGGACAGCACACTTTATCCGACTGCTTCCAAATGGTAACAACTAGTATAGATAAGGTTTTGAAAGGGTTTAAACCTGAGATGGGTTTTCACCTTAAGAATTACGCCAGTGCAATTTTTAGCAGCGAACTCAAGGAAATGCTGCGCCAACAGAATGAAGTTGATATTTGTAGCAATTGGCGATTGTTGCGGAGGCTCAGTCAAAAGCGGTTGGTAGAGTCTTTACAAAATGTTGGACTGAGTGAGGACACGATTGAACGCTATGTATTAGCATGGAAATGTTACCACTCCCTACATGCCCCACAGCAACCCAGTGGTACTCGCAAACTGACAAGACCAGATGATGCGACATGGCAGGCGATCGCTCAACTTTACAATTTTCAACGTAATACTCAACTGTCAAAATTAGGCGCAGAGTGTAGTCCAGAAACAATAGAACAATGGCTGCTTGCTTGTGCAAAAGCTGCTCGAAGTTATCTTTACCCAAATATGACTTCCCTGAATGCGCCAAGAGGAGATGATGATTCTGGGGAGTTTCAGGACTTTTTACCACAACTCAAGCAGGAATCGTTACTTACGGAAATTGTCGCTCAAGAAGAACTGCTTGAGCGACAGTCAAAGCAATCTCAAATCAGTGCTGTGTTGCTCTCGGCTTTAAACGAACTAGATTCAGAAGGACTAAATATCATAAAACTCTACTATAGTCAGAGTTTAACTCAGCAGCAGATTGCAAAACAATTAGGAGTGAAGCAGTACACGGTTTCTCGTCGGCTCACCAAGTCCAAAGATTCATTACTGCTCAAGTTTGCTACCTGGACGAAAGAGTCGCTGCATATTTCTCTAAACTCGCACGTACTTAACTATATAAACACCGTTTTAGAGGAATGGTTACAAGCTCACTATAGCCGTCCCTCTTCTGAGTTGGAGCAATAACTATGACATTTAACACTGGCGCACATACTTTGACAAACCCTACACATTTGTGGTTGGAAATTCCTGAAGCTGAACAAGCGAAGATTTGGGAGCAAAGTCAAGCTTTTTCAACCTCTAGTCGTCGTTGGAACGCTTATCTCAACCGCTTGAGCTTAAATACTTTTTTACCTTGGCTGCGGGAAGAATACGCACCTAATGCGACTGTTTTTCCTAATGCTGCAGCTAACCCCAGCATTTGGGAAGTCGTTAATGGTACAGGTATTTCCTTCGGAACGTCACGAATAGTCTTAATCCCCACTGAGGAGGTTGACTTGAGCGAATTGCGCGTTCCTCAAGAATGGGTGGATATTCCTAGCTGGAGTGCTGATTATTATCTAGCAGTGCAAGTGAATTTAGAGGAAGGCTGCATTCGGGTTTGGGGATATGCAACCCACGCGCAACTTAAGAACAAGGGAACTTACGATGCAGGCGATCGCGCTTATTGTTTAGATGGAGAAGATTTAATTTCTAATCTCAGCATCCTGTGGATGGCGCGCGAAATATGTCCAGAAGAAGTGACTCGAACTGAAACCGCCCCACTACCTGCTTTGCCGCTCGCACAAGCACAAAACTTGCTCGTGCGTTTAGGAAATCCTAGAGTGATTTTACCACGTATGGCAGTGCCATTTCAAACGTGGGGAGCGCTTCTAGAACATGGAGGTTGGAGACAACGTTTGTATGAACAACGTCAGGGACAGCAACAACAGTGGTCGATTATGCAATGGATGCAAACTGGTGTGTCAGATTTTGCACAAAAGTTTGGTTGGGGAAGTATCGAGTTACAATCTGGTTTAGCAGGAGCGCGAGGTTCACAGCAGACAGCAGAAGCTGCAGCATTGCCTACTTTGGTGCGCAGATTAACCATTGCTGGAAAGCAATATGAACTGCGGGTGCAACCAAAAGGCAAAATTGAAGATAGGGTTTGGCGCTTTGAACTGCGCAGTCAAAGAGGCGAATTAATTCCCAGTGGGTTTAAGTTGCGACTCCTGACAGAAGATTTACAGTCGTTTGAGGGTAATCAAGCACAAGCCACAACTCCTGTCAACAAGCTTTATGTTGAAGTGGCTTTGGGTGATGCAGGGGAAGGGTTGGTATGGCAGATAGAGCCGACTCCAGAAGGCTATGAATGTGAAGTTTTGTATTTTTAATTTAACTAGCCGTTATAGACTGCGTACACCAGGACGGATGAAAATGTTCATCAGAACTATCAGCATAGCTAGCTGCTTTCTGCCTTTTTTCAAGCTAGCCATAACCATATAATTTGCTTATTACAACAAAATGCAGATTTGCTCTTCGTTAAAATTTATTAAGAATTATAACTAACGATAGTGGTTTAGCATCCCTAAGTTAGGCGAAAAAGAATATAAACATATTTATTTACTCATTTTTTGGAGGTTGGTTTGTGTGGTTTCACCAATGCAAAATCCACTTCCGCTCTCAGGGTACATGGCGAGCCGAGTCGTTGTTTGCTTTTACAGTGGTAGCTGGATTCAAATCATGTTTTATTGCTACCCCTGTGGGAATCCCGATTGTCAGTGTTGCATATCTCAGCAGCGAGGACATTCCTACCAAGAAGTTTTGCGCTCACAAATGCGCTTTGGTTGACAGGGATAAGCAGTTGCTCTCATCCAATCTCCTAAGTTGGAGTACCAGGCAAGAAGACGACACGTTCACGACTGCTGAAATGAGCAGTGTCTTTTATTATATCCCTTCGAGGAAACTGCACGGTGAATGTCGTTTGACCGGCCACACTCTCCACCTGAATTGAAGCTCCTAAACGTTTCACTAATTTCTGTACGAGTGCCAATCCCAATCCAGTACCACCATGTTGCCAGGGATCATTGTTGGGAATGCGGTAGAAAGCATCAAAAATCCGAGTCCGTTCATCAGATGCAATTTCAACACCAGAGTTGCTGACACTAAGCTCTATCATGTTAGCTGTGGCATACGCAGAAACAATGATCATTTCGCCTGCGGGTGTATACTTGCAGGCATTGGTCAGTAACTCAACCAAAATCCGCTCTAGATCGGATATATCCGTCGTTAATAATGGAAGTTCGCCCGTCGTCAGTATGTATAACTGTTGTCTAGAGTTGCGAATGCGTTCTTCAAACAACCAAACAGTTGAGGGAATCCAAGTTTTCAGGTTAATCGTATCCATAATCGGTGGTATAACCTCCGCATCAAGATGGGCAAGCGTAAGCAGATCGTTGATCAGTTTGATCTCCCGCTGACACTCGCTATGAAGAATCTCAAAGAGTTGAGTCATTCTGGGACGTTCGCGACTAAATATGCCTTCTTGTTTAAGGACAGCTTCCAGCGTTTGGGCAGCAAGACTTATACTGGTGATTGGCGTTCGCAGTTCGTGGGAGAGCGTGTTGAGGAATTCATTTTTTAAGCAGTCGAGTTTTTCCCGCTCCCTCACCTGTACTTGGGTAGCTTCGTAAAGTCGGGCTTGGCGAATGGCGATCGCACACTCATTTGCAATCTGCTGCACGAGTTGAATTTCAAACTCATCAAACGCCTCTTCTTTTGGTCTAAACAGCCAGAGATTTCCTAAAATCCCCTGGTCATCAAAAATCGGACAAGCTAACCGCGTCACCTTGGAGAGCCTTGTGTTGAGAACTGGAACTGGCTCGAAAAATTGCAAAGGTTGTCGCTCAAAGAGTTGTCGATAAAACTCAGGAAACTTTGCAATCCGTTTGTCAAGCCTTGGCAAACGACTGACTTGGTGGTGTACTCATAAGCGGTAGTTGCAGTGGTGTAGTGGGTGTCGAAGAAATCGATTTTACAGCGATCAATGTTGAGAGCCTGCGCCAATTCCCGCGTAACCGTTTGCAGAATTTGACGTTCATCCAGACTGTCACGAATTTTTTCCGTGATGCGTCGAACCAGGGCTTCAAACTTAAGAGCCTGTTGCAATTGAGTTGTGCGCTGTTGCACTTTGGATTCTAAATCTGTATTCAGACACTGTACTTGGTGATGCAGTTGTGCGTGTTGAACAGCAATTCCAACCTGCATTCCCAATTGCTTAAGCAATTCAACTTCTACTTGTTGCCATTGACGGGGTTCTTGGCAATGTTGAGCAATCAGCAATCCCCACAGTTGTTGTTCTGACACAATGGGAACGACTAAATTAGCTCTGACTTGAAACGAAGCAAGTAAATCAATGTGGCACGGATGTAGTCCACTCACATAAATATCTTCTATAACTTGAATGCGCCCTCGTCGATAGCGTTCGATGTGTTTTTCGGTAAAGCAGGGATCTTGGATGTTAGTTCCCAGTACAGAAAGCCAGGGAGCCACAACCGATTCCACCGCCATGACTCCACTCCAATCTGGCTTGAAACGGTAAATCAGAACCCGCGAAGTTTGGAGAAACTGCCGGACTTCTGTGACAGTTCGCTTGAGAATAGTATCCAAGTCTAGGGACTGGCGGATGTGTAGGGCGATGCTCCAGCAGGGAGCCGCGCAAGGCGCGAACGCTCCTAGCAGGTGTTCTCGCTCCACCTGGAGTCTCAATGCTTCCTCTGCCTGTTTTTGCTCATTAATATTGGTGCTGGTGCCAATCAGTCGATAAATTCGCCCATGACTGTCTTGCTGGGGAGTCAGAGTCGTGAGCCACCAAGAGGGAATTCCCTGAAACCGTAGGCATTCTTCGTAAGAAATCGTTTTGCCATAGCGCACACAGTCGTTGTAGTGTCGCCGCATGACAGCTGCATTCGTTGGAGAAAAAACTTGCTCTGGTGTTTTCCCCCTCACATACTCTGAGCAAATGCCAGTCCAACGTTCATGAGCGGGGTTAAAGGCAACATACCGAAAATTGACGTCTTCTGTGACATCCACAACAAAAATGGATGCCTCTATCGCATCGTAGATACTGTGTAAAAACTGTTGATCCTCTGAGGTACTCTGCTGTTTGGAGAGGATGTTGTCCAAAGAACGACCATTGGTTTGTTGGGAGGGATGATCAGCACTCATGCAAGAGTTCCTGCCTTTTTTATTGGCTTTATGTGTGTTTCTAACGAGGGGGCTTGTTCACCATCATGTCTCTACATTCGGATGGGTCTTTGAGGTAAGACGGAATTCAGCAATATCGCGGATCAGCGTCGTTCTAGAACCGATGTAGTCATACAATGCACAGACTTCCTCACCACTCAGCAGCATCTTTCCAGCAATTTGTTTCAACAGCACCCTGATTAACCCTGTATCCGTAAGGGTAAGTAACTCGCTACTTGGGGTATCCTCAATGACAGACCAAGTCAAATACACTATTGAAGAGTTGACAAGCATCGCCTAATGCCCCCTTTTCTAAAGAATTTAATATTTTTTTTATATTCTATTTATCAGCATCGCCCCATCCCTGTCTTTCTCCAAAATATTTTAATATTTTCTTTAGATTTTGTTAATACTCTTATCAAGCAGTCAAGATATGAACGGGTCTAAAATCACCACTACCTATACCGGGAGCTCAATGAGTCACAATCTTGAACCTATTCATTTTTCTGATTCAATTCAGCCTCATGGTATCCTTCTGGTGCTGAGTGATCCTGAGCTAACACTTCTTTTCATGAGCGCCAATATCCAGGATTACCTTGGCATTGCGCCTCACAGTTTACTTGGTCAATCGCTCAATACGCTGCTTGATGATCAACTCGTTGAGGCTATTAGGCAGAGTTTGGGGGAAATTGACAGCGTGACTCCCATAAAACTTCAAGAATGCATCTCGGTGGGTGAGCATTCCTTTGACAGCTTGGTTCATCGAACAGAAGGTGCCATCATCCTTGAGTTAGAACCGACATCACCGCAAACGGAGTTAGGTTTCTTTAGTGTCCGAGCTTCGGTTAAACGAGCGATGACCAAACTGCGACACGTATCCAGGGGGAGCGAATTTCTTCAATTGGTGACTCAAGAAGTTCGTAAAATCACTGGATTTGACCGAGTGATGGTCTATCAGTTTGATCAACACGGAGCAGGTACCGTGATGGCGGAGGCAAAGCAGGACGACTTACCGACCTATCTGAGGCTACACTATCCCGCAACAGATATTCCGGAGCAAGTTCGGGCTTTGTACGCACGCGGATTGCTGCGGTTTATTCCCGATTTGACAGCACAATCAATTGAGTTAGTACCAGCTTCTTTTGGGGTCAAGCAGCCGCTTGATCTCAGCTTTGCAGTTCTTCGGGGCGTTGATCCCTGCTGTGTTGAATACCATCAAAACATGGGTGTGGCAGCCATTCTAGTTATTGCCTTGATTAACAATCAAAAACTTTGGGGATTAATAGCCTGTCATCATCAGACACCCAAGTTTGTTCCCTACGAAATCCGGGAAGCCTGCGAGTTGTTAGGACAGTTCGTGTCGTCAGAATTAGCCAATAAAGTCAATCACGAAGAACTGGACTACATTGTCAAACTCAGATCCCTGCAATCGGAGTTTGTTGAATCCATTTCCAAAGTTGATAACCTTAAACAAGCCCTTGTAAATCCTGCCCCCCGACTGCTAGATCTAGTCAGTGCTCAAGGCGCTGCTGTCTGTCTGGAGGATGAAATTACGCTAGTTGGGATAACGCCAACAACCCAGGAGATTCGTGCTCTGACCCAATGGGTAGATAAGCAGCTAGGTGATGCTTTGTTTCATACCGATTCGCTGCCAAAGCTCTATCCAGAGGCTCTTATGTTTAAAGATGTTGCCAGTGGCTTGCTGCTGCTGCAAATTTCTAAAGTCCGGCGATATTACATCCTCTGGTTTCGTCCTGAATTCCTGCAAACGGTAAACTGGGCAGGTGACCCGAATGCATCCATTACAGTTGAGGCAGATGGAAGCATAACTCTGTCTCCCCGTCAATCGTTTGAAAAATGGCAAGAAACCGTTCGATTAACCTCGCTACCCTGGAAAGCGTGTGAATTGGAGAATGCGCTGGATCTCAGAAGTGCGATTGTGGGTATCGTCCTCAACAAAGCGGATGAATTAGCCCGAATTAACCAGGAATTAGAGCGCAGTAACCAGGAGCTAGATTCCTTTGCCTATGCTGCCTCTCATGATCTCAAGGAACCCTTGCGAGGTATTCATAATTACTCAATGCTGTTGTTGAGAGGTTATGAGTCGGTACTGGATGACGTGGGTAAAAACCGCCTGCAAACCTTAATTCGTCTGACTCGTCGCATGGAATCGCTGATCGATGTCCTACTTAAGTTCTCGCGATTGGGACAAGCGGAACTCCATCTTGTGCCCACGGATATTAACCAATTAGCACACCAGGTGCTTGAGGATTTGCGCGTCAGCCATCAAAACGTTCAACCTGACATTCGCATTCCGCGACCATTGCCCACAGTTCACTGTGACCCTATCCTCATCAATGAAGTGTTCATGAACCTGCTCAGCAACGCCTTTAAGTACAACGATAAGGCAGAACAATGGATTGAGATTGGCTATCTAGACGCATCGGAGCAATTATCCAAAGGACTAAGCCAACCAGATGCATATTCGCCCGTGCCCTTTGTATTTTATGTCCAAGATAACGGGATTGGTATTCGAGCACGACATCTTGAAACTATCTTCCGGTTATTTAAGCGGCTTCACGAGCAACGCTTGTATGGTGGCGGTACAGGGGCAGGTCTGACAATCGCCAAGAAGATTATCGAGCGTCACGGCGGACGAATTTGGGTGGAGTCTACCGTAGGTGTTGGCTCTAGATTTTACTTTACTTTCTGAGAGTTAATAATTTATAATTTTTGTAAATTTATGTAAATAAAAGATAACATCAACCTTTAATGACACGAACGACAACAAAGCAGTGTGATCCTTTGCTAATCGCTGAAGATAGTGATGAGGATTTTGAGGTGCTGCAACTGCTGATGCAGCAAATGGACGTTCAAAACCCCATCTACCGTTGTACAAACGGAGATAAGGTTTTAGATTTCCTTTATCAGGAAGGGGACTATGACAATCTGGATGTTGCACCACGCCCCTCCGTCATCCTGCTCGACTTGAATTTACCGGGCACTGATGGTCGTGATGTGCTGGAGCAACTCAAGCAAGACCAGAATTTTAAGGAAATTCCGATTGTCGTCTTCACGACCTCCTCAAACCCAAAAGACGTTGAATTCTGTTATGAAAAAGGGGCAAATGGCTATCTAATCAAGCCATTCGACTCTTGTGAACTGGAGAAAACAGTTCAGGCATTTGTGAACTACTGGCTGGAAGCAAACACACCACCGACTTCAAATTCGACTCATAAAACCAGATATCTAAAACTCCAAACCCCTTAGATACAGGAAATTTCAAGTTTCTCCTTGTAAAGAATTTGATATGATTGGGAGTATCAAAAGAAAATTTTTCGCTCTTTGCTTTAGATTTTCTTTATATTGACAACTTGTGTCTTTCACACCTCCCAAAGAGATTTCTCTGCGTTTCCTCTTATGTCAGACGTCTGGACACTCCTGATCACCGATGACTGTATGGAGGATCGAGAAGTTTATCGTGAATATCTTTTAAGCGATCCTCACCATTCCTACCAGATTTTGGAAGCAGCCTCGGCAGAGGTTGGGCTTGCGCTTTGCCAGAAAAAGCGTTGCGATGCCATTCTGCTCGACTTTTGCCTACCCGATATGAGCGGACTGGAGTTTCTGGATGAACTTAAGCAGCAGCAATTAAAAACACCGCTCCCCGTCATTATGTTAACTGGGCAAGGTGATGAACGCGTTGCTGTGCAGGCAATGAAGCGAGGTGCTCAAGATTACCTGGTTAAGCAACATTTACAACCGGATGTCCTGCAACTGACTGTCCGCAAGGCAATTCAACAATCACACCAGCAAAACCAGTTCAGTCAGACGCAACAACGACAGCAATTGACTGCGGCGATCGCCCTACGCATTCGTCAGTCGCTGAATCTGGAGCAAATCTTACAGACGGCTGTCACCGAAGTCCAGCAACTGCTCTTGTGTGACCGTGTGGCAATATACCAGGTGACCCCAAATCCAGACTCTCACGAGAGAACTGAATCAGCCAAGCCTTATCTGGCGAAGCTTTGTGAAGCTGGTAAAAGTCATTTATCCCACGAACCCATCCAGCAATTCACCGCCTTCTTGAGTGACAATAACCAGCCCAGTCTTTGGGAAGTAGAAAAAACAAGCACACTGGCGCAAGGTCAAGCGTCAATCATCGTTTCGCGGAACAGGAAACAGGCGACTGAGGCATATCTGCTCGTTCCCATTTTCATAACAGAGCAAGATGAATCCTCTGCTAGACTTTGGGGCTTGTTAGTTGCTTGTCAGGATTCTAACGTACGGCAGTGGCGGACAGATGAAGTAGACATTTTCAATCAACTGGCCCAACAGTTGGCGATCGCCATCCAACAAGCCCAACAGCTGAACCAAGCTCTGGTAGCTCTAGAGAACGAAAAGCAACTCAACACCATTAAATCCCAATTTGTCGCCACAGTTTCTCATGAATATCGAGCTCCTTTAGCGTCTATCCTTGCGGCTGCGTCAACGCTTTTGCAACATAGCAATAAACTGCATAAGGCAAAACATCAGCAGTTCCTCCAACTCATAGAAGACAAAGCAAGACAAATGACTAAGCTGGTGGACGACCTGCTGGTGATTGAGACATTTGAATTTGGCAAAGTAACGTTTACGCCATCTCCATTTGAACTGCTGCAATTCTTCTCTGACATCATGGAAGAGCAGCGACAGATCATTAGCGAACACCACGAATTGACGTTTAAGATTACGGGTAACACCAGAGGCTTCTGGGGCGATCAAAAATTGTTGCGACCAATTCTGGTTAACTTACTATCGAACGCTATCAAATACTCTCCAGATGGCGGCAATATTGAAGTTCACCTAATGGGGAATGATTCGCACATCATTTTTGTTGTCAAAGATGAAGGAATCGGGATCCCTATTGAGGATCAAGCACACTTGTTTCAATCGTTCAGTCGTGGGAATAACGTTGGCGCGATTCCTGGAACTGGCTTAGGATTAGCCATTGTGAAAGCTTGCGTCGAGTTGCATGGCGGTGAGATGAGAGTAGAAAGCCAAGAAGGGCAAGGAACAAAAGTAACTGTCAGCTTACCAAAGCGAGCAACTTGAAGAAGAATTCACAACTCACAAGTCAGTCATCTTTCAGTGGGGCACTTCGTGCGATCGCGTAGCGGCTGCTTTGCAGCATCGCTCTCATCTTCCGTTATATGTAAAGAAAGATTTCAATTATTAAAACAAACATAGAGATTAGCTAGACTTTGATCATTCTTTAGATTCTCTTAATAATTTTTTCCGCACTTCTAATCAAGTTTGTTGCGGGTAGTCATACTCGCAACATTTCCCTAACTTGGAAAAGAAATCGATATAGCTCTCGAAGAATAGTTTCCGAATTCACTTTGATATCTCTCATTTTTCAGAAGCCCCTATGACTATCACTCCAGGTACACTTGTCAAACTCCCCAATGGTCGTAACGGTCTGGTTATTCCTTCTCCTTGGTGGAAACCCGGTAGTGTATTAGTAAAGTTGCCGCGTGGTAAAAAGCGATGGTTCAAGGTCGATGAGTGTATTCCCATCTACTCAAACTGGTGACACTCGCGACTCAAACATTCACGCATTCGCTGCCTGCGGCACGCTGCGCTAACATTCACGCAAAGAAAGAATACAAGCCCCCCGAAGCAATATTTTTCGTCTAAGCACTACTAATCTTTCAAGAAACACAGGGGTGTAGGGGGGTCACGGGTGTAGGGGTGTAGGGTCAAAGAGTGTTTTTTCCATTCGTAGCGGGTGGTGCGCCTAAGAGTGCGCCTGCTCCTTTGAAGGAAAGGGAAAAGGTTAAAAGGTTAAGGGGGAAAGGATGAATTCTTATACCAAGCGTGAAAAAAGAATGCGATAGATACACACTCAAAAAACCCTTGTTATGTATGGCTTTGTTCCGGATTGAATTTTGAATGTGTTAGTAGCGTGCCGCAGGCAGCGAATTTTGTTAGCACAGCAGGACGCAGTCCATTTTGAATTGGTATTACCTTTCCCCCTTAAGTAACTAATCACTTTTTGAAACTTCCTGAACCACCAAAGATAAATTTGGATTGAACAATGGGACAGCTTGAACGCTTAATTCTCATGGCAGAGGATGAATTAATGCAATACAGCACCGATGCTCGCAAGATTGAAAAACTCCGCCAAAAGATTGGTTTATCGGTTAGAGCAGCAGAACAGCAACAGGTCAAACAAGACCTACAGGCTCTGATACCGACTAATGCGCTCTCGCAGTTAGTAGAAAAGCAACGTCAGGCGATCGCTCTCCCATTCTGGGGGATTGCTGGACTAGGGTTGCTGCTAGGAATTTCGTTTTCTCAACCGTTAGACTTTATCGCTACGGTTATTGGGGGGGTGATAGCATTCAAGATTCAGAAATGGGGTTGGAGACTGCAAGCCCAGCGATTAGTACTGCAAACACTTGAAGAAATTGAAGCACGAAAGAGCCAACTGATTTTGGAAGAATAAGAACTGGTCACAATGAGGTTGCTGTGAAAAAAGTACTTGCAATTATTCTCGGTGGGGGCGCTGGTACCCGACTCTATCCATTAACCAAGCTCCGTGCAAAACCTGCTGTACCTTTAGCAGGGAAGTATCGTCTGATTGATATTCCTGTCAGTAACTGCATTAATTCCGAAATCTATAAAATTTATGTCCTAACTCAGTTCAACTCTGCATCCCTCAATCGTCACCTTTCTCGTGCCTATAATTTTTCTGGATTTAATGAAGGATTCGTAGAAGTTCTAGCAGCCCAACAAACTCCAATCAGCTCTAATTGGTTTCAGGGAACAGCTGATGCTGTCCGCCAATATCTCTGGATGTTCAAAGAATGGGATATTAGTGAATACTTGATTCTCTCAGGTGATCACCTGTATCGCATGGACTACAGGAAATTTATACAACGTCACCGGGACACCAATGCTGACATCACAATCGCTGTCGTTCCAATGGATGAAAAGCGGGCTTCTGCATTTGGCTTGATGAAGATGGATCATTCTGGTCAAATTCTAAACTTTAGTGAAAAGCCCAAAGGTGAAGCATTGCAACAGATGCGTGTTGACACAACCCTATTGGGTTTAACACCAGAAGAAGCTAGGGAAAAACCTTACATTGCTTCTATGGGAATTTACGTATTTCAGCCAGAGGTATTGGTAGATTTGTTGGAGACATCTCCCACTCAAACTGATTTTGGCAAAGAAATCATTCCAAAAGCCGCAACCACTCACAACATTCAGGCTTATCTATTCGATGACTACTGGGAGGATATTGGAACCATTGAAGCGTTCTATAACGCAAATCTGGCACTGACAGAGCAACCACAACCACCATTCAGCTTCTATGACGAACAAGCTCCCATCTACACCAGAGGGCGATCATTACCTCCAAGTAAACTTCAGAATTGCCAGGTGACCGATTCTATAATTGGGGAAGGTTGCATTCTCAAGAATTGTCAGATTTTGCACTCAGTTTTGGGCATCCGCACGCGGATTGAGGCAGGCTGTACTATTGAAGACACTCTGATCATGGGTGCAGATTACTATCAACCGTATGCAGAACAGCGAAGTAATCTTGATTTGCTAAGTGTACCTATTGGTATTGGAGCAAATACCAAAATTCGTCGTGCCATCGTTGACAAAAATGCACACATCGGTCGTAACGTACAACTGATTAACAAAGAACACATTGAAGAAGCAGAACAACCAGACCAAGGCTTTTATATTAGGAATGGCATTATTGTCATTCTGAAAAATTCTACAATTCCCGACGGAACAGTGATTTAGCACATGTATTTTTTTATGTGTAAAGGGCGATCGCCTTCTGGAATAGGTGTTGCGATGGCGTTGCACAAAGAGGGGATGAAGTACGAACCGCCTTGCAAGAGCGTGTCCGCAGGACATAGACGAGCCAGCGCCTGAGTTTTTATTGGAATGTGTTCTGTTAAACAGATTTAGCAAAGAATCTATTCCAAGGAATAATTGTAGGGGCATCATGACAGACAATATCAATCATGGTACGTAATAAAGGTAGGGCGATATCATCCAAATCACCTTTGTGGATCATATTTTCTACCGTTTGCCCAATTGCTAAAGCTAAGGAAGCACCCTCAACAGTATCATTTGGCATATGTTCGGCTTTAGCTTGACTGTAGGGTATACCATTACCCAACAAACGACCCATACGGCTGTTACGTCCACCTTGACAGGTAACGTACAAATCTCCAGAACCGGGAAGACTGTAAACGCTTTCGGGTTTGCCTCCCATATAATCTACTAAGTAGGCTGTCTCCCACATACCTTGAGCAAAGATAGCCGCAGCTAAATTGTGCATTTGTGCATCATTGACAGCTTTACTTGCTTTTTCCAAAAAGCCAATCACTAAGCCGACAGCAAGAGCATAGACATTTTTCAGTGCCACACACACTTCAACGCCTAGAATATCGGTACTTGTCCAAATATGATAGTAAGGAGTACGCGCTAACCCCGCCAGATGTTCTAGCAAGGTTTGATTTGTACTGGTAAACATCACGCAAGTATGACGGCGGGCAGCTAATTCTTGGGCAATAGAAGGACCACCAATAGCAGCAATTTGAATGCGATCGCCTAAACCATTTGGCAAATGAGCGCACAGAACATCAGGCAAAATCGATAATTTTTCGCCATCACCCGCTAATCCCTTCGTGACAACCAAGATGGGAATATCTGCTGAGAATACCGGACTGAGGGCTTGGGCTGCCCATTCTATACCGTGAGAATTAACGCCGATGATAACTAAGTCTACACCTTTTATGGCTTGGCTCAATTGGTCATAGTTATAAGCTGTAACACGTTCTCCGACTGGAATACCCAAGCGGGGATGGGGATAACCCGCTTGTAACTTGGCAATAATATCACCGTCTAGGTGCGTACCGACTAAATGAACAATATGTCCGTTATCAGTAAAAGGGACACTTAAAGCAGTTCCCATCACGCCAGCGCCCAAAATTAAAATTTTCACCATTTTGCCTGTAATCCCTAACTAGTTTTTTTAAACTTGAGTTAAATCAGCCAATCGCTGCACTAATGACTGCAAGGTAGGAAATAATGGTTTATAGACTTCAGTGTAAAGCTTTTCATAAATAGCTTGGGTTTGGGAATTTGGTGTAAAGCGTTCAGCAGTACCCGTCATTGATGAAGCAGCAATATTAATGTCAGGATACCATCCCACTGCGACAGCACAGAGAATACCCGCTCCCAAACAAGTGGCTTCGATAATCGTAGAACGTACCACTGGTACACCTGTAATATCAGCAACAATTTGGCACCAAAGATTGCTTTGAGAGCCACCACCCATAACTATATACTCACTGAACCTTTGATCCATTGCTGCCATTACCGCATCCCCTACAAGTCTTTGTTCAAAAGCAATCCCCTCCAAAATTGCTCGATAAAGATGTTCCCGTCCGTGTGTTCCTGTCCAACCGATAGTAATACCAGAGGCACTAGCATCCCAATAGGGATTCATGACATGATTCCAGTAAGGTACTAACATTAACCCATCTGCACCTGGAGGTAATTTTGCCGCCGCCGTTTCGAGAATTTCTTCTGGAGTGAGGTTCAAATTAGAATCACGCAAGTCTTTGGCAAATTTTTCTATAAACCAATTGATCGTGAATACACCGCCCAGTAGCACAGTTTCCAGAAAATAAGATTTAGGAATGGGCGCATACATAGTGCGGAAGGCTGGATTTACCAGATAATCACTGCTGATGATACCACTGACAATCGCAGTGCCTAAATTTAGATAGGCACGGTTATTGCCAACAGCATTTGCACCCAAACCTGCACACTGACCATCTCCAGCACCAGCAATTACGGGTAAACCGGAAGGCAATCCTGTCGCTGCTGCTGCACTTTCATTGACATAGCCAATTATCGAACCTGGTTGTACTAACTCGGCAAATTGTCCTTTTTGTAGTCCCAAAGAAGTGAGTAAATCATCTGCCCAAGTATTAGCCTGCATATCCATGACTCCCATTGGGTCAGCAGAAGCTAAACTAGTGCGGAAATTTTTGGTCAAATGGTAGACTATATAGCCATGAACATCTAAAAATTTGTAAGTACGAGTAACAGTTTCCAGTTCATTCTGAGTGAGCCAAACAATTTTGGCTAGAGAAGGAGTCATGGCATTTGGTTTACCCGTCAGTTGGTTAATGTGTTCTGTGCCGAATTTCTGAGCCAAAAAATTTACTTGCTTACGGCTGCGTTTGTCCATCCAGACAATGGCATTGCGAACTGCTTTACCTTCACGGTCTACAGCGACAAAAGTTTCCCGTTGATGGGTAATACAAACAGCCTCTACCTGTTTTTTATCTATCTGACTCAGCAATTGCTTGATAGCATGACAAGTGCTATGCCACCATTGGGCTGCATCCTGCTCATACCAATTTGCTTGTGGTTGTAATAGCGGATAACTTGCTCGTCCTTCGGCTACAGCTTTTCCTTCTCTGTTCCAGGCGATCGCTTTACACGCAGTTGTACTACAATCAATTCCTATTACTAATCGGTTGTGATTAATCGTTTGACTGAGATTTGTTTGTGCTTCTCTCATCTTCCATCACGTGGTGTCTGCAAAAAAAAATTGTTGTAAGCAAAAATCTTTATGGCTTTTAGTACTGAACCTGATTCTACAACCTGACAGATTATGACCGTGCGAAGTATAGCGTGGTGTTGTAGTTCATAGTTTGGGCGCATCTATGGCTACGCCACGCAAGCTATCATACAGAATTGGTATAAGTTAGCTTATCTTGTCCCAAACAATCTATCCCCTGCATCTCCCAATCCTGGAATAATGTAACCGTTTTCATCTAAATAGTCGTCAATAGCCGCCGTGTAAATAGGTACATCTGGATGAACTTCGGTAAAATGCTCAAGACCTTCTGGTGCAGCAAGTATGCAAATAAACTTAATCGACATTGGATTCGTTGATTTGAGCCGTTCAACTGCTGCGACAGCTGAGTTACCAGTCGCTAACATCGGATCAACCACCAGCACATCTCGCTTGTCTATATCCTGAGGAACCTTAAAATAATACTCGACCGGAATGAGGGTTTTAGGCTCGCGGTACAATCCAATGTGTCCGACTCTTGCTGATGGCATGAGCTCCAGCATCCCATCCAAAATCCCTTGTCCTGCCCGTTGGATAGAAACAATGACCAGCTTTTTATCTGGAGCAAGCACTGGGGCGTTCATTGGCGCAAGAGGAGTTTCAATCTGTTCATATTTCACAGGCAAATCTCGCGTTATTTCATACGCCAGCAGCAGGCTAATTTCTTTGAGAAGGACTCGAAATTTTACCGTGCTGGTTTCAACTTTACGCATCAGTGTGAGTTTGTGTTGAATCAATGGATGCTTGATGACGATAACGTGACTGTGCATATGTCTAAGATGTTTTATTATGCGAATTAAACATTCATTTTTTAAACATTAAATTTTGATAGTGTAAGCGCACACTGCAAGCAATTCATAAGCCTCACTATGACAAGAGACACGCACAGCGTCTCCGTACGGCTAGCAGCACCGCAGGTGACTAAGATAGCGTAAAATGACTGCTGATTGCTAGAATACTGTGCCGTCGCTTTCTATCTGTATGGGCGATGTACCACCCTTTCTGTATTCAACCGCAATTTTGCGCCCAGCTGTCCAAGTTCCACCTTGCAAGATTTTTACCAGTGGTAGTTCTTTGGCACTCATACCCAACTTGTTGCGTACTGTTGCGGCGATGCGATCCAACAGTATCACGGTGAGGGCACGCCATTCAACGATAACCTCTGATGCAACTGAATGAGACTGTAGCAAAATTTCCGGGCGTTTAGGGCTAATCAGTCCCAAATCAAGACATAATCCCCCGTTGCGATATTCTGCCAATCCAGTAAGGGTATCCAAACCAGTTATTTCTAAGCCAAGTTCTTGTAGAGGTTCAAGCAGAGAATAAGTTAACCATTGGGACAGCTTGTGAAATGGTACTAAGCCATCATCAGCAACACGTGGGTGAAACCAAACATCCCCTAGATTTATCCCAGCAACCTCAATTCTTCCAGACCAAATATCACCTATCCCTTCTAAAACTGCACTCAACACACTTGCTGCAGCGAGTTGCTTATGACTTGAGTTTTCTATGAAATAGTTTACCAGATTGCCCGGACGGGGATTTTGTTTCCCAAATAGATGAGGTGAAGAAAGTAGGGCTTGACCCAATTTTTGCAACAATTTTAACCGCCCAGCAATACCTACCAAGGGATTCTCTGCATTCACCTGAAAACCATCTGCCAATTCTTTTTCTGTTAAGGCTTGCAATCTTTGGGCGTTGACTTGCAAAGGTGCTGTTTGCTTGTCACTAGAAAAAGTTCCGTCACAAAACATTTGGAAACTGGCAACTGCCAAACCTTCAGAACGCTTAAAATCTAGCTGAGTCTCCGATTCATGATAGGACCAATTTTCCCCCGCACCAGCATCTAGTAAGACACTAATAACCGCTAAATCAAACTTAGCAATAGCTTTCTGTTGAGGTGTGAGTCCTGCTAATTGCTTATCCAACTGAAACAGACGCTGTACACCTCCCGCCTCAAAATGTCGCCAGCGGCTGTGAAATGGAATTTGCAAATCTGGGTACTGTTCCCGCATGACTTCTAATACATACTCTGCCACTTTTGGCAACAGTGTCAAATCACAACTAAAGTGATGCGAATGACCTTCAATAGCCAACTCAAATAATTGCTCACAACGCTCCCGAATAGCACTAGGCGAACGCAAATAAGCAACCAACTCCTTGCCCTCTCTCCTCTGCGATCTCTGCGCCTCTGCGGTTCCCATCTCCATTCTGGCTCACTCCTCCTGTATTGACACACCCCGTAAGAGGAGGGGGGGGAGGGGGGGAGTGAGGGAACAGTTCCTTCCATTGTCTCCTTGTCCTCTTGTCCCCTTGTCCCCTTGTCCCCTTGTCCCTCTTGTCCCCTTGTCCCTCTTGTCCCCTTGGAACTCAATTTACTCTGCTAAAGAACGTCCCTTAACAGCACCCAAACTGTTATTATCCAACACCTCTCCTGTTGTGTAGTAACCAGCTGCCTTTTTCGCTTCTATCTCCACACGCGCATCTTTGGGAATCAAATCTTCTGGAATTGGTATGCGTTTGACAATCTCAATTCCCGACTGAGTAATAGCGTTGTACTTCATATTACTCATTGATATCATACGGTCGATACGGGTAATGCCCAACCAGTGCAACACATCGGGCATCAGTTCTTGGAACCGCATATCTTCCACGCCAGCCACACATTCAGTGCGAGTAAAGTAGGCATCAGCGCGATCGCCACCCTCTTGACGCTTGCGGGCATTGTAAACGAGGAATTTCGTCACCTCTCCCAAAGCACGCCCTTCTTTACGGCAGTAAATAATAACACCTGCCCCACATTCTTGTGCGGTTTGTACGCAGACTTCAATACCATGTACTAGATAGGGACGACAGGTACAAATGTCCGACCCAAATACATCAGAACCGTTACACTCATCATGTACCCGCACTGCCACAGGCTTATCAGGGTCAGTAATAGCTGCTACATCCCCAACAATATACACAGTCAGACCTCCGATTGGCGGCAAAAACACCTCCAAATCAGGTCGTGTCACTAATTCTGGGAACATTCCTCCAGTTTGTTCAAATAAAGCGCGGCGTAACTCGCCTTCTGTAATCTGAAATCGCTTAGCAATTCCTGGTAAGTACCAAACTGGCTCAATCGCGGCTTTTGTGACCACTAAATCGCCACCAGGTTTCATAATTTTGCCATCAACCTGTAAGCGTCCTTCTGTCACCGCCTCTTGTAATTCGGGGATGTTGATGTGCGCCTTTGTGATAGCAATTGTGGGACGAATGTCATATCCCTGTGTGTAGTATGATGCAAAAACCTCACCAACAATCGCCCCAAACGGGTCAAGCGAGACAATTTTATCTGGGTCAGCCCAGCCCGGATGTGGTCCAATATATTCTACTGGAGATGTGTTCGTAAGGTCCGCCCTGTGATCTGACTGAAGAACTCCGCTAGCCACCGCTAAGGCGCGATAAATCGCATAACCACCAGAATGGGTACCAATCACATTGCGGTGTGCCTGCTTAGTCAG
The DNA here is from genome assembly GCA_012031965.1 of Scytonema sp. RU_4_4. Classification (GTDB taxonomy): domain Bacteria; phylum Cyanobacteriota; class Cyanobacteriia; order Cyanobacteriales; family Nostocaceae; genus Brasilonema. The sequence continues at coordinate 40,545 of JAAUSC010000038.1, forward strand.
CGTAGCAATCACAGGACCACGTTGCATCGGATCGGCTGCTCCCCATTGAATGGAAATCGGTTTGGGACCAAAGTGACTAGGATGCGAAGTGAGAACAATATGCCCGGAAACGCTTTTTTGCTTTGGCATAGTCGTTTCTTTTTCTCTTACTTTTTCTCAATTTTTAGTCATTAGAGATTTCTCTACAACTACTACCAGAGTTGTGACTTGTAAAAGTATGGCATATTTATGAGCGATTACTAAAGACTTTAAAATATCGAGTTAAGTATTAATCGTATTACAGACTACATAAGATAGCAAATTAATTGCTCATTTAAATTCATAAGTCTTAAATTTTGAGCAATGAATGCAGAGTCTTTTTTTTAATTTACTTAACCCTCAACACTTTCTAGTGACTATTATTAAGATCATAATGTGCGAAATTTGATCCAAAGCAACTATCAACGACCTTGAATTCATGGATTCTTTATTTATCAGTTCCTTACTGGAAGACTTGAAAAACCCCGATGAAACAGTTCGTGACCAAGCGACCAGGAAAATCTGGCGTATTTGGTTTCAGCAAAAGGGAGTTCGTGGACTGGAAATGATTGAACGCAGTCAAAAGTTAATAGATTCTGGAAAAATAACCCAAGCCGAAGCTGTACTGACAGAACTGATTAACAACCAACCAGATTTTGCCGAAGCTTGGAATCGTCGTGCTTTTCTTTACTATACCGACGGCGAATATCGAAAGTCTCTCAAAGACTGTCAAATGGTCATTCAGATTAATCCAGTACATTTCGGCGCACTTCACGGTATGGGTTTGTGTTTTGCCGCGATGGGACAGTATGTTGAAGCTATCAGAGCATTTCACCGTGCTTTGGAAATTCAGCCTTATTCTCAAGTGAATCAAAAATTGATTTTGGAATGTACTCTCCGATTGAACTAAGAGGATGTTTGGAAAGTCTCATTGAGTACACAAAATTATCGTAGATCCTAATCTTTCAGTTATCAGAGCGATCTGCGTCAATGCGCAGCGCTCTCGTCCCAAGGGGACACGCTACGCGTTCGCCCGATTCGTGCGCTTGCGCTTATGCTATCGCTCTCAATATACTCCGTCGAAATGGTCATACTTCCATCACAATTGCTCATAGATTTCTCTCTAATGAGATTGACAAACTTCTTGCCCTTGTGGAATGAAATAGCCCTGTAGTAAGGGGCAGGGAGGTTTTGGCGTAAGACAAAACCGGGGTGAGGTTATGCGACAATTGTGAGCGAGTAGGATAAAGCATAATGTAACGTAATGACAAGGGTTTCACCTTAAGTTGACACGTATGGGCTAGACGAAAGCCCCTACCAGGCTGCGTGTATTCTATGCAAGTGAGAATCGCTATAGAAGCTACGCTAACTGTAAGACCCAGCGACGAAAGAGTTCTACGATAATTGACCAGCGCCCCTCAATTTCTTCAACAACATCATGACGCTTTAAAGTATTGAGCGCTTCTTGTAAAGGAGCAATTTCTATATTTGTACCATGAGATAACGCTTCCAGACTTAATCCTTCTGGATGAGGAGCTAACGCCCTCAGTATCACCTGCTGACCAGCAGCACCCCGCGCCGCCTGACCCCAAACGCCATCAAAGTAGTAGCGTCCCCGCTGGAAAAACTCAGAGTCGTTGACAACAGCCTCCACATCCCCTATTTTGAAGATATGATCTCGGGCGCGTCCTGTCTGAAAAACTTCGTCATTATAACGGCGAACGAGTTGGAAAGCAACAAGCTGTACTAAATAAGGTTGTCCGTGGGTGAGATTGTAGATTTTATCAAGAGCTTCCGGCGTGTAGTCGAGGGGAAAGTCTTCAATAGATGGATTTGCAATGATTTGGTGAGTCGCCCCAGCTTCCATAAAACCAACTTTGATTGTGATGACACTGGCGAAGAAAGGTTGGAAGTAATCTGCTGTCATCTCCTCCAAGGTGTGCAAACCTGCCAAGACAAAGGCGATTTTAGAGCTTTTCTGCGTCAACCCCCGGAGATACCCCATAAAATTTACAGGGATTTTTCTTGCCGAAATCAGTTCCTCGATTTTCTCAAACTCGTCTAAGGCGATAATTAAACCCTTAGTCCCTAGTTCTTTCTCCACCTGTGTCAAGTATCTTCTAAATGTCGGTTGCGGAAGACTTAGGAAATCCTCATTGCTTGGAGGTGGAATTTGCATGACTTCAGAAATGGCATCACAAATCGCCATCAGCACTTCTACAACTCCTTGGGGAGCATCTGCAACTTCTAGGAGATTGACATAAGCCACCTGTACACTTGCTTCTACAAAACTGGCGACATTCCGCAGGATAGAAGTTTTGCCCATCCGCCTGTGCCCGTAGATAACGACAGATTGGAGTTGAGAACTTCTCACCCACAACTCCTGCAACTGTCTGATCACGTCTTCCCGTCCAACAAACAATTCTGCCTCAACCGGAGGACCGACAACATAAGGGTTCACCACAGGTTGGGTGATGGAAATTTTCCCGACTTGCTTGGCTATCCTCTCCAAGGCTGTTTTCCAAGTTTGGGCAATGTCCACAATTAACCCGCGTTCTGCTTGCGGCAAAGTATCAGCATTATCTAGAATTTCAGTGAGTTCCCCTAAAGCACGGTTGAGGGCTAAGGAGCGTAGATAAGCAGACTGACTGCGCTGTATAATCTCGGCATTCTCAACGACAGAACGTAGAGATGTGAGAGTTTGCCAGGTGACTGGACGCAGCAGGGGTTGTTGTGGAAAGGGAGGAATTTTAACTGTAGCGATCGTATTTGGTTCTTTTGCATCGTTAAAGGATGCTAGAGTTTGGGCGAGGGTGAACATTTCTTCACCGTAGGGAAGAGAACGCACGACTGCAAAAGCCTCCTCAGCTTTCGCTGGTTCTTTTTCGTGCAGATACCAGAAACCAGCTGCTGTAGCACGGGCGGGAGTGTCTAAGCGAGTATCTGTGAAAAAACGAGCTTGGAGTTGTTCTTTCCAACGACGAGGTAAGAAAAAGAAACCTTCGATAAATTTTGACTTGAGCGTTTCATTAAGAGAAGCAGAGGCAAAACGCACGAGTTGCCAATCAAAAGGTTTTTCAGCTAGCTGAAGGACACGAAAGACGACTTGCTCTGGAGGCGTTTGTGCCAGCACCTGATTGACAGCTTGAATCACGGGGATGAACTGAAGAGTGTAAGCCAGCAATTGGTTGGCATTATGCAAACCAGTCTCCCAGTCTTGACACAGCCAATTTTTCAACCGAAAAGACACGGAGTAAAGGGGAAGTGGAGTAACACGGGGAATTCGCCATTGTCTATTGTGGCGGAACCGCACAACAAGAGGTAAACCCAAAAGCCAATTTTCCAGACGGAGTATCGCCACGCCGCACGCCACGGTTAACGCCACGCCTAACGCCACGCCTAACGCCACGCCTAACGCCACACCAAACACCACGCCTAACGCCACGCCTAACGTCACGATAGACGCCACGATAGACGCCACGTCTAA
>JAAUSC010000206.1 GCA_012031965.1 Scytonema sp. RU_4_4
CGCTACCAAGAGGCTCTGCCTCTGCTATCTTGGTTGAGGCAGAGCCTCAAAGCCTGCATTCCCAGCCTGAGGCTAGGAACGAGTCAATGAGGGGTCAAACCCATCACGAATTGACCAACAACATCATCCATACAGCGGCTTGTCGTCAAACATATCTCTTTCATAAAATAATCTTCCCCCCGTCACACCAAATAAAAGTCCTCAGACAGAATAAAATCTTCCAACTTTTAACTATCATCAGCAACGATTGATGAATAATAAAATGCTATGAATGCAGAGATATCCGCAGCTTGGGACAAGGTTCAGGCGATGATTAACGGTTTCATCACCTTACTGCCGAATATTGTATTAGCAATAATCGTCTTTGCGATCTTTTTCTTTGTTGCTAGAACAATTAAGCAAGTTGTCAGACGCTTGACTCGCAACCGCCGTCATGCTCGGAATTTGGGAATGGTATTAGGACGGTTAGCGCAAGGTGCCACAATTTTGGTAGGTTTATTTATCTCACTGACAATTGTAATTCCCACACTGCGGGCGGGTGATTTAGTGCAACTGTTGGGAATTAGTGGGGTGGCGATCGGCTTTGCCTTCCGGGACATTCTGCAAAACTTTCTCGCAGGTATTTTGATTTTGCTGACGGAACCGTTTCAGATTGGCGACCAGATTGTGTTTAAGAATTTTGAGGGAACGGTAGAAAATATCGAGACACGAGCGACAACAATTAGAACTTATGATGGTCGCCGAATTGTCATTCCCAACTCGGAACTTTTCACTAATTCTGTGCAGGTAAACACAGCTTTTGATCATCGCCGCATTGAGTACGATGTCGGTATTGGCTACGGAGATGATATTGACCGAGCCAAGGAATTGATGTTAGAAGCGATTCATGGTGTAGACGAAGTTTTGAAAGACCCGGCTCCAGATGTGCTGGTGATGGAACTTGCAGAAAGTAGTGTCAATATCCGTGCTAGATGGTGGATTAACCCACCACGACACGCAGATAACCTCAGTTCGCGAGACAAGGTGATATCTGCAATTGTGCAAAAGCTATATGTGGAAAATGGTATTGACCTACCTTATCCCACCAGGCAAATTTTGTTCCATGACCAAACTGAAGAAACGGATGGAGACAGAACTCGTCAACGCGAAGGCTGGCCCGCAAGCAAAAGTGAAGTACCAAAACCTCGCAGAATTAGTGATGCACTGGGAAAATTAGCTCAAATGAATTCTCATCACGGTAGTCAAGCCCTTGATAACACTTCATCCACGAACAATAATCGATGAAAAACATTAAGTTAAGCAAAGTGTGGGACTCGCTTCATTCGAGTTACTGGTTTGTACCTACACTCATAGCAATTGCATCTGTTGGTCTAGCGGTTACGATGTTAGGGATAGACCGCGCTGGTCATTATGGGCCGATAAAGGAGTGGGGCTGGATTTACTCTGGTGGTCCGGATGGAGCTAGAGCTTTACTTTCAACCGTTGCTGGTTCTATAGTTACTGTTACTGGTACAGCCTTCTCGATTACAATCGTTGCTCTCCAATTGGCTGCTTCTAGTTTTGGTCCGCGACTACTGCGTAATTTTATGCAGGATACAGGTAATCAGGTAGTATTAGGTACGTTTATTTCCACCTTCGTTTATAGTTTGCTAGTGCTGCGGACCATCCACGGAGAGGACTACGATATTTTTGTGCCGCAACTCTCGGTTACGGTTGGCATGATTCTGGCGTTTATCAGCATCGGCGTACTGATTTACTTTATTCATCACGCATCAACTATTATTCAGGCATCACACGTAATCAAGAGCGTGAGTGATGAATTAAACCGTGCAATTGACCGTTTGTTTCCAGAAAAAATTGGACGTGGTGTGAAAGAACAACACCTATTTGCGGAAATACCAGCAAATGTTGCTGAGGAAGCTTGTCCAATTAAATCAGCTGGTAATGGTTATTTGCAAGGAATTGATAACGACGAATTAATGAAGATTGCCTATCAGCACAATTTAATTTTACGAATCGTAACTCGGCCGGGAAAATTCGTTGTTAAGGGTAGCAATTTGGTTATGGTCTTCCCTGGCGAACGTGTAAATCATAAACTAACAAAAGAAATTAACGATGCCTTTATTTTAGATAAAGAACGTACTGAACAACAAGATGTAGAATTTCCCATTGCTCAGTTAGTTGAAATTGCTCTTCGTGCCATTTCTCCTGGGATAAACGACCCATTTACTGCAATTCGGTGTATTGATAGACTAAGTGCCGGACTTTCTCGTTTTGCCCAAAGAGATATTCCTTCTCCCTACCGCTATGATAAAAACAATAATTTGCGTATGATTGCTGAACCAGTCACGTTTGCAGGGCTTACGGATGCAGCTTTTAATCAAATCCGTCAGTACAGTATAAAAGACGTTGCAGTGACGATACGTTTATTGGAAGCTATAACCTGTATCGCCACTTTTACCCACAACGCCAAACAACGAGAAGCACTACGCCGTCATGCTGACATGATTTTACAAGGTAGCTGCGAAAAAATCACCTCCAAACAAGACCAGAAGGATGTCCAAGAGCGGTATGACCTAGCAGTGAAAACATTGATACAACACTGATTATTTTCAAGATAAATATATGAGAATTATCGATTAGATGATAAAAAAAACTAGCTTCATTTCAGTAAGCATTAATTATTTTTAATAGTTAATCATCCAATAGTTAGAAGATTGTTTGACAAATATTTTTAACATAGTAGGTAACCGATATAAGGTTGGAGAAAAACCAAATGGCACTTGTAAAATTAGAAGAATTCTACCCCAACTATCGTGAAGATTACTCCGACAACATTGATGACATCAAAACTTTTGATGTTTATGCTCAAACAAATGAAAAAGTTGGTTCTGTTCACAACATTTTAGTTGATGAACAAACAGGTAAATTCCGCTATTTTGTAGTAGACACAGGTTTTTGGGTTTTTGGTAAAAAAGTTTTGCTACCAGTTGGTCTTGCCGACATTAATTACACTGACAAGCGGATAGATGTCAAAGGTCTGACTAGAGAGCAAGTGAAAAACCTGCCTAACTTTGATGACCTAGACAAAGTTGATTACGATTATGAAGAGCAAGTACGCGGAGTGTATCGTGGTTCAGTTGCTACTTCTGACATGACCCAGCCTGCTGCTTATGACCGCAGCACTTACAACTACGAGCAAGAACCTTCACTATACAATATCAACGAACAGGATGGTCAAACTCTAAAATTGTACGAAGAACGGTTAGTTGCTAGCAAACAACGCCGCAAGACTGGAGAAGTTACTGTTGGTAAACACATAGAAACTGAGACTGCTCGTGTTGCGGTACCTGTAGAAAAAGAGCGAGTAGTCATTGAGCGTACAAATCCCACAAATGCTACGCCAGCTCAGCCAGGTGATGCAACATTCCGTGAAGGTGAAGTCGCTCGCATGGATATTTACGAAGAAACACCCGATATTCACAAAGAAGCTGTTGTGCGGGAAGAAGTCCGAGTCAAGAAAGTTGTAGAACATGACACAGCTCAAACTCAAGAAACTGTTCGACGTGAAGAGCTTGATTTAGATACTGAGGGTCGTCCTATTGTGGATAAGTAACTCTGGTATTCTGTCAAACGAGGACGGAGACATAGAATAGGCGGGGAGGGCGATAAAAAGTTCCTCCCCATTACTGTCTTTTGGAGTCAATTGCTTTCACTAAAATACCCACAAGTCCAAAAAAGGCAGCGATCGCCAAAACAGACAACAGGTTAAAACCAATACCAAATCCTTGCGCGTTATTTTGCCAACGCATAATCCAGAAAGTATCTGTACCTAAAACAAACGAGGGAACCTGCAAAATCTGGAAGATTGGCACCAGCAAGAAACTACCCAAAAACAGTACCATCAAAACTATTAGCGTAGCGTTAACCCAAACCCACAAAGCGGAACGAGCCTTTGAGCTAGAAGTTTTAAAGGGTAACGAACGAACATCAACACTGAGGGGAGCGTAAATCGCCATACCTGTGCGACGGTCTTCAACCTCAATTGAAGCAGGACAGTGCAGCAGTAGCATCGCCATCCACAAATCACCGCTAGCTCCAGAAGTATTAATGACCACTACCCAACCAAGCCAAGTTGCTTGTGGAAATATCGCCAGCAATACCAGACATAGCAGGTCAATTACCACCAGGGGAGCCAGTCCAATTACCAAAAATGCGTTACGGGAAAAGCGATTTCCTGGTGAAGTCGCGTATGCATAAGGTAAGAAAAATTTAATGCCAACTCCGTAACGAGGCGAGCCACCAAAGGCAGAGAATGCCATCCCGTGAATGAATTCGTGAATAATGAGCGTGCCGAATAAAACAGCAATAAATCCAAAAAATCCTAGAAAGGCTGGCAATTGATTTGTCTGGTTGCTAGTAGATATCAATGTCCATGTTCGCCCGTGGATGGCTTGGTAAAATCCACTAACACCTGCCACACTTGCAAAAAACAGCAGGATACTCAAACTTGCCCAACGCAACGCGAGTTCGTGCGTCAGGCGGAAAACATAAGTTGGCTCGTGATGATGAACCATAAACTATGAACGACTGCTATTGAGTATTTTGGTTATCACCAGAAGTCCGAACAATATACTGAGTAGCAGGTGAATCTTCAGCAAGTGGTTCAATTCTTCCTTGAGAAACCAATGTTTGATGGATTAAAGCCGCAATTTCTGCACGGTTAGCAGGCTCGGTAGGGTTGAGTACTTTTGGATTTGGATAGTTGACCACTATATTTTGTTTAGTTGCTGCGGCTACATCAGGAATAGAATTTTGCGGGATACTGCTGGCATCTGTGTAATAGTCATTGACAATAGTTGAGGTAAGAGGAGGACGGTCAGGCTGTGCTGCTTGTTCGGTCGTGGATGTGGTCGCAGCCTCGACTCTAGGAATTAATAGAGGCTGCATTAAGGAAGTAATTGCTATTGGAACAAATACTGGTCTTCTCCTTGCTCGTTGTTGTGTAGTTGGTTGAGTTGTTGAAGAAGCTCCTACTGGTGTATCAGAAGTTAAATCCAGACCTCTGTTCAAAGCAGTTATTGCTTCAACCTTAGTAACAGGTTGATTTGGTCGAAAGTTACCATTAGGATAGACGGACATAAAGCCTTGTTGATATGCTGATTCAATCGGACGTTCTGCCCAGTATCCTTCAGAAACATCTTTGAATGCAGAGCCGCTTTCTATCTGTCGCACTGGCGATTGGTCAAAAGCTTTGCGAATGATTGCAGCTAATTCATCACGCTGTACTGCTTGCTCTGGTCGAAATGTGCCATCAGGATATCCCGCCACAATATTTCTTTGTGCCAAGCGTTGAATAAATGGCTGCGCCCAATAATTAGGTTGAACATCACTGAAGACTGTCTGTGTTGGACTTTGAGCATGACTTAGTGACGGTACAACTGCATTTACAGCCAAACATAAAGTTGGCAAAGACACAGCTACTGAGAATAATCGAAGAAAGCTATTCATGAGAATATCTCCTAATGATTCTGCTTGTTTACTCATAGTATTTTCTGGATTGAATTCTTGTATCTACCTATTGGTATCAAAGCGTTTTTTATAAGTTTTAATAAAAGACCAAAACACGAACCGCATAGACAAGGAAGCGGCTTCCCGTAGGGTAGGACGCATAGACAAGGAAGCGGCTTCCCGTAGGGTAGGACACGTAAACACGTTTGCGCAGCGCCCCCTTAGGGGCTAGTGGCTTCCCGTAGCGTAGAAAGAGGGTTGTAGAGAGTTTTTGCGTAAGTCCTGTTTAGGACTGCTATCTTTCAGTCAAGAGGGTCAAAGCGGTTGACTAACGCGGATACTAGAACCATTGGCAATCCAAAAACCAAGCAAATTAACCATTGATTCAAGTTTAGTGGTGCCGTATAAAATAAGTTATTCATCAAGTTCCATTGACTAAAAATTATCTGCAAAATTACAGTACAAGCAATTCCAATTCCAATGGCTGATGCGTCGTTAATTCTCTGTCTCATTCCTCGAACTCTGGCAATAACAGCACTTCCTAATTGACTAATACTTAAAAGATAAAAAATTCTCCCTGCTACTAAAGCCTGAATTGCCATTGTCCGAGCTAAATCGATATTTCCTGTGGTTTGTCTTATCCATTCAAATACGCCAAAAATCAAAATCCAGTTAAAGATGGAAATTGCCAGGATGCGCTTGACTAAACTTTGGGAAAGTAACGGTTTTTTCCAGGTGCGAGTCATTACATAACAATCCGGCTTTTAGACATTCTTCAAGAGCAGAAGAATGGTTCCAATTTACTGGCTTTTTATCGAGTAAAATTTGTCCCTGTGGAGCATAGCCTACACCAGTGACAGTATAACGTTGACCTCCTGCATATATTGCTTGTACAGTCATCTGGTTTTCAGTTAATGTACCAGTTTTGTCAGAGCAGATAACTGTAGCACTGCCGAGAGTTTCCACTGCTGGCAACTTGCGAACAATTGCGTGACGACGCGCCATGCGGGAAACACCTATTGCTAGCGTTACCGTCACTACCGCTGGCAATCCTTCAGGAATGGCACTCACAGCGAAGGCGATCGCCGCTTCAAACATTTCTGTCCAGGAATAGCCGTATCCCAGCCCAACTGCAAACATCAATGCTGCTATCCCTAGAATGATGTACAGCAATGTGCGGCTAAATTTGTCAAATTTGCGGGTTAATGGAGTTTTCAGGCTGGTTCCTTCTTCCATTAGCTGAGAGATGCGCCCGGTTTCTGTAGCATCTCCAATTGCAACAACAATACCCTTGCCAGTGCCAAAGGTCACAAAGCTACCAGCATAAGCCATATTGGTGCGTTCTGCTAATGGTACATCTAGATTGAGCGGTTGGGTGTTTTTCTCAATTGCAATTGATTCGCCCGTGAGTGCTGATTCATTTACCTGCAAATTCCGTGCTTGCACCAAACGCAAATCGGCTGGTACCTTGTCTCCAGAAGCAAGTATGACCACATCCCCCGGAACTAGCTCTGTGGAAGGAACTTGCACCTTTTGACCGTTGCGAATGATTGTTGCGTTGGTTTGTACTGAGGAAGCTAAGGCGGCGATAAGCGAAGCTTGCTGCCAAAGGCAGATCGCACTTTCAGCTTTAGATTCTTGAACAAAACCAATAATGGCGTTAATCAGGGTTACACCCCAAATGACCCCAGCATTCACCCACTGTCCAAGTATTGCCTTGATTGCACCCGCAATCAACAAGATGTACAGCAGTGGTTGGTTAAATTGCAAGAGAAATCGTAGCAATGGACTTTTTCCAGGTTTGCTCTTGAGTTCGTTTGCACCAAAACGCTCACGTTTTTTTGCTGCAACAGCAGAGGTTAAACCAGTTTCTAAATTTGTATCTAAATGCCGAGTTACTTCTTCTACAGATAGATGATGCCATTGACTTGACCGAATGATCTCTTGTGGTGTTGCTGTCATCTTATTCGCCCTTATATTTAACACTGACAGGGTAAATTAAGATTATTAGCTGTTGTTCTAGTTTTTAGCTAATTATTAAAGTTGATCTGTACATCCAGTATGAGAAACAAATGTGATTCAAAAGTGAGTGCAATATGGTCAGTCAACGCAAAAAAATGAAGGGATACCTGTAGTTAGAACAAGCACCCCAGTAGCGGAAGATGAAAGAAGCACTACCAACTTTCATCTTCTTCTAATTCCTGCTTCCCTGCTTTATAAGCCGTCAGTAGGGGCTGTTGGCGTTTGTCGATGACTCAAAGTTTTCCAGGTGTTGCTCCTGGTATCAAAACAACGCCAAGTTCCCTCAGAACACTCTCGGTAGCAAAACAGAGAGCGATCACCAGCGTTAAAATTGTCAGTTAAATAGTAGACAATTCCTCTAAAAGGATAAGTTTTTCGACTCAACCGCTTAGCGACTGCTTGATTGGGACACTCTACAATAAAGACGGGTTGTCCATCTAAATGACCCAAAGAGAAGATACACATCCGCAAAATGGCTCGCAGCCAACTTTCTGAGTTATCAAAATAATCATCAATGATTTTGTTAGTTAGAGCTTTTTCTAGGGCACGGTCTTTCTTACGAGGAGTGTGAGGGTCTGACATAGCGCAACTATCATGCTTTACCGTTGGTTTGAGATTAAACCAAAAGCTCCAAAAGTGACAAGCGTATGTCGAAACATACACTCATAAAGTTCAAGGGGAGTCAAAAATGTCTTACCCCATTACCTCACTTTCCCTTTGTTTGTGTTCACGATGCCTGGTAAAATTCTCTAGTAAGGTTAATACTAAAACTGCCATGACTGCTGAAATTAACCAAGAGAACCAAACAACCACAGGTGCTGATGCAGTTGATGAAGCAATTGCAAGCGGAATAGATTTTGATGGTTCCCCGATTCCTCCCGCCAAGCTAGAACTTTATCACAAAGTCATGGCGCTAGAAGCGAACAGACAGCGCAGTGGCGTCAGCAACACAATGCGTTCCCGCATTGTGCGAATTGGAGCAAAACACATTTCCCAAGCAGAACTCAACCAAATGCTGACAGATGCTGGTTTTGCGGTTTTAAAAGAAAAAGAAATTGCCTTCTTCTACGGCGGGAAGTGAAATCAGCAGCAAAAAGAAAGAAGAAAATTTCTTCTTTCTTCATGATTTACCAAAAATCCGTGACGTTGTATCCTAAATCTGCCAGCATTTGCCGTAGCAGAGGTAAACTGAGTCCAATCACGTTGCTATGGCAACCTTCGAGTTTTTCTACAAACAAACCACCGCGACCTTCCAGAGCAAAAGCACCAGCACACTTTAAAGCTTCACCTGTGGCGACATATGCGTCAATCATATGACTGCTAAGTTGAGCAAAGTAAACTTTTGTTACTTGACACTTGACTAAAGTACTATTTTGGGATATGTCAATTAAAGCATGACCCGTGTAAAGGTCACCAGAATGACCTTGCATTTTTTGCCAACGTTGACGCGCTTGTTCAGCATCTGCTGGTTTACCATGAATTTCACCGTTAACAGCTAAAACAGAATCGCAACCCATAATCAAAGCCGATTTAAACTGAGGAGCTACAGTTTCTGCCTTTCGTTGGGCAAGAATTTGCACCAATTGTGCAGGATCATCTATTTGGACTTGCGACTCATCAAAATCGCTGGGACAAACCAAAGGTTCAATCCCAGCTATTTGTAGCAAGCGACGTCGCGCAACCGAAGCAGAGGCGAGTACAAAGGGTGGAGTGCCCATAGGAATAAGGGGAGATGGTACTAATGACTAGTAAACTGAGAAAGACTCTACTGATTCTTGAATGAATCCTTTGACTCTATCCCAACGTCTTTCAGGAATTGAGGCGTTGAACGTAAAAAGTTTGCCACGACTGACAGCAACACTAGCAAGGTTATGGCGTTGCTGGTTGTTAGGTAGTGTAATTGCATACTCTAAAAGATAGTATGTTATTCCGTTCAATTCCCGCTGTTCGGCATTGACTAATTCAGCTTTGCGACCAGAACCATCAGGAGCAAGAGCATTGTTTCCCAACTTATATCCGACTTCTCCTGGTGTCCCTAGTTCTTGCAAAGTTTTGCCTCCGGTAACTGGACTAATGACGACAGAAATATTTTCAGTGACCTCAATGATATCGTGGAACACAACATCTGGACCATTAGCAACTTTGACTTGTACCCAGCCGTTAGGATATGAAAACTCATAGCCATTTGTCGTGTCAATATAGCTTCGTCCAGCAGCAGCCGCTACACCAGAATGACTCAAGCTGAAGCTAAACACCAGTAGCAAAGTCAATACAATTCTTTTCCACATTTATATAGTTTCCTTTAAGCTGGAAGCAACACAAGGCAAGCGTAATTTCTCGTTTTCATTGTCCCATGTATGCTGACAACTTACGAACTGCGCTGGTTTTACCCTGGCACGATACCTCAAGATGTAGAATTTTGGTTTGAGCAAAATTGTCTCATTGAACCGCTACAACCACCAGAAGAACGGGAAGATTTGTATCTTTACTCACCTGGATGTGATTTCTTGGGAATTAAGCTACGTCAAGGACGGCTGGAAGTCAAGTGGCGCAAAGCAGAATTAGGCATTGTGCGTTTTGGCGATTTTACAGAGGGTAAGGCAGAGAAATGGGGTAAGTGGCTGTGTTGTGATGATACACAAGAAAGTTTTCATCCAAACCTCGTTGTGGGTAACTCCTCATGGATCAGTGTCCAGAAAGTTCGCTATTCACAACTTTACCAAGTCCTACCGGAGTTTCCACCACAACCTATTTCCACAAAGGCGCATATCGACAACGGTTGTACAGTAGAACTTACCCATTTGATCATTCAAGAGAATGCTTGGTGGAGTCTTGCGTTTGAAGCTTTTGGTGAAGATGCTTGTTTAATGGATAATCTTCAGAGAACAGCACGTTGGATGTTTAATAGTTATCGCGAGTTAACGTTACTGGCTGCTCATTCTTACGCATTTCCTAGTTGGTTAGCACTCGTTCATCACTGACTGTTTACAAAACAAGCAAAAATAACCCACAAGGGTACTGCTGTACTTAATAACACTGAGCTATTATTTTTGAAAATCAAGTATTTTCAACTAAAAATATGTAACTATAATTACGCTAATAAATGGAAAAGCCCAGCAATAACGATAAAACAAGAGTCAAATTTGAAACCATAAAAGTAGGCTAGCACTCGCCAATCGTCAACCCTAAAAGTAGTCGTCACTTATAATGAGTGGCTGTCTTAACAATGAATAGCCTTTGCCTACGAAAAGCTATATCCAGATCAGTTCGTGACTCTCCCATGGGCACACTTGAATTGCGAGATGAATGACAGTCAATTTCATCAAAAGGAATAAGTTTATGGATTTGAGCGAAGGTTACGGCGTATTAAAGTGTCATGCGATCGCGGGTAAGATGGAACGCGATCAAGACACTCCACACTATCAAGTTCATGTGAAAGACGAGCAATTTTCGTATCGTCTTGCAATTAATGTTAGGTCAAGTCTAGAACCCTACGATTTGTTATATTTTGTCGATGATAATTTTCAACATTTTATCACCGACAAACTCGAACAATTGGACTTTGGCTTTAAAAAGCTTGAGGATTCAGATAGACAAGCCGGAGGAATTGCCCTGGACTACATCCGGGGCAATTTATTTAAAGTCAATGAAATGAAACCATTGCCTTTCAATTTGCCTGGAGAAAACAACGACCTCAATGAGTTGATTGACTTGTACATTCAACGAGCAATTGAAACTAAAGCGGTTGTGTATGTTTTTGGCGAACCTTGGGGAATTGATAGAGTCGAAAATAGACCGGATAAAGTGTTCGGCTTCCAACCAGGAAGAGGTGTTCATAATCTTCATATGAACCAGGGTAACAGTGGTAGTTTTGCTCGAGAAAATGGAGTTTACCAAGATGGGGCGTTGTTGATTCATTACCCATCTGCACAAGGTTCCAACGACCACTGGGTTGCAGCATTTTTTGCATTTCAATCGCAATCCTTCCATACTGATGATCGCACTGGTAACCCCATAGATAAGAGAGTTGGAACTGAACCAATAGAACCAGGAACTCCAGCAGTGAAAGCGCGGGTAAGAATTGTTGCTGCTTTAGTAAATCCTCGTGGAGAAGATTCAGGAAAAGAGTCAGTTACTTTAATGAATTCTTCACCAGAAAAAGTAGAGTTGAATGGTTGGGCAATTGCTGATAAACTCAAGCGCAAGCAACGCCTTGATGGGTTGAGCATTGAACCTGGTGGAGTTATTACGGTACCTTTAGGTGCAGATAATGTTCAGCTTTCTAATAATGGTGGGATTATCTCCCTTCTTGATTCAGAAGATATCAAAGTGGATGGTGTTTCCTACACCAAAGAAGATGTTCAAGAGCAAGGGTGGACGCTAGTTTTTTAACAGTTATCAGTTATCAGTTATCAGTTATCAGTTACCAGTTATCAGTTATTCACTGGTCATTGGTCACTGGTCACTGGTCACTGGTCACTGGTCACTGTTCACTGTTCACTGTTCACTGTTCACTGATTCGGTCAATGCGTAAGTCCTAGAAGTTATAATATCAATCAAAGCTATTGGACTTTGCGCAATGATGCCAAATGCTAGGGTAGCAAGTTTACTAGAGCAAGGACACTACCAACTTGATCGGGGAGAGTACCAAGCAGCTTTAGAGATTTTTCAGCAAGCTGCTGTACTGGAACCGCAAAACCCCCAAGTAAGTTATGGGTTGGGTCTGACTTGTTATCATCTGGAACAATACCACGAGTCCATTGAATACCTGAACCAAGCTTTGAGAATTAAGCCAAACTACATTTTGGCGCTAGTAAGGCGAGGATTGGCTTACCAAAAAATTGACCAAGCGCAGCAAGCACAAGCAGATTTTGAGCGAGCGATCGCACTTACCCCCCAAGATTCAGAAGACTGGCGAGGTAGAGGAATTGCATTATATGAATTACAACGCTATGAGGAAGCTGTTGCATCTTTCGACCAAGCACTCAAAATTAAACCAGACGACGATTGGGCTTGGAACAGCCGGGGGATTGCGCTCTGGAATTTGGAACGCTACGAAGAAGCT
>JAAUSC010000207.1 GCA_012031965.1 Scytonema sp. RU_4_4
GCAGCTAGAGAAAGGTTTTCATCAATAAAAGATTGTATTGCTTCCTCAGAAAGTGCAACTGAAAGCATGGCACCAGATGGAATTTGTTGCATGAGTCGTCCACGGGTAGCAACGAGTCCCAAAGCATCTTCTAGAGAAAACACACCTGCCAAACAAGCTGCTACATACTGCCCGATACTATGACCAATCATTGCCCCTGGAGATATACCCCACGATATCCACAACTGAGCTAGGGCATACTCAATAACGAATAGCGCTGGCTGAGTAATCTGAGTTTGTAGCAATTGTTGTGTGCCAACTTCTGTCTTATCTTCATTTGGATATAAAATCGTGCGTAAGTCAACGCCAAGATGAGATTTAAGTATTTCACAGCACTCATCTATATGTTTCCGAAATACTAACTCAGTCTCATATAACTCTCGTGCCATGTTCAGATATTGTGAACCTTGACCAGGAAACATAAACACAATTTGTCTATTACAAGGTTCTTGGAAATGAGTAAATGTTCTCTGTGAATCTAGATTTTCCAGAACTGTAACTGCATCTTCCAAATTCTTACATAGAAGCATACGACGATGTTCAAATGCTCGCCGACCAACTTGTAAAGTATATGCAACATCGGCTAAGTTTAACTCATTATGCTGCTTGAGGTGAGTCAGTAAATTTGCTGTGGCAGTTTCCAATGCTAACTCAGTTTTTGCAGAAAGGAATAGCAACTGCCAAGAACGAGAAAGGCTAGAGGGTTGAGACGTTGGAGCTTCTTCCAAGATCACATGAGCGTTGGTTCCACCAATACCAAATGAACTCACTCCAGCACGGCGGGGTATGCCGTTAGTGTTCCACTCTGAAAGTGTGGTATTAACGTAGAAGGGACTATTGTCAAAATCAATTTTTGGATTAGGCTGCTCAAAATTTAAGCTGGGAGGTATCTGTTTATTTTTAAGCGCTAAAACTGTTTTTATTAAGCCTGCAACACCAGCTGTAGTATCGAGGTGTCCAATATTCGTTTTAACTGAACCAATAGCACAATAATTTTTCTTTCGTGAATTAGCAGCATTAGCATAAAAAGCTTGTGTCAGTGCTGCAATTTCAATTGGGTCGCCTAAAGAAGTTCCCGTTCCATGTGCCTCAATGTAAGTTATTGTCTCGGGTTCAACTTCAGCAATCGTTTGAGCTGCCCTAATCACGCTTGCTTGAGTATCGATACGAGGTGCTGTATAGCTAACTTTGAAAGCCCCATCATTATTGATAGCTGAACCTTTGATGACAGCATGAATACAATCCCCATCGGCTAAGGCATCTTCTAATCGCTTCAAAACTACAATTCCTACACCCTCACCGCCAACAGTTCCCTGTGCTTTAGCGTCAAAGGCACGGCAGTGACCATCTGGAGATAAAATTCCTCCTTCTTGATAAAAATATCCATATTTTTCTGATGAGTGTGATGAGCTAATTCCAACACCACCAGCTAAGACCATATCACATTCACCACCAAGCAAACTTCGGCAAGCTAAATGTACGGCAACTAATGAAGTAGAACAGGCTGTTTGAACATCTACAGAAGGACCCTCCAGGTCTAATTTATAAGACACTCGTGTTGTGATATAATCTTTGTTATTTCCAAAAACAAGCTGTTGAGTATCAATATAATTTTTAATATTTTGATTTAAATAAAGGTTAATTAAATAATCATCGATACCCATACCAGCATAAACCCCGATCGACCCTTTATACTGCTTGGAATCATAGCCAGCACTTTCAAGGGCTTGCCAAGCACACTCTAAGAAAATACGCTGTTGGGGATTAATAACTTCTGCTTCTCTGGGACTGAAGCCAAAAAAGGACGCATCAAACAATTCTATATCTTCTAATAAACCTTTAGCTCTAACATAATTAGGATTACTCAGTACGGCAGGGTCAATTCCCGAAGATTTGAGTTCTTCATCTGTAAAATGCACTATTGACTCTACGCCATCTCTTAATTTTTGCCAAAATTCCTCAATATTTTTAGAACCAGGAAAGCGTCCTGCCATGCCAACTATAGCTATTTCTAAACCCGTTTGGTTAGAATTAACTGAATTATTCATATTATTTAACCCCTTTACTAATTTTCAAAAATTGTTTAATTCTAGTTTTACCTTCATCTAACTGTTTAGAACGATCATCTGTGTGATGAAAATATGATGACTCAGAATTATTAAATAGACAAATAAACTCAGCCAAAGAACTGATGGTTGGATATCTGAATAATTCAATTATGATAAATCTTTTTGAAATATTTTACATAATTGGCTATGAGCTTGAACTAGAAGTAATGAATGCCCACCAAGTTCAAAGAAGTTATCATGAATTCCTATATCTTCAAGTTTAAGTAATTTTGCCAAATATCAGCAATAGCTTGTTCTGTTTCAGTTTGAGGTGCTTGATAGACAACTTTCAACTCTGGGCGATTTGTATCAAGTAAGGGTAGTGCTTTGCGATCAACCTTACCATTGGGTGTTAATGGTAGTGCTTCTAATAGAACAAAAGCTGCTGGCACCATGTAATTTGGCAACTTCAACTCCAAAAAGCCACGTAGCTCAGGAATTGTCAGTGTTTGCTCTTTTTGAGGAACTACATAGGCAACTATTCGGTGAGAATCTGCTGATTCTTCGCTAACTACAACCACAGTTTCTCGCACTGCTGGGTATTGGCTGATGATTGCCTCAATTTCTCCCAATTCAATCCGGAAGCCACGTAGTTTTATTTGGTTATCAACCCTACCAATGTACTCTATCTCTCCATTTGCTAAATAACGTGCCTTGTCCCCGGTTTTATATAAACGCTCAGTTTGCTGACTAAAAGGATTGGGTATAAATTTTTCTGCCGTCAATTCGGGACGGTTTAAGTAACCCCTACCTACTCCCACACCACCAATATAAACTTCACCCGTTACACCCACAGGAACAGGGTTGAGATATTTATCAAGTAAATAAATTTGAATATTTGCAATTGGTTGACCGATGGGTACTGTATTTTGGTTGGTAACACTATCTTTTTCACACTGCCAAAAAGTAACATCCACAGCAGCTTCTGTTGGACCATAGAGATTATGCAGTTGGGCATCAAGTCGATTAAAGAAGCGTTGTTGCAACTGAACTGGTAATGCCTCACCACTTGCCATTACTCGCACCAGAGACTGACATTCTTCTAAACCTTCTGCTTCGATAAAAACTTGCAGCATTGACGGTACAAAATGTAAAGTCGTTATTTGCTGTTCTAAAATCAAGTTGACTAAATAGGTTGTATCTTTATGCCCTTCTGGTTGAGCTACTACTAAACGCGCACCCGTCATCAATGTCCAGAAAACTTCCCATACGGATACATCAAAACTGAAGGGAGTTTTCTGTAAAACAGCATCTGCTGATGTGAATTGGTAAGTTTCTTGCATCCATAGTAAGCGATTGCGAATACCACTATGGGCATTCATAGCACCCTTGGGTTTACCTGTAGAACCGGAGGTATAGATTACGTAAGCAAGGTTATCAAGTGTGATGTTGGATGCGGGATTTTCTGTACTTTCATTGGCAATTTTCTCCCAGTCACAATCGATGCAAATTACTTGAGCTTTGTGATTTGGTAGATTTTCTAACAAGTATTGTTGTGTTAGCAACACGCCTGGTTGGGAGTCTTCTAACATATAAGCCAAGCGTTCTTGAGGGTAGTTAGGGTCTAGCGGTACATATGCGCCACCTGCTTTGAGGATGGCTAATAGTCCGATGACCATATCGAGTGATCGCTCTACACCAATCCCTACCAATACCTCTGGTTTTACTCCCAGTTGCTGCAAGTAGTGTGCCAACTGATTCGCTCGTCGGTTTAATTCCCGATAACTTAACTGTTGGTTTTCAAATACCACTGCTACGGCATCAGGTGTTTTCTCTACCTGTACTTCAAATAATTCATGGATACATTTATCCTGGGGATATTCAATTTCTGTATTATTCCACTCCCGTAGCAACCGATGCTGTTGTGATTCACTCAACAGTGGTAAATCTGACAAACGCTGCTGTGGATTAGCAATAATTCCTTCAAGCAACGTTTGCAAATGACCTACCATCCTTTGTATTGAACTTTCCGTAAATAAATCAGTATTATATTCAAAATTTCCGACTAACCCTGACTCTATTTCTGTCATAAATAGGGTTAAATCAAATTTAGCAGTATTACTATCACTTTCTAAGAAACTCAAAGTCAAACCAGGCAACTCTAAAGCTGACATTGGTGCGTTTTGAAGCACAAACATCACTTGAAATAATGGTGTATGACTTAAGTCTCGCTGTGGTTGCAGTTGCTCAACTAACAACTCAAAAGGCAAATCCTGATGAGCATAAGCTCCTAACGCTACTTCCCGCACCCGTTTTAGCAGCTCTTCAAAACTGGGATTTTCTGCTAAGTTAGTTCGCAATACCAGGGTATTGACAAAAAATCCAATTAATTGCTCTATTTCCCCCCGGTTACGGTTAGCAATGGGTGAACCGACTACAATATCTTCTTGCCCTGTGTAACGCCATAGCAGTATTTGGAAAGCTGCCAACAGCGTCATAAATAAAGTACTTTCCTGCTGCTGACTCAATTTGTTTAGAGATACAGATAATTCTTTTGATAATTTAAATGAGTAAGTCGCACCCCGGAATGTCTGAATTGCTGGTCTGGGATGGTCTGTCGGTAACTCTAATAGTTTTGGTGCATTTTCTAAGTGCTTGAGCCAATAAGATAGTTGAGTTTCGAGTACTTTTCCTTGTAGCCATTGTCGTTGCCAAGCCGCGAAGTCTAGATACTGTATTGGCAGTTGTGGCAATGGTAAGGCTTGTCCATTACACAAGGCTGGATAAAGTATTGCCAACTCCCGCACTATGACATCTATTGACCAACCGTCAGAGACGATGTGGTGCATTGTTAGTAATGCAATATGTTCTTGTTCGTTAAGACGCAATAGTTTTACTCTCAGTAGATGGTCTCTGCTGATGTCAAAAGGTTGTTGTGCTTCTTGTGCAGTCAGTTGTTTAATTTCAGTTTGTTGTTGATTTGCTGGTAGCGAGCTAATATCAAGTATTGGCAATGTTAAGCGCATTGCTTCAGAGACAACAGCTACTGGTTGTCCTTCTCTTGTTTGAAAATTAGTTCGCAGTACTTCATGACGGCTGATAATTTCATTGAAAGTTTGTTGCAATGCCCCTACATTCAATTGTCCCTCTAGGCGAACAGCAGCAGATATGTTGTAGAATGGGCTTTCTGGCTCTAATTGGGCTAAAAACCATAACCGCTGTTGGGCAAATGATAGCTTGCAGAAGTCACTTTCTCTTCTACGAGAAATTGTTTGCGTTTTTGAAGTATTTATCCCCTTTTTCTTGAGTAGCAACTTAAAAAGCTCTTGTTTCTCTGAAGGAAAATAACCTCTACCTGTTGATAAGTCAGCCATATTTAAACCTCATTGCTACGCCAAGCTTTCAATCAATAAAGCATCCTCTGATAGAGGTTCTACTGGTCGATAATCACGGCTTACAAGAAAGTCTGGTCGTGGATTTGGTACAGGTAAAGGAATATTCTCAATACTGTTGTAAGTAATAATTACGACTGCTCTATCAAACGGAGATATGTTACTGGGTGAAGCATGAACAATATTGCTATCAAATAATAGCACTGAGCCTGCCGAAGCTTTTATACAAAAAATTCCGTACTTCAAGACTAAATCAGCAACCAACTCTTTATTGAGAGAATACTTCAGTTTTGCAGTAAAATTCGACATCCATGCCGGACGTTCTGTTTTGGCTTGAGACTGATTGGTTGTATTTCGAGCCATAACGTCTATCATCCCTTCCTTGTGCGAACCAGGAATGACAAATAGCGGTCCGTTAAATTCATTCATGTCATCCAATAACACAAGGGCATTAACCAATCTTGCTGTTGGCAACCCATCCTCTTTACGCCAAAAAATGTAGTCTTGATGCCATTCCCAAATATCTCCCCTAAATGCAGCCTTGGCATTAATTTTGAACTGGTAAATATAAACTTTGCTCCCAATAAGCTGCATGGCAGGTTTAACTAGCTGTGGATGTCGAGATAAACGTTGAAAAATCTCATCTGTCTTATGTACTCCATGCACTGCTCGCACAGTCTTTCCCTCTTCTTCAAGAACCCTTTTTGGGGTATCTTCAGAAAAGATAATAGGTAATTCAATGTTCATTCTATGAACTTCAGCTTTAGAAAAACATTCAGGTAACAAGACAAAACCATTGTCTTCATAATTTTGAAGTTGCTCTTTTGTCAATTGCATCATAAGCTTTGTAGAATATTAGTTAGTAAATTTTTAGCAATTTATCTTCAATTTTTTATCCTTCAATCCCAATTTTATATCTCTCTTAAGAGCATTGTTTTTATATCGTCGGCTGGGATTTGTTCTAATTCTTTCCACGTCCGAGCAATTTCTTCGACAACTTCGTGAGTACCCCAGATTTGCACGATCGCATCAACCAGACCTTCTAGGGTGGGTGATTTAAACAAGCTGCGTATAGGTAGTTCTATTTGGAAGACTTGCCTAACCTGAGAAATCACTCGTGTTGTCATTAGTGAATGACCTCCCAACTCAAAGAAATTATCGTAGATGCCCACTTTTTCAATACCAAGAACCTGTTTCCATATCTCTGCCACGATTTCCTCTGCCGCAGTTCGAGGTGCTACAAAAGTTCTTTCCAGTTCAGGTCTTGCCAGGTCTGGTACTGGCAATGCTCGACGATCTACCTTGCCATTAGATGTCAGTGGCAGTGCCTCCAAGAATACAAATGCCGATGGCACTATATAACTAGGTAATTTTTCATGCAAGAAATAGCGCAATTTACCACTTATGGAAGTTGGTTCTTGGTCAGATACCACATAGGCAACTAACCGCTTTTTACCTGCTTCATCTTTTTGATCGAGAACAACCACTTCCCTTACTGCTGGATGCTGGCTCAGTGCTGCTTCTATTTCTCCAAGTTCAATGCGGAAACCACGGATTTTGACTTGGTGGTCAATACGCCCTAGGTACTCAATATTACCATTAGGCAGATATCGGGCTAAATCCCCCGTCTTATACAAGCGGGCACCAGGTTTTTCGCTAAAGGGATTGGGAATGAATTTCTCAGCTGTCAAATCTGGTCGATTTAAATAACCTTGTGCTAACGAAACGCCACCGATGTAAAGTTCCCCAGTAACCCCAAGTGGTACTATATTAAATTGTCGATCTACTATATAGATTTGAGTATTGGTGATTGGTCTGCCGATGGGTGGATAAAATGACCATTCATCAGAATTCTTCCCTAGACTTAAAGCAGTTACCACATGGGTTTCTGATGGTCCGTAGTGGTTGTGTAAAGAACAATGCTTTAAGGATTTGAATAGCTTGATGATGGGTTGAGTAATTTGTAATTGCTCACCTGTAGTAATAATTTCCCAAAGAGTGTTCAAAAGTCCAATATGTAGGGGGGCAATGCCTTGTTCGCCCACAGATTCCGCTAGGAGCTGTAGCACGACAACTGGGAGAATAACTTTTTCAATTGCTCGATCTGAAACAAATCGACCTAACCCAACAGCATCCATTCGTAAATTTTCTGAAAGAATGAACAAGGTGCCGCCAGTGCCCCAGGTAGCAAATATCTCATGAAAGCTGGCATCGAAGCTCAAGGAGGCAAACTGAAGGGTACGCGCCCCTTTGCACAGATGTGAAAAATGCCATTGCAACAGATTTATTAAAGAACCTTGGGCTAAACAAATGCCTTTAGGCTTTCCTGTGGAGCCAGATGTATAAATTACATATGCTAAATTATCAATCGTAACACCACTGCTTAAGTTCTCTTGGCTTGGGTGGGCGATATCCTTCCAGTCTTCGTCCAAGCAGACGACACGCGCTTTGTGTTCAGGAAGCTGCTCAACCAGTCGCTGTTGGGTCAATAGTACACAGACCTGTGTATCCTCCAGCATAAAGGCTAAACGTTCTTTTGGATAGAACGGGTCGAGGGGTACATATGCGCCACCTGCTTTGAGAATGGCTAACAGTCCAATGACCATATCGACGATCGCTCTACACAAATGCCTACCAACACCTCTGGTTTTACTCCCAGCGATCGCAAGTAGTGTGCCAACTGATTCGCTCGTCGGTTTAATTCCCGATAACTTAACTGTTGGTTTTCAAAAACCACTGCTACGGCGTCAGGTGTTTTCTCTACCTGCTCTTCAAATAATTCATGGATACATTTATCCTGAAGGTAATCAGTAGCTGTATTATTCCAGTTAACTAAAAGATTCTGTCGCTCAGGTTCTGTTAATAATGTCAAATCAGATAAACACTTCTCTGGCTGGCTAACAACATCTTCTAGCAAATTAGTAAAATGCCCTACCATCCTCTCCACGGTGCTAGCATCAAACAAATCTATGTTGTATTCCCAGTATCCCCAAAGTTCCGATTTAGCATCTACCACATTCAGTGTTAAATCAAACAAGGCTCTCCCGCTATGCTTTTGAAGCCATTTTAGAGTTAAACCTGGTAATACCAAATCTTTGTCGTTATCTTCCTGCAAAACAAACATGACTTGAAACAGGGGGTTATGACTAAGATTCCGCTCAGGATGAAGCTCTCCCACTAATCGCTCAAAAGGTAGTTCTGCATGGGAATAGGCTCCGAAACATACTTCGCGCACTCGGTTGAGTAATTCTAAAAAGCTTGGATTCCCAGAAAGGTCAGTACGAAGCACAAGGGTATTGACAAAAAAGCCGATTAACTCTTCAATATCAGCATGGTTGCGGTTAGCAATTGGAGAGCCAATGCAGATGTCTTCTTGAGCTGTATAGCGGTAAAGTTGTGCTTGAAAAGCTGCTAACAAGGTCATAAACAAAGTCACACCTTGTTTCTTGCTTAAAGATCTCAGCATATCAGTCAAGCGTGATGATAGCTTGAAGTGTCTTCTTGCTCCTTTGAAACTTTGTAATGGAGGTCGCTGGCGGTCTGTTGGCAAAGATAAGGTGGTTGGAGCATCTGCAAGTTGCTGCTTCCAATATGAAAGTTGGGTTTTTTCTCGCTCACCTTGTAGCCACTGATGCTGCCATATCGAATAGTCTGCGTATTGTATCGGCAGTTCTGGAAGCGGGGAAGGTTTTTCAGTAGAGAAAGCTTCGTATATACCTGCTAATTCTTGGCTTTGTACTTGTGTTGACCACACATCACAAACGATATGGTGTGTAACTAGCAAAAGTAAATGTTCCTGTTCATTAATCTGCAATAACATCACTCGCAGCAAGGGACAGAATGCTAAGTCAAAAGGCTTTTGAGTGATTTCAGCACTCAGCAGTTCAACTTCTACATCTTGCGATGTTGGTGGTAAGTTTCTCAAATCAACCACTGGCAACTTTAAAGTAACGGTTGGATGAATGACTTGAACTGGTTGCCCATCTAAAGTTTCAAAAGAAGTTCGCAGGGATTCATGACGTTTTATAATCTCATTAAAACTTTTCTCTAAAATTGCAACATTTACAGCACCTGTTAATTGTAGACAAGAAAATTCGTTGTAACCGGAATTTTGAGGTTCTAATTGTTGGATAAACCACAATCGCTGTTGAGGCAAAGACAGAGGACATGGGCTTTGTGGGTACGACGAGGTATAGATATTTCTTGATTATATTCACTCTCACCTCGTAAGCGCTTTTCTAAAATGGCTTGTTTAGCAGGTGAGAGTTGAGAACGTCGCTTAATAATTTCATTATTCTTGCCTTCCATAACACTATCCTGACAAAATTTTATTAGTAATTTTTTACGAATAAATTAATCAATTACTTTAAAGTTTACATATGAAGGTGCAGGCTGAATTCTTGTTAGATCATTTTCAAAAATAACTGAGTAACCTCTTTTATCAATTTCTTGAAAACCCGCAAATTTATAAGATATATACATCATTCGATTACGGTCATTTGATATAAACTCTGCCAGAAGACGGACATTATTGTTTTGAGCCAGACTCATAATATGATTCATCATAATTGTCCCGACTCCCCTTGACATAACACGACATGACATCAGCAAAAGCTTGATTGTCCATATATCAGCTTGGCATTCAATTAGAGCTAAACCTATTTTTCCGTAGCTTCCATACTTATCTTCAAGACTTGCAATTAGCAGCTTATGATTTTCTGATTGGCGAAAATGATTAAGTTCGTCATAGGAGTAGGTATAACCAGTTGTATTCAGTTGGTTAGTCCGTAATGTTAATTCTTCTGCACGCTGCAAATCCTCCTCTTGTGCTGAGGATATTGTGAAATTCATATTGAGCGTAGCTAAGAATTTGTCTGCTGTGCCTACAAATTCTTTCTCTGCATTCTGCCGCTCTATATCACTAATATACATCAACCTTCTAATTCGTGAATCTTCCGTAATAAAACGGGGATTCATCACAGGCATATCTAAAATATTACCTATTTCATCTGCATTTATACAGAGTATTTCTGGCAAGGTAAATTTTACTTCTTCTAGTTCAAACAATTGGTCGTCGATGAAGGCGATCGCATCTAAACCAAGATTTAGTAATGTAGAAATTTCTTTGATGGAAGACGCTTTAGAATTCCAATTGATTTGAGGATATAAGAAATACTCCTTTAATCCGAATTCTTCTAACTTAGCTATTGCTGTTGCACTTTCATTTTTACTTGTTATAGATTGTAGTATACCACGACTATCTAAAGTGTGAATAAGATTTACTATATTTTCTCGTAAGGAAACTTTTTCATTTTCCAGTAAAACCCCGTGCCATAGGGTATTATCTAAATCCCAAACGACACATTTAATAACTTTTTTGTCTTTTTGTTTGCTGTCTACGTCCTGTTCTTTAGTGCTAATCATATCTTAAATCCTTTCTGCTAGTTTATCTTTCAAGCCCGTAGAGATGCTTGAAAGAGGATAATCTTGATAACCTAACTCGGCGATGGTAATTTCTTGAATTTGAGTACTACCTTCAATAATTTCCATAATTTTTGAGTCTCGTAGATACCTTTCTACGGGGTACTCACTACTACAACCGTTACCACCGTGAATTTGTACAGCATCATTTGCTATTTTAGTTGCGACTGTGGATGCAAAGTACTTGGCAATAGATGTCTCTATAATTGAGTTGGGATCGTTAATCTCTTTGAGATAACCTGCTTGATAATATAACAGTCTCGCTGCTTTCACGTTAATTATCATCTGAGTAATCTTTTGGCGAATTAACTGGTGTTCTTTCAGATACACATCAAATTGTTTTCGCTCGTTAGTGTACTTAATGCAAGCTTCCAAACAAGCTTGAGCAATACCCACGCTACCCGTTGCTACGCTATATCTACCATAATCAAGTGCAGAAGAAGCAATGTAGGAGAATCCAAAGCCTAATTTACCTACTAAGTTTTCTAAAGGAACGTGGCAGTTATCAAATTTCAATTCTGCTACCATCGAAGCCCTAGTACCTAAAATACCAGACATCGGTTTGACAGAAAAGCCTGGGCTATTTTTTTCCACTAAAAAAGCACTAGGTTTACCTTCACATTTAGCAAAGACTAAAAATACATCTGCTATTTGTCCATAGGTAATCCATTTCTTTTGCCCATTTAAAATATAAGCATCACCAGAAAGTGTTGCTGTTGTTTCTACACTTTTGGCATCGCTACCTACATTTGGTTCACTTAAGGCGAACGCAGCTATTGTTTCTCCAGATGCAAATTTGGGAAGCCAACATTCTTTTTGAGATTTATTTCCCCATTTACACACTGCTTGGGAAACCATGTTGTGAACTGTCAACAAACTGCGTACAGAAGAACATCCCCTTCCAATTTCCTCGTTGAGAATACCATAGGTAATCATGTCCATTGATTTACCACCATATTCTTGGGGTAATATGACACCGAGAAAACCACGTTTTGCTATTTTTTTAATTAGCTCTGGCGGAGTAAACTCTTTCCTATCCCATTCTCCAGCATGAGGACATATTTCCTGATTGACAAAAGCCCTAAATTCAGCTTGATAATTTTTTTGTTGAGCAGATAGTTCGAGTTTCATGTTCTAACTAAATCCCGTCCATATTGAAACCTGGAGTTTCTAATTATTCCTATGCGTCATTGCGACTTAAGGAAGCAATCTCTCAGTCTTGGCAGAAAATTACAGTTCTCAAAGTAGATGAGGTTTATTATCAAACAACTTACAATAAACCAAACAACTTACAAACCAAACAACTTACGAAAAAGCTCATATAAAAAATTTTCAAATTTTGACAATTCTGGATGACGTAATTGCAGTGACAAAACGACTCGTTCTTTCTGACTTCTATTCCAGACTTCATGCTCAAAGCTTTGATCGAAAAATAAAGTTTTCCCTTCAG
>JAAUSC010000208.1 GCA_012031965.1 Scytonema sp. RU_4_4
AACTCACCTGCCCTACTCGGCATCCCTCTCCTTATTAAGGAGAGGGAAAGATTTTAGCGCAGCTAAAAGCGAGGGTGAGGTTAAAAGCGAGATGTGTGTACACGGTAGCCTTATTAAGGAGAGGGGTGCGGTGGAGAGCGGGGTGAGGTTCTTGGTTTTTTATAAGTATTCATCCGGACATGATATTATTTAGCGCTAAACGAAGCTCTGTTCTTTGAGGATGCGTCACCTCTGCTAAATTAAGTGATGATACTCACTGTCCCTGTATCCAAGTCATAACGACCTCCCACGAGTTTCAATTTACCGGACTGCAATCGCTCAGTTAAAAGTTTTGATCGCTTCAATTGTTCAATTTGATAATGCACATTTGCAACCACAGCGTTTTCAACCGCGTCGCCCGACTGATCCTTGACCTTTTCTACAGCTGGCTTAATTGCCTTAACAAAGCTACCAATCTCACCGAGCAGTGCTTGGTTTTGTACCGCTGCAGTGACTGCCCCGCATCGTTCATGACCAAGCACCATCAGCACAGGAGTACCTAAAAGGACAACCGCATATTCAATACTACCGAGTGCTTCAGGCGTGGCAATATTTCCGGCAATACGAACATCAAAGATGTCTCCGATGCCCTGATCAAAAATAATTTCTGCGGGAACCCGTGAATCTGCACAACTGAGGATGGTTACAAATGGATGTTGAGCTTGAGCAACTTCCTGCAATCGAATCTGGGATTGATCTGGATGTCGGGGTTGATGCTGGACAAAGCGCTGATTTCCTTCCATCAGCTTTTGCAGTGCTACATCAGGACTGAGAGATTGGGGAGCTAAGGGCAATTGGGCAGCTTGAACCTGTTCAACTGGAGAGAGTAAATCACTAGCAGTGACCACCAAACCAAATGCCCCCGTGACTCCCAACTTCAAGAAGTCACGACGTTCCATGAAATGCTTTTTTGGGTTCATGATTTTCTCACATCGACGCGACACATCTTACAGAGCGAATCTCCATGACATCCGAGATGTAACAAGTACCTCCAAACTTATTAAGCAGGGGTTTGATGTTTTCCACCACAGGTTTGAGCTGCTCAGGCATACAAAACGCGATGATGTAAACATTATCGAGCATCGTCATGTCTAAATCTTCCGTCGTTCCTCGTAATCCTTTGCCAGCAACATTTCGGATCACAATATGACCGTGGATACCTGACTTATCTAAACTATCTAAAATTTTGCCAAGCTCAAAGGAGTTGGCGATAATTTCTATCTTTTTAACCAGGTGCATATTATTACCTCCACAACAAGTTAATTCCGTACAGATATAGCGGAATTCCCACAATAATATTGAACGGGAATGTCACTGCTAGAGCGGTAGAAACATACAGACTGGGATTCGCTTCCGGAACGGTCATCCGCATAGCTGCTGGGACAGCGATGTAAGAGGCACTGGCACACAGCACAGCAAACAAGAGTGCATCTCCCTTAGGCATACTGATGAATCTAGCAATCAGTAACCCAATGCCTGCATTGAGTATTGGAATTAGTATCGCAAATGAAATGAGGAAAAATCCGGTTTTTTGCAAGTCTTTAATTCTTCGGGCAGCCACCAGTCCCATGTCCAGTAAAAAGAAGGTGAGAACCCCATAAAACATTCCCTGAGTAAAGGGTTCCAAAACCTTCCAACCGTGTTCTCCCGTCAAAAATCCAATCACGAGGCTACCAACCAGGAGAAAGACTGAACTGTTCAGAAACGCCTCTTGCAATACTTCTGACCAGACAAAGTCTCGCGGCTTTCCTTGCTCGACAGTAAATATATTCACTAGGATGAGACCAACAATGATGGCTGGAGATTCCATCAAAGCAAGAGCTGCCACCATGTAGCCATCAAAAGCAATGCCAAGCTCACTTAAAAAGGCACTCGCCGTGATGAAGGTAACAGCACTGATAGAGCCGTAGGTTGCTGCGATCGCCGCAGCATCATAAGTATCTAGCTTCAGCTTGAGAATAAAAAAGGTGTAAATCGGGACAAAACATGCCATTAACATGGCTGCAAAGAGTGTCAGAACCACTTCCTGAGTAATTCCACTTTTGATCAGTTCGACTCCCCCCTTAAACCCGATCGCAAACAGCAGATAAAGCGACAGGAGTTTGGGTACAGGTGCAGGAATTTCCAAATCGGACTTGACAAAAACGGCAGTCATTCCCAAGAAGAAAAATAAGACTGGCGGATTCAGGATGTTGGATACGATCAAACTGCCATCCATGTCCATCCCTCCTCGTGCTGATGCAACCCAAAATTAAAAAAACTTTGCATTATTCAGAAACTTACTATAACCCTTGAATTCATGAGTATCGTGTATTGTTACCTCATGTCAATTGGGTGATGAAGACTAAAATTTGATGATGAGGATTTTCGTATCATATTTTTGATCTCACAGTACCTCAAGGCAATGCCTTTTGTACCACCTTTATCTTTAATTGGCGATCGCTCTGCGCACCCTACACCTTAGCCAAGCTCTGCTTGGGAGAGGGTTTCTTCTGCGAAACCCTCTGAACAAAGAAGGGCGATCGCACTTAAATCCTTCCGCTTTTGCGTACACTAATACTGAATTCCACTCTACCTGCCTACAGCTTATAAGTAGACAGGCGAAAATAAATCAAGCTATGTAAAAATTTGTAAAAGTGCAACAACGGAACGCGACGCGAACGGAGGAATTCAAATGCATCTGTAGCCCAAGGCTACTCAACTGTAGCTCTGGCGCGAAGTGCAGGAGCGGAAAAGAGAGTTTGAAATCCAGCCTGTCGCTGTGTGATAGGTTCTGGTGCAGAGTTCCAGAGACTTTCGTAGTAAAAGAAGATTACCCCCAAACCACGTTCTCGGACAGCCCGTACCTGAGAATGAATTTGTTGCATTGGAACTGGGCTATTTCGCAATCCAGCCATGACACCGATTCCAGTTGGAATCATTTGTTGTACTTCTTGAATTTCTGGGCGAGAAATCGTTGCAATAAAATTTTGTAGATTGGGACGATAAACTTGCACAATGAGCTCGTCTACTATGTTCTGCCGTACCCAAGTGAGCCAATCTTGCAGTTGAAATTTGTAAGCAAAGTCGTAGTAATTGGGGGAAACAGAGAAAATCGCATGAGGTTTTCTCGCCTTCACAGCTTGGTTGAGTTGTACCATAAAAGCCGTAATTTTATCTGCTCGCCAGCTCACCCATGCGGGGTCTTGGGGATTTGTCGGGGGATTGTTTTTGGTTTCTTGAGCATACAATGCAACTGTGTATTTATCATAGCCAAATTCGTGAGGCAAACTCATGTGATCGTCAAACTGAATGCCATCGACATCATATTGAGTGACGATTTCCAACACAAGTTCGGTGATAAATTGTTGCACTTTTGGATGGAAAGGATTAAGCCATACAACTTCACCAGCAGCACTGATCGAAGTTTCGCCGCCATCGCGCTTTTGTGTGAGCCAATCCGGATGATTCAATGCTAGTTCTGAGGTTGGGGGAGCCATAAAGCCAAACTCAAACCAGGGAATCGCGAGCAAGCCTTGGCGATGTGCTTGGGTAATCAGGTCTCCAATAATATCATGTCCATCTGAGCCTCGTAAGACAAACGGCTGGATATCAGCACGTTTTGCTACGGCGCTGGGATACATCACATACCCAGAATTCCACACCACAGGATAGATCGTGTTAAAGTTCAACCGTCTCAATTGAGTCACCCCATCCTTCACCTTGGCGCGATTCTTGAGGGTGTCAAAATCATTGTTGGTCATCCAAACCCCACGGATCTCCGGACGGGGTAGCTGCGCGATAGTAGGGGTAAGGCTGTTTACTAACAGTGCTGTCATGAATGATATCAGAACAAAGAGTGGAAAAAGACGCTTAAGTTCTCGCCCGCTAGGACCCTGCACTCTGTACCATCGCCGCCAATAGCGAGAAATAAAACGTAATTTCATATGCTTGAATGATGCATTGGCTACCCATACGCGCCATCGCTGACTTTTGTGATGAAATTGACTTATCATACGAAAAGTATTTATGCTTATTAAAGGATTTGTTGATTGGTAGTTGTTCATTCAACACATCAAATTGCTGCATCAGAGAAACTGAAGCAGACATAGCACCGCAGGATAGTTGACGCAGTTGGGAGGTCAGAAGTGCCGACTATAGCTCGATATCGTTCAGTTAAGGATTGTTTTTGAAGATTTCACGCGTGTCTTGACGTTGCATGCAACATCTCTACAGAGGTTATCGTTTTTGCGGCGTTGCATATTTACGGGATGTTTTTATTTCCTCTGATAATTTAAAAACCTAATTCTTGGCGTTCTATGCGCAGCAGGCGCACGCTACGCGAAGGCGTCTATGTCCTATGCCCTGCGGGCACGCTACGCTAACGGACACGCGCTCGTCCCAAGGGGACACAGCGGTTGGGACGCTAAGGCGGTTCATTTTTCATCCCTATTTTATGCGGGGACTTTAAAGCACAAGTAGAAGCCTTGAAAAATTACACGGGTTATTATCCAGAATCTGTTCATGTCGATAAAATTTATCGGACAAGGGAGAACCGCGCTTGGTGACGCATTGTCCCCTAAAAATTTAGCCAGCCCTCATACTACGATTCACCGTGGGGACAGCACAGATCAACAAAACAAGGGAAGCTCCCAAAGGGAGCCGCTAACGCTAAGGCTAAATTTTTTACGTGTAAGACCCCGTGTAAAGAAAGAGGTATTATCATGAGCGGTCATCCTTTAGGAAGACCTCCAGCCAATGTGAGTAAAGAAAAAAAGAAACAAGATTTAGAAGCTGAGAAGATTCGTAATTGTATTGAGGGAAAATTTGGGCAAGCTAAGAGAAGATTTAGCCTGGATAGAGTGATGGTGAAACTTGTTAATACTTCTGAAACTGCAATTGCTATTACTTTTTTAGTTATGAATCTTTCCACTCAGATCTCACGGCTGTTTTATGCTTTTTTATGTCTATTTTTGAAAACGAAACCTTTTTTATAGTCTCCCATCATTGACAATTATAGGTTTCTCGTTTGCAAATAATATAAGCTTATAGTGTACTTTTGTTGAGCAACTAATCAATCCTCATCTTGCTTTTTTCTGACTTTTTCAGCAAGCCCTAAGTAGCAGTTCGGAGTTTGGTTTCATTCTAGCTTGTAGTTCAGGTATTGGTTAGAATCATAAGACGTTTTCAGATTTTAGATGGTGTTTGGCTCATGGCTTGATGAGACGTTCCTCAGACTTGCGGTATTTGGTAATTAACCTGCGTCGTTTAAGGATTAGATAAAGCAGCATTGTTGCTAAAGGTAACCCGGTTCCTGCTAGTGCTAATAGGATATGGGGATTGAAAAGTCCGACTATATAACTAGTTCCCAAACTAACCCCTAACCCTGCTGCG
The DNA here is from genome assembly GCA_012031965.1 of Scytonema sp. RU_4_4. Classification (GTDB taxonomy): domain Bacteria; phylum Cyanobacteriota; class Cyanobacteriia; order Cyanobacteriales; family Nostocaceae; genus Brasilonema. The sequence goes on from JAAUSC010000208.1 coordinate 5,413, forward strand.
AGTATGAACAGTACAGCATTAGACTTATTCTCCCTAGACATCTGTACAGCCCAAGTCACAGCACTAATCACAAGCGTAGCGACAACAAACTGAAGCAAAACCACACCGAGAGCCACAATCCAAACCCCAAACACAGCCTCAGCCAAATTTACAGCCCAAATCGCAAACACAGTTCTAACCACAGACCCAGCCACAGTTCTAGCCACAGACCCAGCCACAGTTCTAGCTACAGCCACAGCCTCAGCCACAGCCCCAATCACAATCACAATCATAGACAAAGTCCCACCCACAGCTATAAATGAAGTTATAAATGTAGATGCGATCGCACAAATTAACAACACATTAGCCAGCTCAGCATAAGGCACTTTTCGCCTTTCAATCGGCAGAGGAGCCGTCTGTACTCGCACAGCCAAAGGGTAAATTTCTGGGTATGCATTCGTCTGTAGGAGCAGTTGACGTTCATACAACTTGTCAGCCATCAATTTACTGGTATCCACATGGATATGACATACACTATGATTGCGGGCAAACTTAGCGGGTTCTACAGAAATCCAAGCATGAGCATCTGGGGTATGTGGTGGATCTTGAGCATAGGGAGCGACTTCCCATTTACCCTCCAGTACTGTGTCAGGTATTGAGTTTTCAACAGTTACGGTTTGCGTCAGCTTTTCGCCCAAATGAGTTGCTTGGAACTCCAGTGCTGATTGACTCAACTCAACTCTCGGTAAGCAAATGACCTCTCCCAGCACGCGAATGACATCAAGCGGTATCAAAGCTTCTAAAGCTGTTTGTGCATTAGCAAAGCGTTTTTTGAGACTTGGTTGCACCATTTTTTCCAGCCAGTCAAGAAAGCGCAGACTCAGCTGGGGTAGCAGATGACGAAAATTGATCAGATAGGGATCATCCTCATCAGTCAAATCCTGAATCGCAGTTGACTTTGTACCCGTGAGTAGACAAATCAGCATTGCACCCAAGCCATAAAGGTCAGAGGCTTCTGTAGGCTTCCGCATTTGCTCAGGTGGGATAAACCCAGGAGTGCCTTGAAATACGCTGCTACCAGATACTTCCTGACTACCAAGGCGACTCATACCAAAGTCAATCAGATAGACATTAAGTTGGTCATCTACCAAAATGTTTTCTGGTTTAATATCCCGATGGATGACAGGAGGAATGCGATTTTGCAAATAAACTAAAATCTCTAGTACTTTGACAGCAATTTGATTAATTTCCTCAGGTTCAAAGCTGCGCTGAACTGCTAAACTTGGAGCGTTTTTGTATTCTTGAATCAAACAAAAGCCATCTTGAGTTTCAAATGCACCCAAATAACGGGGTATACCAGGATGATTGAGTCCCTTTAACACTTGAATTTCTCGCTCATGCGCTCTAAAAGCCGACCAACTAGAACCAACTTGAGCAAAGCAGAACTGCTTTAACACCACCTGTTGACCAGTATTCAAGTCTGATACCAGCCAGGTAATCCTTCCTCCTTCTCGATTTCGTCCTAATTCGCTAATAACTTGATAGCCTTGTGGGGAAAAATCTGGATAGCTATTCATAGCGCAGTGGGAGCAAGTTTATTCTTAATTTACTATTATTTTTTAATTTAATCTGTTGGTATTATAAACAGCTTGGACTAGAGATAAATCTCAACATATATCATTTTTTAATCATTTCGTTCGGTAATGAACTCTTAATTACTATAGCAATCCTAAATAAGAGCGTGAAACTCTCTGTTGCTTTCTTCCTCTGTGCTCTCTGCGTCTTGGCGGTTCGTTTATTAAAGCTCCTTCACCAATCAGATAGAACTGCTATACCAAAATAGAGAGGACAACAAAAGGTTTAAAGAGCCATGCTAAGAATTAAGTAGTAAGTCACTCGTCTTAGGAATGACATATGATTACTCTGAATCACACCATAGTTCCCGTACATGATAAAGAAGCATCGGCACAGTTCTTTGCACATATTTTTGGTTTCGAGCTTGAAGCTCCCTTGAGTCATTTTGCTGTCGTGCGTGTTAATGACACATTAACGCTTGACTTTGCTAACTCTGAAGGCTTTGCTCCCCACCACTATGCGTTCCATGTCAGTGATGAGGAATTCGATGCAATTTTTGCGCGAGTTAAAGAAGCAGGTCTTGAATATAGTAGCGATCCCATGCACCAAAATAAAGGTCAAATTAACCACAGAAAGGGAGGTCGTGGTTTCTATTTCCTAGACTCCAACGGGCATAACTTAGAACTATTAACTCGTGCATAATTTGGCATAATCCAAAGGAATTATAACTTTGGACTTATAAAATTAACTAAAAAATTAACTAAAAAATTAACTAAGTTTTAGTTAATTGTAACTTGCATAACTTTTGTTTTCTTACTAAAGAGGAGTTCAAACTGTTTCTTATGAAAGATGAATAGGAAATTTTGATAAGTTTAAATAAAAAGTGTTAGTGAAAGACACGAAAGGACGATGATAAGGAGATAGAACAATGAATCTTATTGCTTGGGTAGTTTTAGGTCTTCTAGCTGGTGCTATTGCTAAAGCAATCTATCCTGGTTATCAAGGTGGTGGAATTTTAGCGACTCTACTCCTGGGTATTGTTGGTGCTTTCGTTGGTGGAACACTAGTTAACGTGCTGCAAACTGGAAGTTTGACACTGACTTCTGCAACTTTGACTATTCCTGGTTTGTTCGTGGCAGTATTGGGTGCGATTATCGCTATTTTCTTGTACTATCAATTTTCCCGCAGAGCATACTAATGAATCATTTCTTCTCCCACAAGTAGATTCCACCAATAAATTTGGGAGCTTGTACTATCTTCTTGTGAAAGATTTTCAACTTATAAAAGATATTCCCAGGCAGAACCTGGGAACAAGTCGAAAATAGAAAATTATTATCTGCGTACCCTGCGGGAAGCCGCCAAGGAGCGTCTACATCCGCATGCATCTGCGGTTAAAATTCTCCTAATCCTTCTTCATCCAGCTGAACATAGCACGCAAATCTTTACCCACTTCCTCAATACGATGTTCAGCCTCTTGACGGCGCATAGCAGTAAATCCAGGTTTACCAGATTGATTTTCTAAAACAAATTCCCGTGCAAATTGACCAGATTGAATTTCTTGCAGAATTTTACGCATTTCTGCTTTGGTTTGTTCATTCACAATCCGAGGTCCACGAGTATAATCGCCATATTCAGCAGTATTAGAAATGCTGTCGCGCATTTTAGCTAAACCACCTTCCACAACCAAGTCAACAATCAATTTGACTTCATGGAGGCATTCAAAATAAGCTAACTCTGGCTGATAACCTGCTTCCACCAAAGTTTCAAAACCAGCTTTGATTAAAGCACTTAAACCACCGCACAGAACTGCTTGTTCACCAAACAAATCGGTTTCGGTTTCCTCGCGGAAAGTTGTTTCGAGAATACCAGCACGGGTTCCACCAATACCTTTAGCGTATGCCATTGCGCGATCGCGTGCCTGACCACTAGCATCTTGAAACACAGCAAACAAACTGGGTACACCTTGCCCTTGTTCATAAGTTCGGCGTACCAAGTGTCCTGGTCCTTTAGGTGCGACCATCACCACATCTACGTTAGCAGGTGGGACGACTTGACCAAAGTGAATATTAAACCCGTGAGCAAATAATAAAACATTTCCTTGTTCCAGATTGGGTTCAATCTCGTTTTTGTAAATCGTTTTTTGCACCTCATCTGGCAACAAAATCATAATGAAGTCAGCGGCTTTGACAGCATCGGCAACATTTTTCACGGTTAACCCAGCAGCTTCAGCTTTCGCCACTGACTTACTACCCGGATATAGTCCGACAATCACATTCAGACCACTATCTTTGAGATTGAGGGCGTGGGCGTGACCTTGAGAACCATACCCGATGATGGCGATGGTTTTTTGTGCCAAAAGGTCTAAATTAGCATCTTCGTCGTAGTACATCCGGGTCATAATAGCTTCTCCACCTCAGCAAGCATCGTGATTCATTGCAAACTTGTTATTTTACAGGATCATGACGCTGTTTCCCTATCAATTCTTTGCACTTCGTCATCTGACAATTTCACATCAACAGCTTCCACTGTGTCTTCAATGCTAGAAATTTTGCTAGCACCAGGAATAGGCAAAATACTGGGTGACTTGGAACGCAACCACGCCAGAACAATACTGTACACAGATACACCTTTTTCCTGAGCTAGTTTTGCAATTGTGGAAAAATCTTCCAAACCATGATGGCGACGACTACCTCCAAAGGGACTCCAAGGTAGAAATGTCAAACCCTCATGCTCACAATACTCAAGTACACCATCAAACTCAGGCTCACGGTACCAAGAGTTATACTGATTTTGCACGGAGACAACATCAACCACATCCCGCGCCCGTTTTATTTGTTCCACAGAAAAATTGGAAACTCCCACGAACCGAATCATACCAGCCTCGACTGCTTCTTTGGCTGGTGCCAGAGATTCCTCTAGATTATAATTTGGATCTGGTGCGTGATATTGCCAGACGTCAATCGGTTTATGACCACCTAAAGCTTCAAAGCTAGTGCGGATAGTTTCGCGTAAATGCTGGGGATTACCGTTGCGCGTCCAATGACCATTAGGACGCATTAAGCCGCCTTTGGTCGCTACAATAACATGACTCACATCGCCCTTGTAGGATTGCAAAGCTTGGTGAATTAATCGTTCACTGTGGTGCTTGTCGCTTTCATCCTTACAGTAGGAGTCGGCGGTATCAATGAACGTGATACCCAAATCTAGGGCACGATGAATAACATTAATTGACTGTGACTCTGGGGGGCGAGTGCTCAAAGACATTGGCATCGCCCCTAAACCAATTGCACTGACAGACACACCTGTTTTCCCTAGCTGTTTTGTTTCCATGTTTCTCGCTTTCGTTTCAGCGTTATTAATTGGATGATAACTTCATGTACAGAGGCAAAGGCGCTAAGCAAAACTTTGCATTTTTACGTCTGACGCAAGAAGTCAAAGAAAATTACTGTTACACAAACTGCAACAATCCCAAATACAATAGTTTGGTTCAGCCATACTTGCAATACGTTCATCCATCTGTGGGTAGATTATGAGTGGCTTGAGTCGAGTTATACGTAAACCAACTCTTGTTCTAAGTGTGCTGGCGGGAGGGATCATTTTCACTAGCTGTGCTTCTGCTCCTAGTCCTGAGTCCGTAAACCAAGCATTACCTAAAGCTCAACTCAACAATCAAGTGGCTGATACAGCAGCAGAACCAGCAGCACCACCTGAGGTAAGTGAAACAACATCTACAACGGCTCAAGCTGCACAACAAGTCCGTTCCCGTCCGCAACTCATTAAAAAGGCAGTTTTGACACTCCCCTGCCTAAAGGCGAGGGGATTCTTGGTTCCCTGACTCGCCGTTAAACGACAGGGTTGCCCCAATCGCCCAAGAGGGCAAATCTCCCCAAGCGTAAGTTCCCGTGTGCCCCACGGTACTGAGTCCTTTTTGCAGGATGTTGATGGCTGCGTTTACGTCCCTATCTTCTATATACCCACAATGTGGACAGACGTGAGTTCTATTAGACAGCGACTTCTTCACTTTTTCGCCACACTTAGAGCAATTTTGGCTTGTGTTGTGGGGAGGCACGGCAACCGTTATCTTCCCATATTTGTGCCCAAGATACTCTAACCATGAACGGAAAGTTGACCAGCCTGCATCACTAATTGATTTAGCTAGATGTCGGTTACGTACCAAGCCTTTCACATTCAAGTCTATGCCCAGAGGGCACGCTGCGCTATCATAGGCTACCAAATCGTTAGATTGGATGACTGAGTATGCCAATCCCTTGCAATACTCTTTTCGTTGCCTACTTACTCTTAAATGCTTCCGAGCATACCTATTTCTGGCTTTATGGTAGTTGGTTGATTGAGGCTTTTTGGCTTTCTTCTTAGTTTTGTCGTACTTCTTGGATTTTTTACGATTAGCACGATTAAGTTGTTTTTCAGATTTACGGTAAAACTGAGGTGACGGCTCTACATTGCCTTTGTTATCAGCAATGAAGTACTTCAAACCCAAGTCGATACCGACTACCTGACCAGATGGTTGTGTTTCAATTTCGATATCAACGTCAATCGCAAATTGAGCATAATACCCATCAGCACGACGCACTAATCGGACACGCTTAATCTGTTTGATGTCGTAATAGTTTAAGTCATAGGTTCCCTTTAACTTAAGAGTTCCAATACCTTTTTTGTCTGAAAAAGTTATGACTTTGCGAGTACTTGAAAGTTTCCAGCCGCTGGTTTTATATTCAACCGAGCGGCAATGTTTTTTGAACTTTGGATACCCTTTCTTGCCACGCATTGTCCCCGAAAAAGTTGGGCAGCCTAGCCCCGAAGGGGGCGCTACGCAAACAGTTTGTTGATCTGTCGGCGTAGTCGGGTACTCGTTGTTATAAGGCTGCCCAACTTTTTTACGTGTAAGACCCCGCCCCTTAACTTTCTTTTTACAATTATCGTAAAACCGAGCTATCGCGCTCCAAGCACGTTCAGCCGCAGATTGTCTCGCCATTGAGTTGAGTTCATCAGCAAAGGGGAATTCAGCCGCTAATACAGCACAATGCTTATTCAAAGCGTACTTATCAACTTTCTCGTCTTTGTTATCCATCCAGTAACGCAAACACTTGTTCTGAATGAATTGTGAAGTACGAATAGCGTCGTCAATTGCTTTGTACTGCCTGTCTTTTCCCTTAACTTTGAACTCGTAAATTATCATCGGCTCGACCTAACCAACTACATGGTTATGCTAGTTATGCTAGCATAACCATGTGTGAAAATACTGAAAAAATTGTGTCAAGGCAGGATAAATCCTGCGTCGGCGGCTTTCATCCGACGCATTGTCCACGCACTTTGTCCGGAAGGAAGCGGAACCTTTCTCGGTTGATCTGTCTACGTTTGCGCAGCGCCCCTACTGGGGCTAGTCGGGTATCTGTGTTGTTAATAAGGTT
>JAAUSC010000039.1 GCA_012031965.1 Scytonema sp. RU_4_4
TAGTTCAAGCTTTAGATTTGGGCTTAAGAGAAATAGGCGTACCGGATAATAAAAAATATATCTCTGATACAGTATTTTTTGGAAATATGACCTTATGTAGGTTGACACATGAGCCTAGTCCATTATTTCAAAAGAAAGTCAAAGAACTGGAAAGTATTTATATTGGAGAAATGCGGCTGACTGAAATTAGCCTCATCATATGTAATGCTGTTTGTCATCCTAAAACAAAAAAAGTTATAAGTACTTATAAATTAAGCAAATAGGGCGGGTAATTTTGTACTATACCCGCCCTACTAACTTTTCAATTCTTTCAATTACTGTAACGTTCCTCAGCCCAAGGTTCACCACGACGGTGATACCCATTGCGTTCCCAAAAACCCAATTCTTCGCGTTCCAGAAACTCTAAACCATTAATCCACTTGGCACTTTTCCAAGCGTAGAGGTGAGGAACGACAAGCCGCAGTGGACCCCCATGTTCTGCTGGTAACGGCTCTCCAAAGACTTTAAAGGCAAAGAAGTTTTCTTCCCGCACAAAGTCTTTTATTGAAATATTGGTAGTGTAGCCACCGTAACAGTGTTCCATAACATGGTCTGCTTTGGCGTCTACCTCAATGAGTTTCATAAAATCTGTAATCTTGATACCAGTCCACTTAACATCAAGTTTCGACCAGCGCGTAACACAGTGAAAATCTGCTGTAAATTCGTGCTGCGGAAGCGCCATAAAGTCTGACCAGGTATAGATTACAGGTTTTGCCAAACCCCATACCCGAAACTCCCATTCATCTGTGCTGATTTGAGGAGTCGCACCATAGGTTAATACAGGAAATCCCTTAGTCAAGTACTGACCGGGAGGAACGCGGTCACTTTCTTCTTCTGCAGGCTTTTGAAAGAATTTTCTCACCATAAGTTGCAAAAAATAACTTTTCTGAAGACACTCTAATTTTTATATGGGTATTAAGTAATCAGTCATTGGTCATGGGTAATGGTAACCAGTTAGTAGTTAGTAGAAAAATCACTAACAACTAACATCAGGTAAACAACCAGCTACCAATTACCGAATAATCGTCTTATGATTCCTCTTCTTCCTCTTCTTCAGCACTTGGATAAACAAAAGTAGAACGTCCAGTCAAAATAGACTTGCCTAGAGAAAGGGCTTTTTGAGCTTCAACTGCGGCTTTGCGCCTCCATGTTGCTCGACGTTTATCTCGTTTGGACTTGGATGTTTTCTTCTTAGGAACAGCCATAGTAACGGGTACTCTAGATGTAGACAGCCTTTCCATTCTAAGGCATAGAAACAAATGCAGTGAGTGGTTGGGTAGAAATCGCTATCTTATGGTTTGCGTTGGTGATGTAGGAGGAGCTAAATGTCAGGGAACATTCATAGGTCGAGTCCTACTCCTTAGATCAACTAAAAACTGCAATTCTTCAACTTCCTCAGTCATTAGACAGGGAGAAGACAGCAGGTGCTATAACGGTTGAATGAGAATCACATAGACTCTTAGGAATAGGTTAGCCTTGTTTTTTTTGTAAAGCCAACCACTCTTGTGGGCAAGTAAACAACGAGTAAGAAAAATCGCGATGGCAAATAACTGGGCAATCGCAATTGGTATTAATCAATATCAGTTCTTTCAACCTTTAGGCTGCGCTCAAGCAGATGCTGAGGCGGTTAAAGATTTTTTGGTGACGAATTGTGGTTTTTTGTCGCAACAGTGTCTGCTAATAACAGAGACTTCGCCACCGTTTGGAGATAGATCTACCTATCCCACTAAAGAGAATATTTTACTATTGCTTGAAGATTTTGCTGCTGCTTTCTGGCGTCCGCAAGACCGATTATGGTTTTTCTTCAGCGGTTATGGCGTTAATCACAAGGGAAAAGATTATTTAATGCCAGTCGAAGGCGATCCCAATCGCATTGAACAGACGGGTATAGAAGTGCGAGCATTCATGCAAAGTCTGCAAGTTGCTAACCTCGATGCATTGTTATTGCTCGATATCAACCGCGCTTTTGGAACCTACGCAGATGCTTACATTGGCAAAGAAACAATAGAACTAGCTAAAGAACTACAAATGACTACTATTCTTTCTTGCCAACCAGAGCAATTTTCTCACGAAAGCCGGGAATTAGGTCACGGGTTCTTTACAGCGGCGTTGTTAGAAGCTCTGCGTTACGGTAATGGCAGTAATTTGACGAATTTAGAAAAATATTTGAGTGTTCGCACGCCGGAACTGTGTCAGCACTACTGGCGTCCCACACAAAACCCTGTCATTGTTTTTGTACCCAAGCCGCAGGTGACCTCGCCACAATTGGAGAATGAAAGTGAAGCGAAAGTAGAAAGCTCAGCCGAGCAAATGATTTCTCCCCCTGCTCCCTCTGCTCCCTCATCTAGCTCATCCCCTTCATCTCCTCATTCCCAAAAAAGGTCATCAAACAACCCATTTTTGCCGCAGCTTCTACTGTGGAGCATAGCTACGATGCTTGTTTTATGCTTAATTGTGGTTGTTTTGTTGCGCGATCGCGCAGGATTTAGGTTAGCGGAGATATTACCACCATCTTTGAGGACTACTACTAACAACAGAAAGATTGTTAAGGTATCACCACAACCGAACCTTACACCATCACCAACCTTACTAACTCAACCAAAAACCCAATTAATTATCCCCCAAGTCACTTCTGATCCCCAAGTCACTCCGAATCCTGACGAATCTAAACAACGGAACCAAGCCCTATTGGAATTGGGGAAAATGTCACTGAGTCAAAATCAAGCGAGTGATTTGAGACTAGCAATTAATACAGCTCGTAAAATTCCGCCTGGTGATGCGAAGTACACACAAGCTCAGGAAAACATCAAGATTTGGAGCCGCATGATTTTAGATTTAGCCCAAAGTCGTGCTCAGCAAAGACAGTATGCTAATGCTATTTCCGCTGCACAGTTAGTCCCCCAAGACCAACTTGTATATTCAAAAGCACAAACATCTATTCAGCAATGGCGGCTAGAAGCAAAGCAGTATGTGAGCAATATGACCCTTATCGATGCTGCTGTTGGCTTAATTCGGGCTGGACAGGCTTCCACCTACAATCGCGCTATAGAAGTTGCTAAAAAAGTTCCACGAGGTGAACCAGGTTTTGATATTGCTCAAAAATCTATCAACTCATGGAGCGAAAATATTTTGCGTCTTGCCAAAAAACGAGCTACCCGAAAAGAATTCAAAGCTGCTATTGAAACCGCTGCTCTAGTTCCAGAGGGAACAGCCGCATATAAAGAAGCGCAAGATGCAATTTCACAATGGCAAAAAAACAGTCAGTAATGACTCGTTTTTGGTTATTCGCGATCGCGCTAATTTCTAGTTATTAGTTGTTTGTTAGTTGTTAGCCATTGGCTAGAACTTTTATACCAACTACTAACAACTCATACGAATTCTCCATTAAAGATACACTTAACTAGCTTGCAGAGGCAAGCTTTGTTATTTTAGCCGAGGCAGTGCGTTGCGGTGAATAAGCGCGCTACAGTCCGGGAGCCACTGCGTTGGGGAGGCAGTGCGGTCTTGGGGAGGCAGTGCGGTCTTGGGGTTTCCCCAAGTAGAGCATCTGGCGTGTTTCCCCAAGTGGAGCATCTGCCGTCGGCTTCCCGTAGGGAAGCATGTGGGGTTTTCCCTCCGTAGGCGAATGGTGAACTCGGAGGGAGCCAGGGAAAGCATGAGGGCTTCCCGCTTTTTTAGGATGTGGCGTTTTCCCTGCATAGAGAACTGCCGTTGGGGTACCAAGCATTGTAGCAGCTATCAGACTGCAAGTGGGAGGATAAGAACCCCTGCCTTTTAAGGAGGGGATGAAATCCGACCCAAAGGGATTTATCCCTTTGTTTCTCTTCTCTTTTGTTGAATTAGAGATTCAACATATTCGCTGGCGCTAGTCTGTTGTTTAACAGCTTCTTCACATACAAACTCCCAGGCTGTATTAGTCAAAAATATGCCTCTTCTCTTTTTCATTTCTTCATGTAGTGCTGGCTGATTCTTTACTCTTTTCTTTCCTTTTCCTGTTGACATGTTTAACACCGTGGCTTATTCTAAATATAGATTAACAAAGCACGGGAGGTGAGTCAACTGTACAGAGCAATCCCAATCAGAGCAAGATTTACAAATGAAGAACAAGTGTTTTGGGTTGACCAATGTCAACATGCTAACAGCTTGATTAACTGTGCTGTTTACTATATTCGTCAAACGCATTATGCGCGTCTTCAAGAGATGGACAACGCATATACGATTTACTGGCGCGGCGATGAATTGCGTAGTGCTTGGAAAACGTATCAGTGCAATAGTTCGTACCCAGAGTTGGACAAAGTTCTTAAAGACAATCCTCATTACAAAGGACTAGCAGCGCAAGCAGCACAGCAAACTTTAAAGTCAGTTGGTGAATCAATTACCAGTTACAACGGATTGGTGAAGGCTTATTACAAAGGTGAGGTTGATAGACCCTTTTTGCCCAAGTACCGCAAAAAAGGAGGACTAGCCGCAGTAACGTTTCCACGACAAGCACTCAGCTTCAAAGACGGTTACTTTAAACCATCAATTAGTAAAGAAACCAAGCCTGAACTTATTATTGACATCCAATTGAAATTACCTGATTTTATTGATTCGAATTGGGTCAAGGAAGTGACAGTGCGCCCTTACCTCGGAACTTTTATGGTTGATTGGGTTGTTGATGATAGGAAAGAATCAATCAGCATCAATTCCAATCTTGATTACAGTCATGCTTGGTCATTCGACCACGGTGGCACCAATTGGCTCACAGCAGTCTCAACACGCGGGAAAAGTTTTATTCTTGATGGTCGCAAGCTTAAGGCGATGAATCAAGGTTATTGTCGCCTGGTTGCCAAGTATAAGCAGGGTAAGTCTGACTTTTACTGGGATTCCAACTTGGATCGTGTTCAGCGCAAACGCAATAATCAGATGCGGGATGCTGTCAACAAAGCAGCGCGATTCATTGTCAGCCGATGCTTAAACGATAAAATTGGCAACATCATAATCGGGTGGAACGAGGGACACAAGGTTGGGTCTGACATGAGCAAGGTTAACAACCAAAACTTTGTGCCAATTCCTACAGGACGATTGATTGCGCGGTTAAAACAGCTAGCCAGTGAATACGGAATCGTGGTCACTGTTACCGAGGAAGCATACACAAGCAAAGCCTCATTCTTGGATGGCGACAGTCTTCACAAATTTGGTGAGAAACCCAAGGGATGGAAACCATCAGGTAGAAGAATAGAGCGCGGATTGTACAAAACAGCCACGGGTTTATTGATTAATGCGGATGCAAACGGTGCCGCGAATATTGCACGAAAAGTAGCTACACAGCTAGGTGTGAGCCTAGTCGAGGTAGGTAGAGGGATTTTGACAGTCCCACAACGATATGACTTGTTTACGCGATTAAACAAATCATATCGTAGACGCTGCGGAGATGAGCCAGTGCTGCGGGAGGGTCTCCCTCCGCAGGCATCTGGCGTTGGGCTTTTAGCCCTCGGAGCAGCAACAGTCTAGAATCCCCCGTGCTTCCAGCCGGGGGAGATGTCAAAGTCCAGACTTCCAGCCTGTTAGCATTTGCTCCGCGCCCCTGGAGGGGCTAGCGACACGTAGCGTAGCGGTTCCTCTTAGGAACTAGTGCTGGCTAATCAAGTGCAACTCATGGAGAATTGGCATAACACCTAACCAGTCTGTATGAGCCACTAACAACAGACCCGTTGACTAGCAGTACTGTGTGACATCTTCGCCGCATTGATCAGCTAGATAGCACAGCGCCCGAAAACGTAAGCCAACCAATTCTTCATAGACAGGGTTGATCTTGCACATTGGCGGAATATGAAACAAGGTTTTCCCAAATAATTTCACATCGCGCTCAAAGGGACACTGCGAAGGAATAAGCTTACACAAGCGATGGGCTAGTTGGCGATCGCGAACTGGAACATTATCTAACCATCGCCGTATAGATTGGAAAATATCAAAGTGAGGCTTGGCGGAAGGACGATGCATTACAGATGCTGGAGTGTCTTCTTGTGTTTGATTTATCGACACCCAGCTTGCCAAAAAAATTCTCTTTGTGGTATTATGGTATACCTTCATGGTTCACTCCTCTGATTCGATTGAGGCTCTTGAACTACCCGATGAACATCTACTAACGTTGCCACGACTTATCCCGGAAGAATCTTGTCCTGACTGAGATACAATCTGATGATTTGTGTAATCTGATGATTGAGTAGCTACCGGCATCAGAGCCTGTTCTATATTACGCCAAGTTAAGCGCGATTTTCTTTTTATCAAGCGTGCGTAGAAATATCTTGTTCTTAACTTGACAAAATTAAAATTCTAGTAAAGGCATCTACCCAAGGATAGAGAAAACTGTAACGTTTACTAAAATTTTGTAATGAAACTTCACATCAGCATCTATTCCCAAGTATAAATACTGTTGTTTGGCATTCAGGTAGTCATTCGTCAATAGCAACGCTGCGTAAATTTCACGCTGATAGCAACCTTTAGATATTACAACCTTCCCAAAAAAAATACTTATATATAAAAGAGGCTAAGTAAAAGATAAAAAGAGTAAAGGCAAGAAAATTTATCGAAAATCAAGAATTACGATTTTTTAAAAGCTATTTTTCCGTGTTTTTACCCACATTCTCACTCCCAGTTTAGAAGTGGTAATCTTACATTGGAATATGAGTAATTTTGCTGATAGCTAGATCGCTGCTGACAATAGCTAAATAAAATGGTTACCAGATGAATCGACATGAAACATTGAAATACCCACCGCATTGTAGGAGAGGTAGTAGGTTTGCCTAACTGATTGTTAAAAAGCCACGAAAAATCATGTAGCGTAGCGGTTCCTAAGAGGAACTAAAACTACGCTCGGACGCTCGGACGCTCTGACGCTCTGACTTCGATTTCCCCCCGGCTTTTCATGAAACTGTAGCGTAGCGGTTCCTAAGAGGAACTAGTGATAGTTTCATCGCCGGGGGATGAGTTAATAATTTATTCCAACAGGTTTTTCTTTGCTCGTTCTGCACGCGCCTGGGATGATGCCATAACTTCGTTCATATTTTCTAGCATCTCACCAGGGAAATTTTCCAGAACTCTCGTGGAAAGAGCAACCCGACCTTTGCCTTCATCCAAGTCTATAATGACAGCTTTAATGGGTTGACCGACTTGAAAGACCTTTTCTAGATTTTCAATAAATTTCTGGCTCACCTGCTTAATATGAAGCAAAGCGCTTGTGCCATCCAAATCCACAAATACACCAAAGGGTTTGATACCAGTCACTTTCCCTTCCATTAGCTGACCAACTTCCAACAGACTAAAACTAGCGGAACGAGTTGCTATGCGCTGTGAAAGGATAAGCTTGTTGTTCGTGCGGTTAACTTCTAAAAAGCCAGCAGTGAGAGATTGACCCTTGAGCGCTTCTAAATTATCTCGCTCAACCAAGTGCGATCGCGGAATAAATCCCCGTAAACCCTGCACATCTACGGTGACACCGCCCTTATTCATATTTATCACCCGCACTTGTGTCGTTTGAGAATTTTCCTGCATTTGCGCCAGTCGTTCCCAAATGTGCTTGATTTCTAATTGCCGTCGCGAAAGGGTCACTTGACCTTCTGCATCTTGATCTCTGATGATGATGAACTCTAAACTCTCATTTAGTGGCAGCACCTCCGATAAATTGGTTACTGCTCTCAAAGAAGCCTCATCGCGGGGGACAAATGCTGACGACTTGCCACCAATATCGACATATGCCCCATCTGGATCAAGTTGGAACACTCTTCCGTTTACCACCTGTCCTTTTTGAAACTGGTAATCGTGTTTTTCCAGTGCTTTGGCAAAGTCGTCCATTGTAAATGACGAATCGGCTTTTTGAGAAAACTTTGCTTCGGAATCCATGGCTCTTAAAGATAAATTGTTATTCTAGCTGATGCCACTGGAGTTTTGTTCAACACCAAACAACACTATTCGTATAAAGACTGCCTTTAGTGAGACCAGTCCTGTTGACGGGTTTCCCACGCCCAGGAAACTGGCGTAGACGCCCGCCAGAAGGCTTCAAGGTAGAGTACCCGAAGGGTCATGAGTCATTTGTCATGACTCATGACTAGGAACGAGCTCAAGGCAACCAGAATGCTAAATCAATTGAATAGCTAGAGTTGTCCAAACAGTTGTTTTACCTGCTCCCAAGCATCGGCTGCGGCTATAGAATTATAACTGGCACGTTGGTCGCAGAAAAATCCGTGGTCAGCTCCATCGTAGCGAAATACACGATGAGGAATGTTGTATTTTTCTAACTCTGCCTCAATTTGGTCTACCTGTTCCACTGGGATGTTAGCGTCTTCCATGCCAAAAAAGGTGTAAAGGGTGCCTTTGATATCTGAGGTACGGGTAATGGTCGGATTTCCACCTCCTGGTGTGCGAGTAGGGATGCCAGCACCGTAAAAGGAAGCAGTGGCTTTGATATCTGGTAAAGTTGCAGCAAGATAGGCGACATGACCACCAAAACAGAAACCGATGCAACCAAAGCCGTTTTGCTTTACATTCGGTAAAGTTTTTAAATAGTCAACGGTTTTTTGAATGTCGCTCAATAGTTCTGAAGCTTTTGTTTGCTCCCATGCGTATTTTCTACCGACCTCTATATCTTCCTTGGTGTAGCCAGTTTCAAATCCAGGGGCGACTCTTTGGAAAAGTGCGGGTGCAATTGCTAGATAACCTTCCTTGGCAATACGTTCTGTTACGTCCCGAATGTGGGAGTTGATTCCAAAAATCTCTTGCAAGACCACAACTGGTGGGTAAGAACCTCCTTCAGAAGGCTTGGCTAGGTATGCGTCGATTTGCAAATATCTTGCGAAAGATTAACTCTTGTGCTCTCTATTGCTCGCTCTGCCATAATAGTTTTTACCAGTGCTGTGTGACGACTATACAGATATAGCTGTGCCGATCGCTCAAGGCAATGTCCAATCAAATTATCAACTACAAGTAACAACCACACCAGAATTTTCCAATAGAGAAATTCAATATATAAGTAAAATATTTGACTGTTAGCAGTCACAGCTGGTCACGTGCAGCCACTATCACGCAGGAGATTTGGTGATGATTCAGTTTCGTATTCAGCCAGACGGTGAAATTCCCGCATCAACCCAGCTGTTTAATCAAATCCAATTTGCGATCGCCTCTGGGCAATATCCCCCCAGTTACAAACTGCCGAGTACACGGGCGTTGGCAATGCAGACTGGGTTACACCGCAACACTATCAGCAAGGTTTATCGTCAATTGGAGGAAGAGGGATTTGTAGAAAGTCTTGCTGGCTCAGGAATTTACGTTCGCGCTCAAGGTCATGAGGGTGGTAGTAAGCTGCAATCGCCAATTCTCAAACAATATCCTCAAGCGTACAAAGTTGTCCAACAAGCAGTTGACGAACTGCTCTCCCAAGGCTGCTCGCTTAATCAAGCGCGTGAGATATTTTTAGCTGAAATTGATTGGCGTTTGCGTTGTAGTGCTAGGGTGCTGGTGACGGCTCCAACTCAAGACATCGGTGCTGGGGAATTGATGGTGCATGAATTGGAAGAATCCCTCAAAATACCAGTACAGTTGGTAGCAATGGAACAATTGGCTGCTGTGTTAGATCAAACTTCCTCAGCGACAGTGGTCACACATCGGTATTTTATTGGAGAAGTGGAGGCGATCGCCGCGCCCAAAGCCGTGCGCGTCATTCCCCTCGACATACAAGACTATGCTAAAGAGTTCAACCAGTTTAAAAACTTACCAAAAGACAGCTGTCTTGCGATCGTCAGCCTCAGTCCTGGCTGGCTTCGAGCTGCAGAAGTTATCATCCACGGTTTACGGGGTGATGAAATACTGGTGATGACTTCACAACCAAAAGATGCCTACAAACTTCAGGCGATAGTCAAGCGGGCACAGGTGATTTTTTGCACCGATAAGCCTAGTTTTGCTGCGGTGCAAGCTGCTATACAAGTCGTTCACGAAGACATTATTCGTCCACCTAAGTTGATGTGTGGTGAAAATTTTATCGGTAGTAACTCGATTAACTTGCTCAAACGAGAGTTAGGGTTGGGGTAATAAATAACAGTTAACAGTTAACAGTTATACAGTTAACTGTTGACTGTTGACTGTTGCAAAAACTCTCGCACCCGTTTAAGGTAAGTAGTCGGATCTTCTAACATTGGGAAATGAGCCGTATTTGGAATCATGACAAACTCTACTTTATCGTTTAATGCAGCTGCTGACGACCCATCTCGGCTGGAATAATTTTGTCGTACTCACCTGCTACTAGTAATGTAGGTACACTCAGTTGAGCAAATTCCTGCGGCATTAACTCAGCTGCGGCTTTACTAACAGATGTAAAAATAGTACCCAAAGCTGCATCGTAGTCCGCTATCAGAAAATCCTGCAAAAAAGCTTTGCGTTCTACCGCTGGTATGGAACGACGCAGAAATCGTGCCATAAACATCTGGTCAGCAAACGGTATTTTCTCCAACCACTTGGGACGAAATTTGACCACGTAGCCACCGAATTTATGAAAAGCTGTGAATGCTTTTTCGTCATACTCAAAAATACCGCTACAGGTCAAAATCGCTCTTTCCACTCGTTGTGGGTAGCGGTTGAGAAATAAAGTAGCAATGGACGCGCCCATAGAATGAGCAGCAATATATACGCGTTGAAGCTGCAATTTATCGAGAAAGGCTGCCAAGTCATCAGCGTATTCTTCTAGCTCATAAGTTAACTTTTGAATTGCTAGAGATTCTGCCGACGGGGACTGCAACTCAATAGATTCAACGACAGCTTCACTTGCTTTGGCTACGGTTGGTTTCCCACGGGAACGTCCAAACCCCCGCAAATCATAAAGTAAACAATCAAATTGTTCTGATAGAGCATGGGCAGTACCTTGCCAGTACCGACAAGAACCAGCCCAACCGTGGATAAAAACAATGACAGGCTTGTCTTCAGTATCTGCTGACTTCCTGAGCCACTCGTAGTAATGCTCAACACCACGAACGTTTATGTAGGGCATTTGTCAAAAGTCAAAGGTCAAAAGTCAAGAGTTAACAGTATTTTACTCATGACTCATGACTCATGACTATTAAGCTGATTCTGGTTTAGGTAGTGTAGATGGATGCATGATAAGTTCAGCAGTGGAACGCTTCTCTACCATTTCTCGTGTGACTGTGCAACGAGTGACATCCTTACGCGAAGGCAATTCGTACATGACATCCAGCATCAATTCTTCTACAATACCTCGCAGTGCTCTTGCGCCGGTTTTGCGGCGGTATGCTTCTTGAGCAATAGCTCGCAGAGCGTCTGATTTAAAGTCTAACTGGACGTTATCCATCTTCAGCAGTTTTTGGTACTGCTTCACCAACGCACTACGCGGTTGGGTCAAAATTGCCATCAGCGCTTCTTCATCCAGCGGCTCTACCACCGCTACCATTGGCACCCGCCCAATAAATTCCGGAATCATACCAAACTTCACGAGGTCATCCGGTTCTAAATAGCGCAGAGTATCTGCTGTACGCTTGTCTTTGGTCTGACCTTCTCCTGGTTGTACGAAGCCCATTGACTTTTTGCCAGTTCTCTGCTCTACAACTTTTTCTAAACCAACGAAAGCACCACCGCAGACAAACAAGATATTGCTCGTATCAATCTGTATGCAGTCTTGATAGGGGTGCTTGCGTCCTCCTTGGGGTGGTACATTAGCAACTGTTCCCTCTAACATTTTCAGCAAAGCTTGCTGTACGCCTTCGCCAGAAACATCTCTAGTAATCGAGGGGTTCTCGCTCTTGCGAGCAATTTTATCTATTTCGTCGATGTAGATAATCCCCCGCTGCGCTTCTTCTACATCCAAGTCTGCAACTTGCAACAGTCGCAGCAAGATATTTTCCACATCTTCCCCTACGTACCCTGCTTCTGTCAGGGTTGTGGCGTCAGCAACGGCAAAAGGGACATCAAGAATTTTTGCCAGAGTTTGTGCTAGCAAAGTTTTGCCGCAGCCTGTGGGACCAATAAGCAGAATGTTAGACTTTTGCAGTTCTACCGCATCATCCAAACCTTTGCCACTGCCTTTAGCCTGAATTAGTGATAGCCGCTTGTAATGGTTGTAAACTGCGACTGAAAGTACTTTTTTGGCTTCGTCTTGACCGATGACGTGTTCATCTAGGTACTTTTTAATCTCTTGTGGCTTAGGTATTTGATTCAACGAGAGATTAGAGGAGCGAGCACGACGTTTCTGGGGTGGTTCTGACTTGGGTGCTGGTTGCGACGCTGTTGCTCCATTCGTGTCGAGTAACTCCTCATCCAGAATTTCATTACACAAGTCAACGCATTCATCGCAGATGTAGACTCCCGGTCCGGCGATTAATTTACGTACCTGCTCCTGAGACTTTCCGCAAAACGAACATTTTAAATGGGAGTCGTACTTAGACATACCAGCCTCTTATTTCAGAATGGTGACGTTTTCCCCTGCTGAGGGAAGATTTTGCCTGGAGATGACCTGATCAATCAACCCGTAGTTTTTTGCTTCTTGGGCCGACATAAAGAAATCGCGCTCAGTATCGGCTTCAACTCTTTCTAACGGTTGACCAGTATGAGTCGCCAGTAACTGATTCAACTTAGACTTATGATAAAGAATTTCTCTGGCTTGTATCTCGATGTCAACGGCTTGCCCTTGTGCACCGCCTAATGGTTGGTGAATCATAATCCGGGAATCAGGAAGAGACATCCGTTTACCAGCCGTTCCTGCTGCTAACAAGAACGCTCCCATACTCGCAGCTAATCCAAAACATATTGTGACTACATTCGGACGAATCTGCTGAATGGTATCATACATTGCCATCCCTGCTGTCACAGAGCCACCAGGAGAATTAATGTACAGTTGAATGTCCTTTTCTGAATCTTCAGCGTCTAGAAACAACAATTGGGCGATAATTGAGTTAGCAACGTTATCGTCGATTGGTGTCCCTAAAAAGATAATACGTTCCCGAAGTAAGCGAGAGTAGATGTCGAAAGCGCGTTCTCCCACGCCGGATTGTTCTACCACCATCGGGACGATGTTGCTAGGACTGTTCAGGGAGTAGAGTGTAAAGTCACTCAAACTGTTAACTTGGTAGTTTCCCGATTGCGATACAAGCATAAAAGAACGTTTGACACTAAGTGTAACTAATGATTGAGACAGCGATCGCTGCCTTTTTGAAAAACCTAATTTTTGATGTAGCTATGTGTTAACCATTATGCCTCATATAAATTCTTATCGTGTAAAACAGTATCAAACCAAAGCGGTGATGTACACTGTTACTGAATTAAAGTTTCTTAAACTTCTACCCTAAGATAGGGAGTGAGGGGAGAAGACGCGGAGAATGCCAGACGCGGGGACGCACAGAGTTTTTCACTAAGTCTGTGCGTCCCCGTGTCCCCTTGTCCTTTATTGTCCTTGTGTTGACTCTGTGTCTTGAGACGAAGTTTCTGCACTGGCTGGAAGAGGTTGTTCTGCAGTTTCAGTAGCTGCGACTGGTTCACCTACCGTGACTTCTTCAGTCTCAGTTTCTGCTGTACTCAAAGAACCTTCAGGTAACAACTCAATTGTCGAGTGTTCTAGAAGCCAATCAATGATTTTTTCGGTCAACAATTCATTTTCTACAACTTCACGCAGCCTTTCCTCATCAACATCTCTGTTGGAGTACTGCTCCATCAATTCTTTAACTCTGGCTTTGATTTCATCCGCTGACACTTGAATGGACTCGCGTTTACCAATTTCCCGTAGCGCTAGAGAACGTTTAATGCGCTCAATTGCTTCACCACGAGAACGCTCCCGTAACTGAGGAATCACATCTTGGGTAAACAACTTCTTAACATCAAGTCCCTGCTGAGAAAGCCGCATGGCTGTTTGCGTCAGCATCTCATTGACTTCTTGTTGAATCATCGTTTCAGGTAAGTCAATTTCTATGTGCTTGAGCAGTTCAGCTAACAGGGCTTCTTGTTGATTCGATTTGGTTTTCTGTTGGGCCTCTTTTTGAAAGCGCTCTTCCAAAGAACTACGCAATTCGTCCAAGGTATCATAATCGCCGACTTCTTGGGCAAAGTCATCATTCAATTCAGGTAGTTCTTTTTCCTTCAGTTCTTTGAGGGTGACTGTGAAAACAGCAGGTTTTCCTGCTAAATCTTCGTTGACATAAGGATCTGGAAACTTTGCTGTGATTTCTTTAGTTTCTCCAGGATTCATTCCTACTATCCCTGTGACAAAGCCGGGAATGAATTTGTCTTCCTGCATTTCCAATTGGAAATCAGTTGCTTCCCCACCAGGTATTGGTTCGGGTTCAGCTGTTTCGTCTTCACCTTCGCCTGCAGCCAAAACACCTTGAAAATCGACCACAGCGACGTCACCTATTTGCACTGCTCGCCCTTCCACAGGAATTAATGTAGCCATTTCTTGGCGTTCGTTTTCCAAGACTTTGTCTACCTGCTCTGGGTTGTACTTGATTTCCTCGGCTTTGAGTTGTAACCCCGTATATTCACCCAGTAATGGCTCAGGTTCCACATCTACCGCTGCAGAAAATATGAGGGGTTCTCCTGGTTCATAATGATTAATTAATTCCTCATATGAGGAGCGTAGTTGTGGTTGACCGAGCACGTGGATTTTTTCTTGTTCTAGGGCTTGCTCAATGCCATCTTGAATGACTTCTTCTAGCGCAGCTGCCTTGATTCGAGTTACGCCAAGGCGCTGTAACAATATTTGCCGAGGTACCTTGCCTTTGCGAAACCCAGGAATATTTGCAGTACTCGCTAAGTTTTTAACAACTTTTTCGTAAGTTTCCTTGGTCTTTTCTGGCGTAATCTCTATTTCCAGACCAATTTGACTGGCGGGAAGTTTTTCCTGGGTGACTTTCATGCTTCGTCTCTATTATTGGTATTTCTTTTTACTAATTACGTACTGACGCTTGGAATTGCGTCTTTAAGTTAAAGTTTTCTGGCTTGGATGAAAGGTGCCTATATGGACCATATCAGATCCAAGTATAGAGGGGTGCCCTTCTAACAATTATCCAGTTTACTTCTGTTGTCAAAAATCTTGACAACAGAAGTAAACTAGTCTGTTGATTTCAACTCCAAATTGTTTTTTACCAAAGGGCTAACACCGTGATATCCTGGTTCTCAACAAGCAGTCTGCACACCAAAGTTGTAACGTTGGCGCAGACCGCTACGTGAAACTGAGCACAGCTTTTGCCTAGCTCCTGTATCGGGGAGGTCAGCTGATATAGCCTTCCTAGTCTAAGTCCATTGAATCATAGTACACTAATCACCTTGACAACGCATCTTACAGGCAAAAGACCTGTCTTCTGTTAAGCAAAAGTTTAGCTTAATACAGACGTTCAAAGATGATTTGATGTATAATAGGAGTCTTGATTGAGTTGAAAGTTTAGTAAGAAATTGTAAATTGCTATATTTTAAGTCAGCAGAACTAACAAAATAAATGTATTACATTAAGAATTGCAATCATTTTCTCAAAAAATCAAACTATTAAAAGGTTTATTTAATTTCTGCTATTGACATTTAACAATGTTTGAATTCCTACAAGAAATTGCACAGAAAATTTAGTAAAGGAGGAAGTCAATTTGTCTAAATCCTATAGGGTAGCTATTTTGGGAGCAACTGGTGCTGTTGGTCAAGAGTTGTTGGAATTATTAGAAAGCCGTCATTTCCCTGTTTCTGATTTAAAGTTATTGGCATCAGAACGCAGTACAGGGCGAACACTGCCTTTTGAAGGGGAAGATTTTCCAGTAGAGCCAGTGAGTGAAAAAGCTTTTGATAACGTGGATCTGGTGCTGGCGAGTGCAGGTGGTTCCACCTCGAAAACTTGGGCACCAAAAGCTGTTGCGGCTGGTGCTGTGGTAGTTGATAACTCCAGCGCGTTTCGCATGAAAGAGGAAGTTCCTTTGGTGGTTCCAGAAGTTAATCCAGAAGCAGCAGCTAACCACAAAGGTATCATTGCTAATCCTAACTGCACAACGATTCTGATGACAGTCGCAGTGTGGCCCCTACATAAAGTTTCACCTGTGCAGCGCCTTGTTGCAGCAACTTACCAATCAGCCAGTGGCGCTGGCGCTAAGGCAATGGAAGAAGTGAAAACTCAAGCAAGTGCTATTTTACAAGGCAAGCAACCTGTTGCTGAAATCTTTCCATATCCACTGGCGTTTAACGTCTTTCCGCACAACTCCCCATTGAACAATTTGGGGTACTGTGAGGAAGAAATAAAAATGGTTAACGAAACTCGTAAAATTTTTGGGACTCAAGATATAAGAATTACTGCAACTTGTGTACGGGTTCCCGTACTCCGTAGCCATTCAGAAGCAATTAACTTAGAATTTGAGGTGCCATTTAGCCCAGATAAGGCGAGAGAAATTCTAAGTCAAGCACCTGGTGTGAAATTGGTAGAAGATTGGAAAGTAAACCATTTCCCAATGCCAATAGAAGCTACAGGTCAAGATGAAGTTTTGGTAGGGAGAATTCGTCAAGATATTTCTCACCCGTGCGGCTTGGAACTTTGGCTGTGTGGTGATCAAGTTCGCAAAGGCGCAGCTTTGAATGCAATACAAATTGCTGAGTTATTAGTAGAAAAAAATCTGCTCAAACCAGCAGTAGCTGTTAGTCATTAGTCCTCACCTCATGAGTGATTTGGTTATGAATACCAAACAAAAGACGCTTCGGGTTTACTAGTCGTCGTGACAGTTGGAAACCAACTTGGGTGCGCTAGCTCACAAATGACATAGGCATAATGTGTAAATTACGCTTGAAAGTCATAGTCAAATAGGTTATCACAATATAAAACCACCAAGACCCACGGAAAACGAATAACAAAGAAGAATATTTAGGAGTGAAAAGAGGGTGGTAGATTTTGGCAGAGTTCTAACCGCTATGATTACGCCGTTTAAAGAAGACGGCAGTGTTAATTATGATGTCGTAGCAGCACTGGCAGCACATTTAGCTGACAACGGAACGGATACAATTGTGGTATGTGGTACCACAGGAGAATCTCCAACCCTGAGTTGGGATGAAGAATACCAGTTGTTTTCTGTGGTATTGCAGGCGGTAGCAGGAAAAGCTTTTGTGATAGCAGGGTGTGGCTCCAATTCAACTAAAGAAGCAATTGTCGCGACTCAAAAGGCGGTTAAAATAGGAGTACATGGCGCACTACACGTTGTTCCTTACTACAATAAACCCCCGCAAGCAGGGCTTTATCAGCACTTTAGAGCGATCGCTCAGGCAACGCCTGACTTACCGTTGCTGTTGTACAATGTCCCTGGTCGTACAGGTCAAAATCTTCAACCAGAAACAGTTGCTCGGTTAGCTGAGATTGGCAATATTGTCGGGCTTAAGGAATCTACTGGCAATATAGATCAAGCAAGTGAAATTCGTCGCTTGACGCCAAAAGAATTCCAGATTTACTCTGGTGATGATTACATGACTTTGCCTCTGTTGGCAATAGGGGCAAAAGGTGTCGTCAGCGTGGCTTCTCATCTGGTAGGAAACCAACTACAAAAGATGATTCAAGCCTTTGATTCGGGTCAAATTCAAGTAGCCAGGGAAATACATCTCCAACTCTTTCCTCTGTTTAAAGCTTTATTTGCAACGACAAACCCCATCCCAGTCAAGAAAGCACTAAATCTTTTAGGTTGGGAGGTTGGTTCAACTCGTCCGCCGTTGTGCGAAGCTGACTCACAAATCAGTCAAAAGTTAGAACTGGTTCTCAAAAAACTTGGTCTCATTTAGCAGGAGCTTAATCAAAGCTGACGGGTTAATTTGCTGAAGATTTTTATAAAAAATGTGCTTGGTTTTACCATTTTTTGAGTAAAAATTCTGTGCTAAGACTGGATAAATATATTATGAATTTTGAGCTTTTAAAGCCCAATTAATTAAGTAACAATTGAACATCTGATAAAAATTCAGCTGTTTTCAGACTGATTTTATAGACTGCTTGTCTTGTCAGTTTTACAACAAGGTTAAATTCCACATTTTTATCGACAAAGAACAATCTCTAAATTTCACATTTTTATCAACAAAGAACACTCTAAGGAGAAAATGGCTAAAAACGAAACTTTAGCCGCCCTAAAAATTATTCCGTTGGGCGGTTTGCACGAAATTGGCAAAAATACGTGTGTTTTTGAATATGACGACGAAATTATCTTGTTAGATGCAGGATTAGCTTTTCCCACAGACGGAATGCATGGAGTCAATATTGTTCTCCCAGATATGACCTATGTACGGGAAAATCGCCACAAAATTAAAGGAATGATTGTTACCCACGGTCATGAAGACCACATCGGTGGGATAGCCTTTCACCTAAAGCAATTTGAAATTCCTGTGATCTATGGTCCTAGACTAGCACTGGCAATGCTAGAGGGGAAATTGGAAGAAGCAGGAGTGCGCGATCGCACTGAATTAAGAACAGTCCTACCGCGTGATATGGTACGGATTGGCAAAAACTTTTTGGTGGAATACATTCGCAATACTCACTCCATCGCTGATAGCTTTACTGTAGCGATTCATACACCTCTTGGCGTGCTCATCCATACAGGAGATTTTAAAATTGATCATACACCAGTAGATGGTGAGCATTTTGACTTACAAAGGCTCGCGGAACACGGCGAGAAAGGCGTACTGTGCTTGATGAGCGACTCAACAAACTCGGAAGTACCAGGATTCACGCCTTCAGAACGTTCTGTGTATCCAAATTTAGACAGGGTATTCAGTCAAGCTACTGGACGACTGTTTGTGACAACCTTTGCCTCTAGTGTGCATCGCATTAACATGGTTTTGCAACTGGCGCAAAAGTACAAGCGTGTCGTGACCGTGGTCGGTCGTTCCATGCTGAATTTGATTGCTCATGCCCGTAATCTAGGATACATCAACTGCGATGATAATCTCCTTCAGCCGTTGCATAGTGTCCGCAATCAACCAGATGAAAATGTGTTGATTTTGACGACGGGTTCTCAAGGTGAGCCAATGTCAGCGATGACGCGCATTGCCAATCAAGAACATCCCCATATTAGAATTCGACAAGGAGATACGGTAGTCTTTTCAGCTAACCCAATTCCTGGAAATACAATTGCTGTAGTCACCGTCATCGATAAGTTGATGATGCAGGGAGCAAACGTCGTTTATGGTCGGGATAAAGGAATTCACGTCTCTGGTCATGGATGTCAAGAAGACCAAAAGCTGATGATTGCTCTGACTAGACCCAAGTTTTTCCTCCCAGTTCACGGAGAACATCGAATGCTGGTCAAGCATTCCCAAACCGCTCAGAGTATGGGCATTCCTGCTGAAAATATGGTCATCATTCAGAATGGGAATATCGTCGAACTCACTGAGGAATCAATCAGTGTTGCTGGTAAAGTACCATCTGGTCTGGAACTAGTAGATACCTCCGGTAGTGGTATGGTTAGCGCTAAAGTCTTGCAAGAACGGCAACGTATGGCAGAAGAAGGTATTGTCACAATTGCAACAGCGATAGATTGGAATGGTAAGTTGATGGCGAAGCCAGAAATTCACCTGCGAGGTGTTGTAACAAGCATCGAGCGTTCCTTAGTGCAAAAGTGGGTACAACAGCGAATTGAAGAAATTCTTAGCGTTCGGTGGTCAGAATTTACCCGATCTTTTGATGGTGGTGAAAATCAAGAGGTAGACTGGGGTGGATTGCAACAGTGTTTAGAGCGAGAATTAGCACGCTCGTTGCGAAAGGAACTACATTGTCAACCATCCGTAACTTTATTGATGCAAATTCCTGATGAACCACCAGTCAAAGTTTCTGATGGTAGAAGGCGTCGCACTCGTACTGCTGCTCAAGTCGCATCATAGTAAAGTTATTGAGTGTAGAATCCTAAGTTTGTTGGTTTAACCAACCAAAAATGAAACTGCACAAGGGTGGAATAGCATTGCTATCCACCCTAATTTATTATCAAACCACGCCAGTTTTCATTGTATGGTGTATTCCTATCGGTTGAAACTCAAGCATTATTTCTGGATAGCTGTTGTACTCATCACTGTATTGAGTGTCGTTCTTCCAGGAAGAACACAGCAAAACATTTCATTCGATTCCCTCTTTCAAACATCTACCGTTAGCGCACTTGCGGCGGGAGTTTATGACGGAGAAACAACATTCAAAGAACTAAAAAACTACGGGAATTTTGGTTTGGGAACAGTGAATGCCCTTGATGGAGAGATGATTGGGTTAGATGGCAAGTTTTATCAAGTAAAGTCTAATGGAGTTGCTTATACCATCCCAGATTCGACGAAAACCTCTTTCGCAGCAGTCACCTTCTTTAAATCAGAGAAAGTGATTAATCTACAAGGAACTATGAATTATCAACAAATGCAGCAATCTTTAGAGCGACAATTACCGACAAAAAATTTTCCTTACGCCATTCGCATTCAAGGCACTTTTCCTTACCTCAAAGTTAGAAGTGTTGGAAAGCAAACCCCACCCTATCGTCCTTTAGTAGATGTAGCTAAAGACCAATCTATTTTTGAGTTAAAAAATGTGAGGGGTACTTTGGTAGGCTTTCGTACACCAAATTATATGCAAGGAATTAATGTGAGTGGCTATCATCTGCATTTTATAACTGAAAATCGAAAAACTGGCGGACATCTTTTAGATGGAAAATTCCAAAATGTCCAAGTAGAAATTGATGCTAAATCAGATATTAAGATAGCTTTGCCCAAAACTACCCAATTTGAGCAAGCTGATTTAGAGGATGACAAAGCTGCTGAAGTCAACAAAATTAAGTAGTACTCTTTGTACTTTCCTACTCTAGTTCCTACTCTAGACTGCTTCTCCATCACCAATATCGCGTTTCGGTGGGCGCTTGTAAGTGAACGTGAAAGTATCACCACTGGTAATGACTTGCTGCATCTCAGTATACATCGGATAATGACCGACACCACTCAGACTTGCCCAACCCCGCGTCCTAGTTAAAGCGACAAACAATTGGTTACGGCAATTCACATCATCTTCATTGCGAGCGACATTATCAAAGCCAACCACATAGACCATATCAGCTTCATTTCCCTTAGCACGATTGATGCGGGACACTGTAACCCCACCTTCATGCCAAAATTTATCTGGGTCGTTGTTGGGCCATTGGGGAACCAAATCATTTAAAGTTAAAGCAGTGGGGATATAAACATCAATATTTTGGTCCATTAAGAAACCCGCAACTTCAGTTTCTAACTCTATTGCTTCGGAAGGAGAACCTAAAATCACCACTAAGATATCACGGCTGGGATTAAGACCATCATGAACAATATTATGCATAATGTTCTGGGACAGTGCCGTCATTTCTTCTTGGCGAGAACCGTAAGTTTGAAATTCCAATACAGGTTTGCCCCAAAGTTCAGGAATTGGATTTGGTGAAGATTGTGGGGGTCGATGTATGGTTATCGGCTTACCAACACGCCGGAAGTCTCCCTTAACTTCGTAACCAATTCTGTTCCAATCATCTTTGTTAGTGATACCTGCAAGCATCCCCTCTGGACGTAGCAAACCCATACCAATTGCATGAGCTGCTGTGAGAATTGGTCCCGGAGTGCGGTAACAACGGCGCATCACTTCAGAACGTTTAATACCACCGGAGTATTGTGGTTGCTTACTCAAAAGATTGCTTAAATTCTCGCCAAATACCTCTTTTGCCTTTGGTACTGCTATACTATCAAGACTTTGTGCTTCATCATAAGCCCAAATTAAGCGCCGTTCCTCTGGTTTTTCCTCACTGACAGGTTGTAACGCTTGATAAGCTAACCAGTAAATTGCTTGTTTATCTTGATATTTCAAATCCTCTTCGGCTACTAAATCCTGACCTTCATCAATCAGGATGGCATCAAACATCGGTTCAATTTTTATCTCTTCGAGTAGCCGTTTACACAAGTCTGCCAAACCTCGGTTAGGTTGTCCTTCCTTTGTGTCTACAACCGTTCCGCGTCTTTTACCGTGGTAGTCGCAGATCATGCTGTACAAACCAGGATGTTCCTTTGCTCCCCAAGCATGAAGCACTCGCAGCTTGAGGTTTGTCTTTGGGTCATACTGCAACTCGCCACCACTGAAACGCCGTATCCATTGATCCAGCAATCCAATCATCAAATCATAAAGAGAGCGGGTAAAAAACACCAAGGCAATATCCCAGTCTGGGTGCTTGAGGTGCATATGAGCCGCTTTTTGACACAGCAACACTGTTTTGCCTGAACCAGCAATACCGCGAATCCGCTGAGGTCCTGGGGGAATTTCTTTACCAATATGTTCTTGCTGTAAATCTATTTCGTATAGTCTTTGCCGTAAACTGTCCATTATAGTGGCGCGGGTTATCCCTGTGGTCGAAACTGTCGCACGAGGAGGTTTACGAAGCACAGGTGTCCCACTCATCACTGACAGTAGCAATTCCCAGTCTTTATCTTCCAGGTTTTCCCCTGGAATTATGGCAGGAGTTTGTTGAATGCGTTCGGTTAAACCAACTTTACCTAACTGGTCTTGGAAAATCACAGGAGGACACTCAGGTAATTGGTCAAAACCTTTTTGTTGCCATTGTTCTTGGGTGACGAGAGGTAATACGGCGATCGCTCGTCCGGTGACCCTACGCCAAATAGCAGATTCGCGATCTGTATAGGCAATCAACGCTCGCAGTTGATGTTCAGCTCGTTGATTAGGGTTAGCTTCTATGGTGTGATAGTTTTGCAACTGCCAAATATCACCATTAATAGCAACAACTTGGTCAATGACGACTGGTAATACCTCGATAACCACTAAACCGAATTCTCTATCAACAATCAGAATATCAGGTTCTTTACGAATTTCTCCAACCTTCGAGAAAATTGGATAGCGCCAGTATCCGATACAGTTTCTATCAGAAAAAGCACTCTTAACAGCATCCCAAACTTTCTGCTCACCTGCTTCACTGCTAACTTTTAATGGCTCAGTAGTGATAAATTTGCTACTTTGCTCTTCATGACTAGAATCCATTTTATCCCTGCCTATAGTAGTTAAATGTAGACACCACAATACTTTCAGTCATGCTGTTAAGCTAGCACTCGCAATCTGATACTGACTAGTGCGAATACACTGAACTACGTAGCAAGAGAATTTAAAGTTGCCTCATGTGGTTCGATAAAATGAACAGGGGAATTGATACTATCAAGATTGATAATTTTGAAGATTGAATATTGAATTGTTATTATGCCTTTAATCAAAGTACAAACTTCCGTATCTGCTCCTCTTGGAGAAGAAGTTGAAGCACTACTCAAAAGCCTATCAGCTAAATTAGCCAAGTATACCGGAAAACCAGAATCCTACGTGATGACAGCTTTTGAAGCAGGAGTTCCGATGACATTTGCTGGCACGACTGACTCAGTATGTTACATCGAGGTTAAAAGTGTCGGTACAATGAAGCCAGACCAAACCCAGGCGATGAGCCAAGACTTTTGCCAGGAGATTAACAAAGCACTCAAGGTACCTCAAAATCGCATTTACATAGAGTTTGCTGACGCTAGGGGTATGATGTGGGGCTGGAATGGCACGACTTTCGGTTAATTTTTTTGTACAAATGCTGCCAGTTTTTCTTTGAAATCCTCATATACTACCAACCCTTACGAGTTTGAAAACTGGATTTGGTATCAGTATGACAATCACAAGAATTAGTAGTTATTGCTGTAGTGCATGAGTAATACAGTCTGTTTCCAGCACAACCATACTCTTAGTCTCAAACACAGAACAGCGTTTTGTTAGCATTACTAATGCCGGAACTGTTCCCTGTTCCAAGCTAGTTAAAGCCTCTGTAAACGCTGGCTGAAAACTTCTAAGCCAGCTTTTGCCGCTCAAATAATCAGGTGTAAACGCTACGCGATCCAACAACCAGAAAGTTATCCCATACTTCTGAATCAACTGTCGTGCTGCTGATAAGTCCTGACTGTATTGAGCATGAATCAAATCAATGCTTCGTTGGTGAATCTGGCGGTAGTAGCCTAGATGGAAGGGAAGTGCATATTCTTTACCAACTAAAATAGATCGTTGGGCAAACGTCGGGATATTATTTGCTTCATCAGATAGGGTAGCAATAAGAATATTTTTCGGTTGGCTCTGAAAAAATTTATACAAAGCTGATTCATTAGACACTCTATAATTCGTTCTTGGAAAGCCATTGGATAAATGAGGAAACAGCAGGAGCGTCGCTCCTAATGTTAGCATTAATACTAAAATCCCGAACCTTTTTCTTCGGAGACTGGATTCTGTCATTTGCTCACAAGCCCGAAAGAGTGCATCCAGTATTAGGGTCAACATTATTCCAGCAGCAAGCGCCATGACAACTCGCAAAGTATGACCTGTATATCGGGTAGGAAAAAACAGTTTTAGTAGCAAAGCATGAGATGCAAAAAATAGACACAAGGATACCAACACGGTTTGAGATAAAACTATAACCTCGCTTTTGATCTGCCTAACTAATGGGAAGTAAGACATATTTTGCAGCACTATTGGCAACAACAACCCAACCCAAATCAAAGGAGGTAATAAAGGCGGCACAATACCACTATGTTGTCCAATTAGCCAAAACCTCCAAAAGTTGTCGTCAAAAAAAGGATGTCGTCCTCCCGACCAAAACTCCGGCATTGCTCTGGCTTGTGTAGCGGTGACAAGTGGACTAAACTCAGAGGAAGCTAAGGCATAAGGGAGCATTGCGAGAAAGCCTAGCCCCAAAGCAGCCACACACAACAATAAGCTACTGTGCTTTTGCTTAAGCTGGGGTGACCAATACTTCCAGTCCCATAACCGTAAGAACAAAATTCCTTCTGAAATAAATGTAAGTATAGGATAAATAAGCGCTTGCAGAACGAGTATTACGGACACGACTAGCCAAGATGTACGTAGCGTATAGTACAAAAATGCTAAAAACAATGGATATACAAAAGATCTAGGTGTGGCAGAAACCAAATCATCCTGGAACCAAAGACTTTGATTTAGGAGGAATGTAGTGAGAAATCCAGCCATAGGCACTGGAAAAATCTGGAGGCAAACGCCAAAACAGTAGGCGGTAGCAATCAAGCTCAATACGATTGGTAAGATTTTACTGAGTAAAAGTGGATTAATACCTAGACTTGCCATCAACTGGTAAACAGTAGCAAATCCAGATGGTGTGATGGATTTAAAGTAATCTGCAATCAAATCATGAGGCAGTAATTCTGGATCTATAAACCGCTGCATCCAAAACACATACTCCCGCGCATCATCCTGGACAACGTATTCATTTCTGACAGCTTTCAGAAGCCCTAAAATACCATAAAAAAATGCAAACGATAGGCTCAGACCAAACCAAAATATAACTGATGTAGAGGTTCTAAAGTGTTCACAAGTAGATGATTTGTCTATCGGAGCAGTAAAAAATCTATGCAGACGTGAGACTAGCATTATTTGTTGCTTATCGTTTCAAGAAGTATTTTAGCAAAAGCACAATCTCCTCAATAGTATCCAATTGACACTCCTCTAGCTACGTGAATATCGCGGCTTAATTTATGCAGCGTCATCACGCGAGAAATAAAAATTGTAATAATGTCTTGGAACTCTATTGAATTAGCGCCAGTGTCTACTTACAATGTCATCTATCAAATAGTGCGTCAGATTCCCAAGGGGAAAGTAGCAACCTATGGACAGGTAGCAGATTTAGCAAACTTGTATGGGAAAGCGCGTCTGGTAGGTTATGCTCTCTACCGTATGGATATAAGCTTATCCGACGTCCCGTGGTATCGAGTTATTAATGCCAAAGGCGAGATATCCCAATCTCCTTCACGATACGGAGCAGATAATTTGCAGCGATCGCTCCTCGAGCAAGAAGGGATAAAATTTAACCCAGAAGGAAAAATTAACTTGCAAGAATATCTGTGGCGACCCTCCTTAAATTTAGATGACTCAGGAGAAGTGTTGAAAACCGCAATCATAAACCCAGGCAATACGAGTAGCGATAGCCTAACATAGAGATTCAAGGCGAATTTTTTAACTACCATGTCTGCTAAGTCTGTCCCTGTACTCCCTTCCCCCAAAACTAGTGGTATTACACAACAACCGAACTTCTCTATTCCACCGCTTGTCGGAGCAAGTTTAGAGGAGATAACCGCTTGGGTACATGATCAGGGACAACCAGCTTACAGAGGAAAGCAACTACACGAATGGATTTATCAAAAAGGAGTGCGATCGCTCTCGGATATTTCTGTCTTTCCTAAACAATGGCGTGCTGAAGTTGCAGAAATTCCTATTGGACGCTCAAACATACACTACCGCTCTGTCGCCCCAGATGGGACTGTCAAATATCTTTTGCAACTTGCAGACAATCAAATTATTGAATGTGTCGGTATCCCCGCAGAAAAGCGCCTGACAGTTTGCGTTTCAACTCAAGTGGGTTGTCCTATGGCGTGTGATTTCTGCGCTACTGGTAAGGAAGGTTATAAGCGCAATTTGGCACGTCATGAAATCGTTGATCAGGTGTTGACAGTTCAAGAAGATTTTCAGCAGCGGGTGAGCCATGTGGTATTTATGGGTATGGGTGAACCGTTGTTGAATACAGCTCATGTTATAGGAGCTATCAAATCTTTAAATCAAGATGTGGGTATTGGACAGCGTAACCTGACTGTCTCTACTGTTGGAATACGCGATCGCATTCGCCAGTTTGCTCAACACCAGTTGCAAGTCACTCTTGCTGTGAGTCTTCATGCTCCCAACCAAGCACTAAGAGAACAACTCATTCCTAGTGCTCGTTCCTATCCTATAGAAGATTTGCTGACTGAATGTCGGGAGTATGTGAAAATCACTGGACGCCGTGTGAGTTTTGAATACGTTCTTCTTGCTGGCGTGAACGATTTGCCAGAACATGCATTGGAATTAGCACGACATCTGCGAGGATTCCAGAGTCATGTTAATTTGATTCCATACAATCCCATCACAGAAGCAGACTACAAACGCCCCAACCAAAATCGAATTCAAGCTTTTGTTAAAGTCCTCAAGCAGCAACAAATTGCGGTTAGTGTTCGCTACTCCCGTGGTTTAGAAGCTGATGCTGCTTGTGGACAATTGCGAGTCAAAAAAGTTCCGAGTTCAGAGCCCTGAGTTATTTCTGTTCAGGACTCAAAACTCGGTACTCAACAGTTATCAGTTATCAGTTATCAGTTATCAGTAAATAACTCAGGACTTAGGCAAATAAACCCGGTTTCTACCAAAAATCGCCTGTTTTGCAACCAAATACAAATGAAGAAACCGGGTTTCTAGCAGATGGTGCGTAAGTCCTATAACTGATAACTGGTTGAAGCTTTTGATAACTGTGTACTGTGTACTGATTTAACACTCAACTCACATTGTGCATAAATACCTGGGGCATAAGCTTCAATCACTTTGCCTGTACGTGTACAACTAATCATTAAATAGTCACATCTTGGGCATTGTGTTCGAGTTAGCTGACTATCTGATAAATAGTGCCTTTCACCTTCACTACCACAGTTTGGGCAGCGAATTTTTTGTACTATCTGCATTTTTAAACCCTTATACTTCGTGTTTTTTGAAAAAACGTAAATTAAACCTGTAAATCTTCTAGATTTACGAAATTCAACAGACGATAAATTATATCGTCTAAATTAACACAAAATTAGCTGTTATTTTTTATTTGTATTTTCTAATTATCTTTGTTTTTAAGGTAAATGTTATCCAACTGTGGATATAGAAATCATCTCAAACCATTCAAATTTCATTATGAATTTCATGATCCCAATTAATAAGGCGTTGAAACTCACGTTTTTCTCGTCATATCAACTTTATCTTTCTTAACTACGAGATGTGCAAGTTTTTTGGAAGCGGTATTTGCAGTAAACAGTTAAAAACTCCAGAATAGTCGAATAATACCAATCATCACCTGATATCGTGAGCAAAAATTTCCGAAAAAATTCCAATTATGGAGATTAACGCGATTACTTATGTTTGCTAATCTGGTTTTTAGTAATGGGTAATGAGTAACGGGTTTTTCCCAATTTTCAATTACCCACCATTTTTGTTCAAAAAACAGTATTGAGTAATACCAATTTCAAGAAGGATGAAAATAATCGTAAATTTCTTGAGCCAAGTGAGGACCAATACCCGGAACTTCAGCAATCTGTGCAGGTGTTGCTTGTCGAATATAATCAACTGAGCGAAAATGCCCTAAAAGCTGCTTTTGTCGATGGTGTCCCAAACCAGGAATTTCATCTAAACGCGATCGCTTCAATTTATCACTACGCTGCTGTCGATGAAAACTCACGGCGAACCGATGCGCCTCATCTCGTAAGCGCCGCAACAGTTGTACTCCGGGTTGTTCTGCGTCAGTTTCCAGTGGTTGGGACTCTCCTGGTAAAAAGATTTCTTCTCGCTGTTTTGCCAAACTGACGACTCGCAAATCTTCCAATAAATTCATTTCTTGTAAGACTGCAACGACAGATGACAACTGACCTTTACCGCCATCTATCATGATAAGGTCAGGCCAATCAGAATTTCCCATTCGAGGTAGTTGTGGATCTTCGGTATACTTGCGAAAGCGACGCTGGATGACTTCAGCAAGACTAGCAAAATCGTCTGAGTGTCCCGTTGTCACTGTGGGATTCTTGATTTTGTAATGGCGATAGTGCTGCTTGGCGGCTAAACCGTCAATAAACACGACTTGGGAAGCAACCGCATTTGAACCCTGAATATGAGAAATGTCGTAACCCTCGATTCGGTGAGGTATATCAGGTAAATCGAGAATGGCGGCTAAATCTTGGATTGCTTCTTGGTTGCGTTCGCCCAATTTTTGCGTTCTTTGCAATTCATATTGAGCATTTCGCTCCACCATCTCAATCAATTCTGCCTTGACTTGTCGCTGTGGATTTAAAATCGTGACTTTTCGTCCCTTGCGCTCTGTTAAGACATCCGCTAACATCTCCCCATCAGGTAATTCGTGTTGTACCAAAATTTCTGTGGGAATTTCTACCGAGTCAGCACTTTGATAATGCTCCTCCAACACTCTTTGCAAGATAGCACCTGGTTCAGCGTGAGCATCCGCGACAAAAGCTAAGCGTCCCACTAATTGCCCAGCGCGAATCTGGAATAATTGAATGCAGGCGAGTTGTTCATCACAAAAGAGTGCAATCGCATCGCGAGAAACTGTATCATCTGGTAGGGATACCTTTTGGTCAGCGCTCAGCGACTTTAACCCAGCAATTTGATCGCGAATCCGTGCTGCTGACTCAAAGTTCAACGCCTCGGCTGCTTTTTGCATTTGCTCAGTTAAGGTATCGATGAGTTCTTGACTTCGACCTTGGAAAACCATCGCCACTTTTTGCACAGTTTTGCGGTATTCTTCCGCTGAAATCAGCAACTGACAGACACCCGGACAACGTCCTAAATCATAATTCAAGCAAGGACGGTCTTTGAATAATGGCTGAGGACGTTGTCGCAAAGGGAAAATACGTTTGCACAAGCGCAATATCTCCCGCAGGAGGCGAGAATCGGTATAAGGTCCGTAGAATTTATCTTTTTGTTTACCTATTTGGCGTTTGCGAGTGATAAAAATACGCGGATAATCTTCTGACCACGTAATGCAAACGTAAGGATATTTTTTATCATCCTTGAGTAATACGTTGAAATAGGGTAGGTGCTGCTTAATAAGGTTGGCTTCTAGCGCCAAAGCCTCGGCTTCGGTATCGGTGACAATGAATTCAATTTCTGTCACCTGTTTAACCATTGTCGCGATACGTTCGCTCAGTCTTTGTGAGTCTCGGAAATAAGAACGAACACGCGCACGTAACTTCCGCGATTTCCCTATATAGATGATGCGATCGCTTCCATCTCGCATCAAATAAACTCCAGGTTCTAGCGGGATTTCTTGTAGTCGGCGCTCCAGGCGTTCAGGTTCTTTGACGAGTGGTACTGTTTGAGCAAATGTTGTCACAACCAGTTTTTGGTAATTCTACAAATTTACCTATATCTATTTTAAGTGAACTACCTACACTTATTTTTCTAAATTTCATATTTTTTCCATAGCTAATAACAGACTTTAGTTATTTCGTTTTTAGTCAATAGTTAATTTATAGTAATTACCACACCTTTTCTGAGGTATTTATCTACACCGTCAATCAGAGTTATTGGAATCTCATTTATTTTTCTACACTTCTTTCATCGCAAATTCACTTTTCCTATTTACAAAAGATACTTATTTATAGAGAATTAGAATATTTATGAATGACTGGCAAGAAATACCTAAAAGACTTTTTTTCATAATTTAAACATGAAAAAATAGGAGAAATAACGGGTTTCTATTCTTCAAATTATTAGTTATCATCCTGATGTATAGCAATCCTAAATCCCTCGTCAAGGGAGAATCCTAAAAGTGTAAATTTATTTTATTTTGTAGTGCGGCATCTTGCCCGCTTCGGTAATAAAGTAAGGAGCAAGATGCTCCCACTACCATCTTTTTTACATACCTTGGAATGCTCCCTCGTAAAAGGCGAGAAACCCGGTATTTTTGAGATACCGGGTTTCTGGAGATTCACAATTTTGACAAATCAAATAGGATTGCTATATTCATTCAAATTATGACTGAAAATCAATAATGAATACACAAGAATTTGAATCTCAGTATCGTAACGCTATAGATGAAACTTTAAATGAACTACAAACAACTATCTTGCTATTAGAGCAAATACAAAACACAATATTCCGACTTAGCAATTCTCTACAAAACTTGAGTCAGAGTGTTGAGGAGTACATTAATACACAAAATTTAGAATAAATGTCTGCTTAAGACGAGAGTTTACATGTGAATACTAGTTAACTCTTCTTCGATTGCCATGATAAGAGCTGTAAGATTGACAGGTTTAACAAAGTAGCGACGAGCGCCTAATCTCAAGGCTTTTTCTTGATCTGATTTGAACGCAAAGGCTGAAACTATAATAACAGGTATCTTTGAAAACTCTGGGTTCTGCTGAAGTTGTTCTAGCAGTTGATAACCATCAATATCTGGTAACTTTAGATCTAGTAATATTAATTCTGGTTGGAACTCATCTATAGTTGAAAAAAAATGAGAAGCTTGTGCTAAGCTTTGAACACGGTATTTACAGTAACTAAGATAATCACTCAGTAACATTCTATTGATATCATTGTCTTCAATGAGCAAAATTCGTTTAGCTTGTTGTGAAGATACTTTTTTTTCTAAATTCAGTAATTTTGCTGCCATTTCTATCTAAAATTTTAGCTCGAAATTTAACGATGATTGTTAGCTTCTAGAAGAAATCATTAGATTTGTTTTGAAAATTATTAAGAGACTATGAAGTCTAATAGTTTTTACTTAGAAATCAATGTAAAGTCAATATATACTAATAATATTAGCTCATAGAATAAGCTTTATCAAATTTTAAACTTTGCTTGAATATAACTTTGAATATTTGCGGTTGAATTCCAAATTGTAAGAATCTACTACAGTCCGATTATTTGAACGCAACTCCGTATGATACGTAGTTTGAAAGCAAGATTCTCCTAAAGACAAAACCTCCGCCACAGCTGTATTGTGACGGAGGTTAATGAGGCTCATCCAAAATAAGAAATTCAAAATTGTAAAATCAAGAGAGCCATTCTAAAACAGCTTCTTCCTTAGTATTGGTATTCCGAGATGGTGTCTCACGATTAAACTTCATGTGAATTGACCGTGTTTGTTCACCATCAGCAGCAACAGCCATAATTGGATAGTCAATCAAACCATCCTGGAAGGACATCTGGAAGCGGAAGGTACCGTCTGGATTCAGCTTAATTGGACGACCGCCAATTGTGACAGTCGCATCCGGTTCGGTTGCGCCGTAAACAATCAACTCAGCATCAGCAATTAACCAGAACTGGCGTGGACGCATGGGTACCGCAGAAGCAGAGAAACCAACACCTGACATACCAACGCCAGACATGGTTAAACCAGATACCGTTGGAACAGCCCACATACCAACACCAGAGGGGAAGACGTAGGAACTGATGGCTTGTTCTGGAGTAACGGAACCAGGAACATGCTGCATGGAACCGAATAGAGAACCAGCCACGCGCATTGCTTCGGCGGATTCTGCCATACCAAAGATTTGGTCGTAGATGGCGTTACCAGCAGCAGCTGCTGCGACTTTCTTGGCGGGAGGAACCAGTTCGTAAACGGTTTTGTCACGCAAATCTTCATCAAAGTTCACGGTGATGAAGACATCTTCAATCCAGTCGGAAGGATAGACAGGAGGAACGTGGACGGGTGCAGAACGAGCTAGTACTAACCAGCGACCATCAACGCAACGGTAACCGATGTCGATGACATAATCGCGATCGCTCACCGGAACTGGCAAATACCATTCCCGTGCAAGCTCATCACTAGGATATTCTTGAATGCTATGGGGACTTTGGTACTCTAAATTTATGTCGGTGACATCATAAATACGCAGTGCCAGCTGTTGTCCTCCAAGACGGCGCAGCTCTTCTTTGTGTTCGTTGGAAACATCCCAGTAAGTATAAGCCCACTGTGGATCGCGGGGCATGAGAACAATACGGCTTTCCCCGTAGCCTCCAGGGAGATCTGCTAGTCCTTCATCAACATCAGCGAGAGTACCGCCAGTACGATCGACTTGACCTAACTCAAATTTTGCTGCTTCCACGGTTTCCTGTGCCTCCATTGAACGAGATTGGCTGAGAGAAACTTTACTGCGCTGAGCTTCTTGAACAGATGCCAGCAGTTGCGATTTACGCATTCGGCTGTAACGAGAGACGCCATATTCGCTAGCTACTTTGCGTAGTTGGCGCAATGTCATCTCTTCTAAGGGTGGGCGTTCTTTTGCCATGATTTTGGCCTCCAGTAGTTTGAAAGGTTCGTGATGTCCCCTGGTTAATGAAGTGGCTGATAAATAGCCATAGACCCCAGATAAACTTCTTTTTATTTCTGACTCCTGGTTTTGCCGAGTTTGTTATGTTTTTAGTGTGTTTTTAAAGCGAGTTACTCCCTTTCAATTCCCTGTCATGCCAAAATCAGCATTTTTTATAGGGGAGCAGAGGAGTCTTTTGTTAATAAATATTAACTAATAATCCTCCGTTGGGATCAAGGGGTTTCCAGACACATTTTTGAGCTTTTCACGTATTTATCAGCTCTTTGGGGATCATCAAGTTATGATTTTATGACATTGTAGCTTGTTGGGAGCAAGTCTTGCAGATGACAGACAGTGAAATTGTCAATTTTTGATGACAAAGCTCTTTTCGACTACGGCAAGTCAGTTCCCTTAACTCAAAACCAAAATCCACAAAGGAAGTACGAGGAGTCACAAGAGTGTAGATATGATGATATTTACAATACTGCTGGCAATTCAAAAGCTCTCGCAGCACCCCAACCAGTAAAGACCACGACCCAAAAAGCATAGAAATTACTGAGGTACAAACTGAAATGTTCAAGTTCTATTCTCAGCTTGACCATGTTGCAATCTCTCATTATTCATTTTTTTATCTAAAGAATCATACTTATCTTGTTGAGAACTGACATATCCCGGATGCGCCACACACCCTCTACGCGAACCAATTCATATCTAACTCGTAATTTTTCGTTATCAGATTTCTTGATCCGACCATTCGTATAATACTCTGTGGCTTCAGTCACCGAAGCTTCTACCGCAGAGTGATGCTGATCAGCCTGATTTGCCTCTAAAGATTCTACTTTGACACTATGTTCGTATTTCCGATGGCGGTTATCAGTCCTTTCCTGTAATGCCCACTGTTGCCATTTTGTCAATGTTGAACCCATTAAAATATTTTTCAAACTCTCAATCTCGTGGTTCGGTCCGAAAGCTGCGGCTTTGGTGTCTAGCCAAGCCTGAATGATTTCCTCTGCTGCAGCTTCAGTGAGTGTTCCTGCTGGTAATTGTGGTTTGCTGTTTTGGTCAGGAATGGCGACTGGGGGTTGATTGAGCGCAACTGATAACTGTCCACCTTTCAAGGAGGGTCCAAGGAAAAACAGATTTTTGAACAATCCAAAAGTTCCTGCTATCAGCAACCACAACACCAATAGACTCCCCAAGGAAACAAACATTATCCGCACCAACCGCGTTTGTGCGGGAGTTGTACGGGGAAAAATTCGCTGACGATAAGTAGACCCACCACGATTCTCAGACCCACCTCCTGAGCTAGCAGATGGACTGCGTTTGCGCCTCCTTCGGGTTTGTCCTTGAGGGGGTGCTGTGGAATATTTGGACCGAGGATTCAAGTTTTGATAAGCCCCTTTGGCAGAAGCGTCTGTGTTGGGAGGTGGTGCTACAGATGTTTGGGCTTGTGAACTCCAAGTACTTGATGAATTCGACGATGTTGTATAACTGGGTGAGGAAAAGGTTGATGTGGCTGGTGTTTCTGAGTTGGGAGTTTTTTGAGTTGGAAATTGTCCCTCAACGACTTTGGAATGATTGCGGCGACTTTGACGAGTGGTCTGGTGTGTTTGGAAAGACTGTCGGTGTACTCCAGTCCTTGGATCTATGGGTTCTGCTTCTGTTGGAAAAGTTTCTAAATAAGCTTGCACCTGTTGATTGGCAAAATAATCTTTCAGGGAAGCTGGCTGGTCTACTAAATCTCGAAAGTTTGGAAACACTTCATTTTGCAACCAGCGTTCCCCGTATAAACAAAGTCCTGGTAAGAGGTCTGGAGAGTCTTGAGAATTTTCCCGAATAAAAGCTAGAGCCTCGTATTCCTGCGAGAGTTCCAAAGCACAACTTGCTTCTTCTGTTTGCCCCAATAGAAGCGCACAAAGCGACTGTTCTAAATGTACATCTTGACGTCTACCCAAGCGGATCAGCATTTGCCTTGCCTGACGAATGAATGCGGGTTGGCGTTGGGCGAACCCCCGTGCGATCAAAGCATAAACTGCTAAATACGTGGCGACTCCTGAGGGGCGCTTACTTTCTACTTCAAAGAGAAGATGCTGCTCAGTACAGGTCAGGTAGTTACGCAGTTGCTGAATAAATCGTAGAAAATCATCTGTACTCAGACCAGATTTGTCATTTCCTGTACCATCAATACCACCACGCTCATCTAAAAGATCATGCAATAATTGCAACCCTTGTTTTCGTTCGCTGGTCTGTTCTTCAGGTAGCGCAAGTAATTCCAAAATCCGGTAAGGTCGTAATCTATACAAGTCAGACTGGATTTCCGAGCGAACACTGGGGAATAACCCTTCGCGTGCTAAGAGTTCCTCTCCAGTTTCTAGGGAAATCGCAGCATTTTCGTAGTGACTTTGCTGCCATTGCTCGCGACCCAGTTCTAAACAAGCGAGGGAAACCGTAAGTACAACGTCTGGACGTTCACCAGGATAAGGAACTTCGTCTATATCCTCTCTATCGCCTTGGACCCTGCTTGTACCATTTCTATTAACTAGGTACGGATGACCCAGCTTTAGAACAAGTTCATATTCCCCAAGCTCCTGCAAAATCAATAAAGCACCAATGAATTCATCTTGGGAAATGTCGATATTAAGAGTTTGAGAATCAAGATCACCAATATGACCTTGCTTGCGACTCTCAACAGCGACTGCGCCACCCTGAGTGCTGTCAGAACCATAGGCATGGGCAAGATAAAGCTGGTCGTATGTTTTACGCTCTTTTGGATTAGAGAGAACCACGTAAGCTTCTTCTATTAAGTTTTTTCGAGATGTAATTGCTGCTTGGGAATACTCACGACGCGGTAATTGCACGACGCGATCGCTATATGCCTGCCGCAACTGTTCTTCACTTGCCGCCATTGGTATCCCTAAAATTCTGTAGTAATCTAGCGGAATTTGCACGGCTCACTTCCCCTGCAGCACGATCAACATAATTCTCCTAGAGTATTCCAGGCTTGTAAAAAAGTGCCATAACCATCACCTATCAGTTTCACACTAGAAGTCTGTTTTGCAACAACTTTACTAGTGTTCTTACAATGATATAATCTTGTTATGGTACTAGTGTTTTGCTTAAACTGATAAGTATCCAATCTTTTTAAGAATATTTGTATGATTTTTGGCTTCTCAAAATTGCAAACTATTTGACAAACCAAAAATTGACTACAATGTCTTCGATAACAGCATAAATAACAGTTTGTTTGCAGGAGTCTTCCTTTGTTCTCTTTTCGGGATGTCTGGTCTGACCATTCCTGCAACTGATTCAGAGGGACTTTCTCTAGCATATGATCAGAGAAGCACCACTTGAAAGGTTTGCTAATATACAGCGAACCCCAGTTTATCATAATTTCTTCTTTGATGACAAGAATCTACAGAAAAATACTGATTTTCGGAACGATTTCCCGAAATTGTTAATAAATATGCAGAAAACAAGCTATTTTGGTAGGTAGTCTAGAAACCAAGATTGGTGTACTACCGATTGCTGTGGAACGAGATGAACAACAGCAGCAAAACGGGTTTGATTATTGACTCCTTTAAACGCTATCTTTTTAAAAGCTTACGCTGCATGAGCGCAACTTATCTCAAATCGTAACTTTAAGTTTTACAACAGGAATACTCACAAAATAATGGTCCAAGAACGCACATTACCCAAATTTGATGCGGCTACCGTACAAATAACCAAAAAAGAAGGATTGCTGTTGTACGAGGACATGGTACTAGGGCGCACCTTTGAAGATAAGTGTGCCGAGATGTACTACAGGGGCAAAATGTTTGGTTTTGTCCACCTGTACAACGGTCAGGAAGCCATATCCAGCGGTATCGTGAAAGGAGCGATGCGACCAGGCGAAGATTTCGTGTGCAGCACTTACCGCGACCACGTTCATGGTCTGAGTGCGGGAGTCCCTGCAAAAGAGGTGATGGCAGAGTTATTTGGT
The DNA here is from genome assembly GCA_012031965.1 of Scytonema sp. RU_4_4. Classification (GTDB taxonomy): domain Bacteria; phylum Cyanobacteriota; class Cyanobacteriia; order Cyanobacteriales; family Nostocaceae; genus Brasilonema. The sequence continues at coordinate 36,905 of JAAUSC010000039.1, forward strand.
AAAGCCACAGGGTGCAGCAAAGGACGTGGTGGTTCCATGCATATGTTTTCTCGCGAACATCGCATGCTAGGTGGTTATGCATTTGTAGCCGAGGGTATTCCCGTTGCTGCTGGTGCGGCTTTTCAAACGAAATACCGCCGCGAAGTGTTAGGTGATGAAAGCGCTGACCAAGTGACTGCTTGCTTTTTTGGCGATGGAGCAGCTAATAACGGTCAGTTTTTCGAGACGTTGAATATGGCAGCGCTGTGGAAACTGCCAATTCTTTTTGTGGTAGAAAATAACAAGTGGGCGATCGGCATGGCTCACGAACGGGCGACTTCCCAACCAGAGATTTATCAAAAAGCCAGCGTATTTAACATGGCTGGAGTTGAAGTAGACGGTATGGATATCCTGGCGGTGCGAGCAGTCGCGCAGGAAGCCGTAGCCCGTGCTCGTGCAGGAGATGGTCCCACTTTAATTGAAGCACTGACTTACCGTTTCCGGGGTCACTCTTTGGCTGACCCAGATGAACTGCGAACTAAGGCTGAAAAAGAGTTTTGGTTTGCTCGTGACCCAATTAAGAGATTTGCTACCTATCTGGTCGAGCAAAACTTGGCTTCTCATGAAGAACTTAAGGCAATTGACCAGCGGATACAGCAAGTTATCGACGAAGCAGTAAAATTTGCTGAAAGTAGCCCCGAACCCAACCCCAGCGAATTGTATCGCTTTGTGTTTGCGGAAGATGAATAAAAAGTGGTGAGTATTGAAGTGCTGAGTACTGAATATCTTTAGATTCTACTTAGCACTTCAAGACTAAAGACTGAAAACGTGTATCAAACGCACTCCAAGCATAGCAGTACATAGCAGTACAATGAATAAACCTTATATTCAAACAAATCAGTCTCGGCTGGAGGTTGTACCAGAAAGAGGTGGTATTATCACGAGCTGGTGCGTACAAGGTCAAGAAATTCTTTACTTAGACGAAGAGCGTTTTGCTAATCCTCAATTGAGTGTCAGGGGTGGAATTCCAATTTTGTTTCCCATCTGCGGGAACTTACCTAATAACACTTATACTCTCAACAACAAGCAGTACACTCTCAAACAACACGGCTTTGCTCGCGACTTGCCTTGGGAATTTACACAAGACTACGTGACTCATCAAACCGCCAGTTTCACTTTAGTCTTAAGTAGTAACGAACAAACACGCGCAGTTTATCCTTTTGACTTTAAACTCGCTTTTACTTATCAAATACAGGGCAATACATTAGAAATCAGCCAGAAGTACACTAATCTTTCCACTGAACGAATGCCTTTTTCTACAGGCTTCCATCCTTACTTTTTAACAATGGATAAAAATCAACTCCAGTTTGAAATACCCTCGCAAGAGTACCAAGACCAAATAACTAAGGAAATTCACTCATTTAACGGTGATTTTGACTATAACCGTGATGAAATTGATGTCGCTTTTAAGCAGCTAAGCGGTCAATCAGCTACAGTCACAGATCATGCTCGCAGGCTGAAATTGACGCTGGAATATGACGATACATACTCTACTCTCGTCTTTTGGACGGTTAAAGGCAAAGACTATTATTGCTTAGAACCGTGGAGTGCTGCCCGCAATGCTCTCAACACAGGTGAACATCTAACTGTGTTGGAACCGGAAACTTGCCATACAGCAACTGTACGCTTGACGGCAAATTTTTTCTAAACCCCTTTACAAATACCTCTGAGATTATGCTATGATGTTTTAGGTTTTGCAAATTAAAAAAAAAGGGTCGCTAACTCAACGGTAGAGTACTCGGCTTTTAACCGATTAGTTCCGGGTTCGAATCCCGGGCGACCCATATGAAAGTTCTGAGTCCTAATGACTGAATCTTAAAGTCATTGACAAAGAGTACAGATTATGGCTTCAACGGTATGCTTGATGAGCTTTGTAACTCAAGGTACAAAACTTAGTCATTGAAATGATAGAGTAATTTCGGTAGTGTCCACCTTACTTCGCTTAAAGTTTTTCAACATAAGGGGCGCATCACTAGTTATAATTTCCTATAAGCTTAAAATACTATTAAGAATAGCGTACACATTTACGCTTGTCTCACCCACTAGCTGACTAACCTATTAGGAGGACTATCTATGGCGCTCGTATCCCTGCGGCTGCTGTTGGATCACGCGGCAGAAAACGGTTACGGCATACCTGCTTTCAACGTTAACAACTTGGAGCAGATTCAAGCTATTGTTCAGGCTGCCCAAGAAACAGATAGCCCCGTGATTTTGCAAGCCTCTCGTGGTGCTCGTAAGTATGCTGGTGAAAACTTCCTGCGTCACCTCATCTTGGCAGCGGTAGAAACCTACCCCCATATTCCCATTACCATGCACCAAGATCATGGCAATGAACCTGCTACCTGCTACTCAGCAATTAAAAACGGCTTTACCAGCGTGATGATGGATGGTTCGCTGGAAGCTGATGCCAAGACCCCAGCAAGCTACGAGTACAACGTTAGCACGACCCGCGAAGTGGTGAAAGTGGCTCACTCGCTGGGTGTCAGCGTTGAAGGCGAACTTGGTTGCTTGGGTTCTCTGGAAACTGGTATGGGTGAAGCTGAAGATGGTCACGGTGCGGAAGGCGTTCTTTCACACGACCAGCTGCTGACTGATCCTGACCAAGCAGTGGACTTTGTGGAACAAACCCAGGTAGATGCTTTGGCGGTAGCTATTGGTACTAGCCACGGTGCTTACAAATTCACCCGCAAGCCAACTGGTGAAATTTTGGCAATCAGCCGCATTGAAGAAATCCACCGCCGTTTGCCCAACACCCACTTGGTCATGCACGGTTCCTCCTCTGTACCAGAAGATTTGCTTGCACTGATTAACCAGTATGGCGGTGCAATTCCCGAAACCTACGGTGTACCTGTGGAAGAAATCCAAAAAGGTATCAAGAGCGGTGTGCGTAAGGTAAATATTGACACAGACAACCGTCTGGCTATTACCGCAGCAGTACGTGAAGCTTTGGCAGCAAATCCCAAAGAATTTGACCCTCGTCACTTCCTCAAGCCTTCTATCAAATATATGCAGAAGGTATGTGTTGAGCGCTATCAACAATTTGGCACTGCTGGTAATGCTAGCAAGATTAAGCAGGTTTCACTTGAAGAGTTTGCTGCTAAGTATGCCAAGGGCGAACTCAACGCCGTGACTAAGAAAACTGCAACCGTCTAATTCTGAGAATAAGTAAGTAGGGACACGACATTGTGCTGTCCCTACAACATCACTGAGGATTCTTATACTAGTTAGACTGAACTGGGTAATGTTTCGGTTCCCCGGTTTTTTGTTTTGCTTCTCAGCAATCTTTTTTTGGCTGGTTAGACTACGAATTTAAGTTCTTCGGTGTTTTGTTTTCTTCTGCACCAAAACACACGGAGGAGTGTTCGTCATGGACGGAGATCCCAGAAGTGCAACTGCATGCGGGACAGGACGAGGTTCGTAACGTACAAGAGATTCTCCTTGATAAACCAAAGAAGTACTTTGACCCGAATCAACCATCACGACATCCTGTAACCCAGCCTTAACGAGTGCGACTCCCAAAGATATAGAGTCAACAGATTCCAAAGAAACACCGATGGTGGCTTGTTTATTTTGGTTCACACCCCAAAAAGCCCGATACCTTGCAGCATTAAAATCAAACAGCCCGTTAAAAGTAGTTGCTTCACGAGGTTGACCATCTTTGACTAACCACGCCGCTGCGACAAAAGCATCAGTCACTTCGGGCATTTCAGCTTGTATTCCCTCTAAAGTGTTATGTTTGAGTGGATCGAAAGGAATGAAGCGTACTTCATGAGGACTAATCAAAACTAAAGGACGTCCACCTAGTTTCTGATTATCGCCATTGTTACCAGGAATGAATTGTTTGGTGACTTGGCTCAAGACAGGTCCAATCATCACATTAGAATTTAAGAATTTCAGAGAGAAGAAACCTCCATCCACAGCAGCAACAGCATTGGTATTACTCCTAGCCAAAATCTCCTTGACCGTATAACGGCTATCAGCGTGGATAGTGATTGGTTGACCACCTGAAACTAGGATGAGAGGAATTTTATCAATCGTCATGTCAGTTCTTTGAACTGGACTTGCAAAATCAAAGCCTATTTTCCAGCTTGGTAATTTGGTACCTCCCCAAGTTTGAGCTATCACGTCTTCTAATCTGGATTGACCAAAGCGGGAAACTGCTAATAAATTCTCTGACGCACCCGCAAACCGTTCATCCACATCATTCATAGTCAGTGCTGAGTCATATCCTGCTGCTTGCACCAAACTTGCAACTTGCTCGTTATATTTTCCAGCAGGATAGGTAAAGTAGCGAATAGGAATCCCTAAGTTTGCCTCTAATATTTTTTTAGACTCGACAACTTCTTTTTGGATTTGTTCAGGTGGCAAAACTGTTAAATCAGCTGGATGACTGACGCTATGAGCAGCAATTGTTACTAAGGGATTAGCCGCCATCTCCTTGACTTGTTCCCAACTGACATGAGTTCGACCAACATTATTGCCGACACCATTGGTATAAATAGAAAATACAGCAGGGTAGCCGTATTTTTTGAGTAATGGATAAACATACTCGTAGTGTCCCCCGTAACCATCATCAAATGTCAACACAACGGGCTTTTCTGGGAGTGGCATTCCCGTCTGTAAATGAGTCATGAGCTGGTCAAGACTAATAGGAGTGACACCATTGTCTTTGAGGGTTTGGAAATGTTGTTCTAATTCTTCTGGAGTGACATCAAAAAAGACTTGTTTTTTTGGTATGATGTCGTGATACATGAGAATAGGTACCCTTGCCTGCTTCGCCCGCTCATTAATATTGGGCCAAGAACTACGATTGAGGAAAGCATAGACATATGGACCAAGAGTTCCCACAATGTTTTCTAACCCCCAATTTGGCTTACTGACCCAGGTAGATGCCAACACAACATTGCTAGCGACACGGGAAACTTGGTTATTTAGGCTGATATCGTTGTTGCTGCAAGCTTCACTGGTTGTTGTGGGAGTCTTATCAGGCTCAACAAGTTTTGAAACAGGACGACGAGCAACAGCGAGTTGCGGTAATAAGACTGAGACAGTAAACAATCCACAGATAAGAGCATGAAATATGCTTTGGGTACGGAAATTAAAAAATATGTCATTCAAAATACGATTATTAGGGATGAGCTTCATACTGATCTTTCAGAACGCTTTCGCTCTGTAACGGTGCATTGGCTTTGGTTCAAGTAACGCTTACACTTTATTCCCTATTCGTTATAAAAATAAGAGATAAAAGTATAAAGAAAAATTAATGAAAGTATAAGAAATACTTAAGCTTTAGCTCGGTGATTTGACAGGAAACTGGTATTTTTACGTACTCAAGCTCAGTCAAGATCGAGACTTTTCTATTGGTTAGACTGAGCTTGATACCAGTTAAGTTCCTGTCTTCCTTGTTTGATTGACCACTTAGATAGACAAGTGCAGTCACCCCTCTGTGCAGGAGAGAGGCGAAATTAGGAAACCCAAATTTTGGTAAAATTACACAAAAACACGGTGTTGTAGGCTAGGCATTTGCCGGCGGACTTGCTCTAGCCTTGATGGATTCATTTCGGCGATCGCCACTCCTGGTTGCTCACCTGCATCTGCTAAAATGACTCCCCAAGGATCTATAATCATGGCGTGTCCGTGTGTTTGGCGGCGGGCGTAGTTAATGCCGGTTTGTGCTGGAGCGATGATGTAGCAAGTATTTTCAATAGCACGCGCTTGCAGGAGGACTTGCCAATGGTCTTTGCCAGTAAAGGCTGTAAACGCAGCAGGAACAAATATGATATCTCCGCCTTTGTGAGCCATGTGTCGGTAAAGTTCCGGAAAGCGAACATCGTAGCAAACCGATAGCCCTATATGACCGAGTTCTTGTGAGAAGTAAACAGGCGGTAATTGCTTACCAGCCATGACTGTCGTGGATTCTCGATAAGTGTTACCATCTGGGACGTTAACATCAAACAGGTGTACCTTTTGGTAACGTGCGAGTTCTTGACCACTAGGGTCGATGAGTAAGGCAGTGTTGTAGACAAGAGTGTTAGTGTCGTCTACAGGAACTGGAAAGCCGCCGCCTAGAATGGTGACTTGAAAACGCTGCGCCATCGTTTTGAGAAATTTTTCTGTTTCTTGGGCGATCGCACCAGCTTGAGCCAGTTTTTCATTTTCCTCACCCATAAAGGAGAAGTTTTCTGGCAAACCAATTAATTCAGCACCTTGATGCACGGCTAAATCGATGAATTCCTCTGCTTGTGCCAAATTTTTTTGTAAATTGGACACACTGGTCATTTGAATAGCGGCGGCTAGATAAGATTTCATAACAAAATCATCAAAGTTATGCAAGGTTGGAAACAGGTCAAACAGTTATCAGTTATCAGTTATCAGGTAGAAAATAGGGATTTAAACCCCAAGTGAAATTTACCACTTATAGAAGTGGGGAATTCGGACTCCCGACTGAAAAACTGGTTAGGTGATTGTTAAGCTACCGAAAATTTTGGGGTTAGAGCCCCGTCCTTGTAGGACGGCTTTATTGATTTTAAGCGTGATACATGAGATTATGATGCTGGCAACGCGATAATACGCCTAGATAGCCAACGTTGGTATCTCGC